>JAQFVI010000286.1 GCA_029439495.1 Caballeronia sp. BR6202001590007
GGCGGCGCACCCGCGCCGCTTTCGTCGCCGCCCGGCGCGGGCGCCACGGTGCCACAATCGAACACGCCGAACGTGTTCGCGATTCACGTCGACGGTGCACCGACCAACACGCACAACATCGTCCAGACGAGCGTGACGATCTGCGTGCCCGGCACGAACGCCTGCCAGACCATCGACGACATTCAGGTCGATACCGGCTCGCAAGGCTTGCGCATCCTGGCGTCGGCGCTCGACCCGTCGATCGCGCTGCCGCTCGTCCAGTCCGGCACGGGAAATGGCGTCATCGCCGAATGCTACGTGTTCGGCTCCGGCTATACGTGGGGCGCGGTTCGTCAGGCCGACGTGCGCATGGCCGGCCAGACGGCGGCATCGACATCGGTCCAGTTGATCGCCGCCGGCGCGCCCACGGACTGCGCGTCGTCCAGCCTGCCGATGCTCGGCACCGCCAGCCTGCGCGGCAACGGCAGCCCGTTCGCGGCGGATTGTGGCGCGGGATGCGCATCGTCGGTGGTGCCGCGCTGGTACTACGCGTGCGGCGGTAGATCGTGCGCCGGCACTGCGCTGCCGGTCGCGCAGCAGGTGACCAATCCGGTGGCGAATTTTCCGGCCGACAACAACGGCGTGCTCAACGGCGTGCTGATCGATCGCGCTGCCCGTCGTGCCCGCGAGCGGCGCTTCATCGGTGACGGGGACGATGACGTTCGGCATTGGCTCGCAGGCGAACAACCTGCTCGGCTCCGCGACCGTCCTGCGATCGAGCACGGCGACGGGCTACGTGACGACGAGTTTCGGCGGCGCGAACCTGTCGAGCTTCATCGACAGCGGTTCGAACGGCCTGTTCTTTCCGTCAGCGACGCTCGTCGCCATCGACGGCGCGAGCGCCGCCGTCAGCTTCGATGTGGCGTCGTCGACGATGCTGTTCGGCAGCGGCAATTTCGCGCTCGCCGATCTCGCGGGCACGGCGAGCGGCTACTTCGACTGGGTCTGCCGTTCTTCTACGGCCGGCGCATCTTCACGGCGCTCGAAGACCGCGCGACGCCGGCGGGCGTCGCCACATGCTACGCGTTCTGAAGGCGGCCGGAAAGCCGTGCATGCAGCGCGGTCTCACTGCCCCGCGGCTTTCTTTTCTTCGTCGAAGATCTTCTGCGCGAGGTGATACGCCGAATTGGCGGCCGGCACGCCGCAGTACACTGCCGTCTGCAGCAGCACTTCCTTGATCTCGTCCTGCATGAGGCCGTTGTTCTTCGCGGCGCGCAGATGCAGCGCGAGTTCTTCGCTGCGGTTGAGCACAACCATCATCGCAATCGTGATGAGGCTGCGCGTATGGCGCGGCAGGCCGTCGCGCGTCCAGATCTCGCCCCACGCATAGCGCGTGATGAAGTTCTGGAACTCGGTCGTCAGTTCCGTGCGATTGGCAAGCGAGCGGTCAACGTGGGCATCGCCGAGCACCGCGCGACGCACATTCATGCCGGCTTCGTAACGTTCTTCGTCGTTCATTCATCATTCTCCGAGGAAGTCGAGCACCGCGCGCGTGTAGTCGTCGCGCTTCTCGATGTTCGACAGATGGGCGGCGTCCAGTTTGACATAACGCGCGCTCGGAATGTAGCCTGCCAGTTTGCGGCTCTGTTCGACCATCGTCGACAAATCGTGCGTGCCGGCGATCACGAGCACCGGCAGGCCGATGGTCTTCGCTTCGCCGCGGAGGTCCGCATCGCGGATCGCCTCGCAGTTGGACGCATAGCCTTCGCCCGAGGTATGGCGAAACACGTCGCGGATCGTGCTCATTTCCAGCGCCTCGCGCTCGATGAACGGCGCGGTGAACCAGCGCGCGATCATGGCGTCGGTCAGCGCGGGCATGCCGCCCGGCTCGCGGGCCTTCGCGGCGCGCGGCGTCCAGACGGCATCCGAGCCGATCAGCGCGGCAGTGTTCGACAGCACGACGCGCGCGAAGCGTTGCGGATGACGCGCCGCGAGCCCGATGCCTGTGAGACCGCCCATCGACAGGCCGCAATAGTGCGCGCGCTTGATCTTCAGATGATCCATCAGCCCGATCACGTCGCCGATCAGCTGATCGATCGTGTACGGGCCCGCCGGCGCGTCGGAATGACCGTGGCCGCGCGTGTCGTAGCGCAGCACGCGATAGTGCTGCGCGAAAGCCTCGACGTTCGGCGCCCACATTGACACGTCCGCGCCGAGCGAATTCGACAGCACGAGCCACGGCGCGTGTTCGCCCGCGGTGGCATCGACGCGATAGTGAATACGTGTCCCGTTGACTTCGGCAAGAGGCATGGTTTTACTACTCCAGTTGTTGTGAGTTCGCGATCGCGGCGTCGACGAAAGCCTGCGCCTGACCGACGTAATTCGCCGGATCGAGCAGCGCGCGCAGGCGCTCCGGCGACAGATGCGACGTGACGGTTTCGTTGGCGGCGAGCGCGTCGTAAAGCGTCGTGCCGTTCGCGACCGATGCCTTCGACGCCCCTTCGACCAGCTTGTGCGCCTCCAGGCGGCCGATGGCGTCGCCGAGCGCGAGCATCACCGCTTCGCCTAGGATCAGCCCTTGCGTCGCGCCGAGATTGCGCGCGAGGCGCTCCGTGTTCACTTCCATGCCGGGCACGATACCGCCGATGTTCGCGAGCGCACCCGCCGTCAGCCGCGCGAGATCGGGCAGCGCTTCCCATTCGGCCTGCCAGCCGCCGAGCGCGCGTTCGTGCTCTTGCACCATGCCCGCAAAAATCGTCGCGACGAGATTGGGCGCGCGCGTCGCCGCGGTCAGCACCGCCGCGCAGCCGACCGGATTGCGCTTGTGCGGCATCGTCGACGAACCACCCTTGCCCGCTGCCGCGGGTTCGGCCACTTCGCCGACTTCAGTCTGCATCATCAGCGAGATGTCGCGCGCGATCTTGCCGAGCGTGCCTGTCAGCATGCCGAAGAACGACGCCGCTTCCGCGATGCGATCGCGCTGCGTATGCCACGGCAACGCGGGCAGTTGCAGGCCGAGATCGTTTGCGAGTGACTGCGCGACCGGCAAGGCGCGATCGCGCAGGCTCGCGAGCGTGCCCGCCGCGCCGCCGAACTGCAGCACGAGCGCGCGCGAGCGCAGTTCCGCGAGCCGCGCGCGATGGCGCGTCAGCGCGTCGAGCCATTGCGCGAACTTGAGGCCGAGCGTGATCGGCAGCGCCTGCTGCAGCCATGTGCGGCCGATCATCGGCGTGGCCCGGTGGCGCGCCGCCTGCTGCGCGAGCGCATCGGACAGCGCGCGCAGATCGGCATCGAGTGCATCGAGCGCCGCGCGCAGTTGCAGCACGACGCCCGTATCGATGATGTCCTGACTCGTCGCGCCCCAGTGCACGTACTTGGCCGCTTCGGCATCGTTCGCCTTGACGACGGCCGTCAGTTGCTTGACGAGCGGGATCGCGAGATTGCCGCCCGCCGCCGCGCCGGTCATCAGCGCATCGGCGTCGATGTGCTCCGCGCGGCACGCGGCGACGATCGCCTCGACCACGCTTGCCGGAATCACGCCATGTGCCGCCAACACGCGCGCGAGCGCGGCTTCGATGTCGAGCATCGCCTGCACGGTCGCGCGCGGCGACCAGATGTCGTTCGCCGCCGCGCTGCCGCAGATGAAATCGGTGAGCCGTCCGGTTGACGTGAACATGCGTCAGACGCGCTCGATGATCATCGCGATGCCCTGCCCGACGCCGATGCACATCGTGCACAGCGCGTAGCGGCCGCCGGTGCGTTCGAGCTGATAGCTCACGGTCGTCACGAGACGCGCGCCCGATGCGCCGAGCGGATGGCCGAGCGCGATCGCGCCGCCGTTCGGATTGATGCGCGGATCGTCGTCCTCGACGCCGAGCATGCGCAGCGTCGCGAGCCCTTGCGAAGCGAAGGCTTCGTTCAGTTCGATCACGTCCATCTGGTCGATGGTGAAGCCCAGGCGCGCCAGCAGTTTCTGCGAAGCCGGTCCCGGCCCGATGCCCATCACGCGTGGCGGCACGCCGGCGGTCGCGACACCGAGAATGCGCGCGCGCGGCGTGAGGCCGTGGCGCTTCGCGCTGTCTTCGTCGGCGATCAGCATCGCGACCGCGCCGTCGTTGACGCCCGACGCGTTGCCCGCCGTCACCGAACCGTCCGGGCGCACGACGCCCTTCAGCTTCGCGAGCGCCTCGAGGCTCGTCTCGCGCGGATGCTCGTCGCGCTCGACCACGAGCGCATCGCCCTTCTTCTGCGGAATCGTCACCGTGACGATTTCCTGCACGAGCGTGCCGTCCTTCTGCGCGCGCGCCGCCTTCTGCTGCGAGCGCAGCGCGAACGCGTCCTGATCCGCGCGGCTGATCTTGTAGTCGTCGGCGACGTTTTCGGCGGTTTCCGGCATCGAATCGACGCCGTACTGCTTTTTCATCAGCGGATTGACGAAGCGCCAGCCGATGGTCGTATCGTGGATCTCCGCCTGACGCGAGAACGCGCTCGTCGCCTTGCCCATCACGAAGGGCGCGCGGCTCATGCTTTCGACACCGCCCGTGATCATCAGGCCGGTTTCGCCCGCCTTGATCGCGCGCGCCGCGATGCCGACCGCATCCATGCCCGAGCCGCACAGGCGGTTCACCGTCGTGCCCGGCACGCCGACCGGCAGCCCCGCGAGCAGCGCCGACATGCGCGCGACGTTGCGGTTGTCTTCGCCTGCCTGATTCGCGCAGCCGTAGATCACTTCGTCGATGGCTTCCCAGTCCACCTCCTTGTTGCGCTCGACGACCTTCGACACCTGCACGATGGCGGTCTTCGCCGCGCTCGCCATAATCGGCCCGAAATTGCGCGCCGTCTTACGATAGACCAGATTGCCCCAGTGGTCGCCCTTGTACGCCTTGATGAGCGCGAAGTCCGCGTGCAGCGGCGCTTCCAGCACATAGTGCCTGCCGTCGATCTCGCGCGTTTCCTTGCATTCGGCGAACTTGGTGCCGTAGCCCGTCGGCGTGAAGAATCCGCCGATGCCCGTGCCCGCCGCGCGGATGCGTTCCGCGAGATTGCCCTGCGGCACGAGTTCCAGTTCAATTTCGCCCGCACAATAGAGCGCGTCGAAGACGTGCGAATCGGTCTGGCGCGGGAACGAGCAGATGATCTTGCGCACGCGCTTCGCCTTGAGCAGCGCGGCGAGCCCGGTGGCGCCGTTGCCCGCGTTGTTGTTGACGATGGTGAGATCGCGCACGCCCTGCTCGATCAGCGCGTCGATCAGTTCCGACGGCATGCCTGCCGTGCCGAAACCGCCGATCATGATGGTCGCGCCGTCGTTGACATCGGCTACCGCCAACGCGAGCGTGTCGAAAATCTTGTTGATCATTGCCGTTCTTCCTTCGAGAGCCGCGGAGAGATTTGTACTTGCATCCAATTGTTCTATGTGCGAACATTGATTCGATTAGCGAACATCGGCATGTTATTCCTACGTTTGTTGTCGTGTCAACGAAGCGATGCTAAAACACGGGGTTTTTACGGAGCCGGGCCTTTCGCGATGCTTCCTATTTCCACGATCACCCACGATGACGGAGTCCACGCCATGACGCTGGTATCCGACGCCGACAAGCCGCTCGCCTCCGACAGCCAGAACACGCGCCCCGGCGACGCCTACGTGCAGTCGTTCGCGCGCGGTCTCGCGGTCATCCGTTCGTTCGACGCGATGCGGCCCGCGCAGACCCTCACCGACGTCGCCGCCGCGACCGGCCTGACGCGCGCGGGCGCGCGGCGCATTCTGCTGACCTTGCAATCGCTCGGCTATGTCGAGGCGGACGGTAGGCTCTTTCAACTGACGCCGAAGATCCTCGATCTGGGCTTCGCCTATCTCACGTCGATGCCTTTCTGGAATCTCGCCGAACCGATCATGGAAGACCTGGTCGCGCAGGTGCACGAAAGCTGCTCGGCCGCCGTGCTGAACGGCGCGGAGATCGTCTACGTGCTGCGCGTGCCGACGCACAAGATCATCACGCAGAATCTCTTGATCGGCAGCCGTCTGCCCGCGTTTTGCACGTCGATGGGCCGCGTGCTGCTGTCGGCGCTCGATGACGACAAACTCGATGCCGCACTCGACGCGAGCGATCTGACCGCGCGCACGCCGCACACCGTCACCGACAAGGACGCGCTCAAGGAAACGATCGCGCTCACGCGCCGTCAGGGCTGGGCGATCGTCGATCAAGAACTGGAGGAAGGCTTGATTTCGATGTCCGCGCCCATCCGCGACCGGCAAGGACGCGTGATCGCGGCGCTCAACATCAGCGGCAATGCGCAGCGCAAGAACGCGAAGCAGATGGTCAAGGCGTTTCTGGAGCCGCTGCAGGAAGCCGCGCAGCGCGTGTCCGACATGGTCGCGCGACGTGGCTGATCGACGCGTCGCGCGCGCCGGCGAACGAGCCATGAACGATCTCGACCTGAACCTGATCCCGTTTCTCGTCGCCATCGAGGAGACGCGCAACGTGAGACGCGCCGCCGAGCGGCTCGGCGTGAGCCAGCCGCGCGTGTCGACCGCGCTCGGCAAACTGCGCGACTACTTCGGCGATCCGCTCTTCGTGCGCACCTCGCGCGGCATGGAGCCGACGCCGCGCGCGAGGCGCTGAGCCGGATCGAGCGCGGATTGCTCGATACGCAGCATTTCGATCCGGCATCGAGCGGCGATACATTTTCCATCGCGCTGTCGGATGTCGGCGAGATCGTGTTTCTGCCGCGTCTGCTGCAGGCCTTTGCCATTCACGCGCCGAACGCGAACCTGCGCTCCGTATCGGCTTCGCACGGCGATGTCGAGCGCGGACTCGAAGCCGGAGAAATCGATCTGGCGGTCGGTTACTTTCCGGATCTCGGCGGCAACAACTTCTTTCAACAGCGTCTGTTCGCGCACCGCTTCATTTGCCTGATGCGGCGCGATCATCCGTTCGCACGCGAGCCGCTCACGCTCGAACGCTTTTGCGACTGCGGCCATGCCGTCGTGCGCGCGGAAGGCCGCAGTCAGGAGATTCTCGAGAATTTTCTCGACAAGGAACGCGTGCGGCGCCGCGCGGTGCTCGAAACGCCGCACTTCATGAGCCTGCCGCTCATTTTATCGCGCACCGATCTGATCGCGACCGTGCCGCACGCGATCGGCTTCGCCTATGTGGCCGAGCATGCGTCGATCACGCTCGCCGAGCCGCCGCTCGCGTTGCCGCGCTTCGATCTGAAGCAGCACTGGCATCGCAAGTTTCATAACGATGCGCGCTCGCAGTGGCTGCGCGGCATCGTCGCATCGCTCTTCAACGATGCGCTCGACGAGTGGCCGAAGTGACGCACGCGCTTTCTCTCAGCGGCGCCCGCCGATACTCCACGCGCCCGGCCCCGCCGCCGCGATGAAGAGAAACACGAAGCACAGCAGCACGGCTGGCTCGCCCTGATTCATCAGCGGCAGCAAGACATTGCCGTGTGGCGCGTGCCCGATAAAGTAGGCGAAAGCCAGTTCGCCCGACAGCACGAAGGCCGCCGCGCGCGCAAACAAGCCGACCAGCACGAGCAGCCCGCCGATCAGTTCGATGACGCCCGCCGCGCCGAGCAGCGGAACAGCGGCAGGTTGTCGAACATCGCGATATGCGGTACGTGGAAGAGTTTCGCGGATGCATGCGTGAGCAGCAGATACGACGCGACGATGCGCAACAGCGCATGCGATGCGAGCGCAATGTTCGGCAAGGCTTGGGTGTGCGTGGACATGACGAGCAACTCCTAAAAGGAAAGCGGACGCTCGAATCTTAGGCATATATCCCGCGTCAATAAATCCGGCTAACCTTGGCATTTTGTTTCCGTTCGGGAAAGAATCGATGGATGCCCTGACCAGCCTGCGCGTCTTTCGCGAAGTCGTCGATGCCGGCAGTTTCGTGAAGGCGGTGAACGGCTCGACATATCGACGGCGATGACGAGCAAGCACGTCGCGCATCTCGAGCGTCAGTTGGGCGTGCGNCAGCGAGGCGCTCGACATCCTGTAGGCGGCCGAAGCGGCGGTCGGATCGCAGACGGCGCAGCCGCAGGGCGTGCCCAAGGTGACGGCGCCGGGATGGTTCGCCAATCGCAAGTTCGCGGAGTTGCTGGTGGCGTATCAGGCGCGCTCGTGCGTGTGCTGCCCGCTTACGAGGCGTTCGCGCCTTCCGTGTATGCGGTCTATACGAGCTGCAAGTACATGACGACCAAGGTGCGTACGTTCATCGACTTTTTCTCCGAAGCGCTCGCCGATCCGCCGAAGTGATTAGGAACAGGCTTATTCAAAGCATGCGTTGCGTCGTGTGAATATCGCGCCCGTTTCCGGACGGGCCGATCGCGCGAAGTTCGCCGGGATCTCATCGATATCGGCAAACGCGAGGCGTGCATGAGTTTTCCATGGATTCCCCCTGTTGTTCAACCTGACGTGGTTCGGTGTGGCGCTGTTCGTTTGCCGCAGGATCAACGAGCGCGATGGCCGGCTCGTGTGGAATGGGGCACTGGTGTTTTTTATCGTGTGTTTTTTGGCGATGTGTCTGGATTTCGCGC
>JAQFVI010000287.1:0-5859 GCA_029439495.1 Caballeronia sp. BR6202001590007
TCCACGGTGATCATCGCCGCCCCATGTCTGGGTCGAGCGACCCATGCTGCATTTCCTGCGCACCGCACTATAGGCTGCTTCGTCGACGTTCGGTCGATGCGAGGTCATCGCCGGTCAGGCCGGCGGCAAACTGATTCGTTCCTTCGCACCAGATTCCCGCTGCTGCGCTTTTCAAGGACAATGGCGGGTTTATGGCCCCGCGTGACGGCATGCCGCCTCGAATCACGCAATTCCGTGCATTCTGCCGAACACCGATCCCGAACGCGCTGCTTTGTCCGAACTGATCAGCACCTCCATCGTCGTCTACAAGCCGCGCCGCGACATGCTCGAACGCACGCTCGAGACGCTCGCCTCGTCGCTGCGGGCGCTGAATCTTGCCGCCAACGCGCGCCTTTTCCTGATCAACAACGACCAACCCGGAACCATCGACTGGCCCCCGATTCCGGATGGTTCGCGGGTCGAGCGCATCGTCATCGAAGGCCACGGCAACATCGGCTACGGTCACGGTCACAACCTCGCAATCGAGCAGACGGCCGCCTGCTATCACCTCGTTCTGAATCCCGACATCGAACTTGATCCGCACGCGCTCGAACGCGCCATCGCATTCCTCGATGCCCATCCGGAAACCGGCGCGATAACGCCTTTCATCCGCGACGACTCCGGCCACCAGCAATTCCTCTGCCGCCGCTACCCCACGGTCTTCGACCTCTTCGTGCGCGGCTTTCTCCCCGCATCGATCCGCAAGCGTTTCCAAAAACGCCTCGACCATTACGAACTGCGCGACGCCATCGACGACACGAACGTCTTCTGGGACCCGCCCATCATCAGCGGCTGCTTTATGCTTTTCCGCACCGACGTGCTGAAAAAGCTAGGCGGCTTCGACCCGCGCTACTTCCTCTACTTCGAAGACTACGACCTGAGCCTGCGCACACACGACATCGCGCGCATTGCCTATGTCCCGTCGGTACGCGTGCTGCATCACGGCGGCGATGCAGCACGCAAGGGCTTCACGCACATCAAGCTCTTCGTGACGTCCGCGTTCCGTTTCTTCAACCGCTTCGGCTGGAAATGGCTATGACCACTCGCATCGCCATCACGGGCGCCAACGGCTTCGTCGGACGCGCGCTGTCGCGCATGTTGCGGGAAGGCGGCCACGAACCGATCGGCATTGTGCGCGAGGGCGCACCGCTCGGCGCGGGCGAAACGACGCGTCGCATCGTGTCGCTCGACGCCATCTCACCCGATGCCTTCGAAGACTGCAAAGCCGTGATTCATCTCGCCGCCCGCGTCCACATCACGAACGACGCCGCGTCAGACCCGCTCGCCGAATTCCGCGCGATCAACGTCGACGGCGCGCTCAAAACCGCCGACGCGGCCTTTCGCGCGGGCGCGCGCCGCTTCGTCTTCGTCAGCAGCATCAAGGCACTCGCCGAACTCGACGCCAGCCGTCCGCTCGTCGAAACCGATGTCCGCAACCCGCCCGACCCTTACGGCATCTCAAAAGCCGAAGCCGAGATCAAACTCCAGGAATTCGGCGCGCGCACGGGGATGGAAATCGTCGTCGCCCGGCCGCCGCTCGTCTACGGTCCCGAAGTCCACGCCAACTTCTACAGCCTGATGCGGGCGATTGTGAGAGGCATCCCGCTGCCGCTCGGCGGCATCGAAGCTCGCCGCAGCATGGTCTACGTCGACAATCTCGCCAGCGCGCTCGCCGCATGCGCGACGCATGAACGCGCACTAGGCCAGATTTTCCACGTCACCGACGGCGAAGATCCGACCGTCGCCGATCTCGTGCGCCGCCTCGGACAGCACCTGAACCGGCCCGCGCGGCTGATCCATGTTCCCACCGGTCTTCTGCATGTCGCCGGAAAAATCACCGGCAAGACCGCTCAAATCGACCGTCTGACCGGCAGTCTGCGGATCGATTCGTCACACATTCGCGATGTGTTAGGCTGGCGGCCGTCGATCTCGCTCGATGCCGGACTCACGGCCACTGCCGCCTGGTATCTGCGGACGACCGTCCGTCAGGCATAGTTCGCGATCGATCGGACCGACTTAACGTCCGGTAACAACCGATAGACGCCGGTAACACGCAAACGACATACAAACCGGCACCATCGCAGCCTGAAGATCGCGCCCACTGCGCCTACTGATTCGCTATTTGGGAAATGACCTGCCCGCTGTTCCCTTTTTCCGTCGATGCGCCGTGGACGGCCGCTCTGTGCATCGCAGCGGCCGCTTTCGTCGCGTGCGCGCTCATCCTTCTGATTCTTCTGCGCACGGGGCTTGCCTGGCGGCTCGCTACGGACATTCCAAACGAGCGTTCCCTGCATACGCGCCCGACGCCGCGAGTCGGCGGCTGGGGGATCGTACCGGTCAGCGTCGTGCTGATGCTTGCCGCGACGCCTTCGTTGTGGCTCGCCGCCGCGCTGGCCGCGATGCTCGCCGCCGTCTCGCAGATCGACGATCGACGCGGGCTGCCTGCGCGCGTGCGCTTCGGCGCGCATATGCTGGCCGTCGCGTTGCTCATCGAGCTGAATCCCGCGCCGGTGCCCTGGTGGGCGCTGCTGGCGGTCGGTTTCCTGATGATCTGGCTCGTCAACCTCTATAACTTCATGGACGGCTCGGACGGGCTCGCAGGCGGCATGGCGCTCTTCGGCTTCGGCGGATATGCGGTCGCGGCACTGTCCGGGCCCGTTCCTCAGATCGATCTGGGCCTCGCGAGCGCGACCATCGCGGCGGCGGCGGCCGGTTTTCTGTTGTTCAATTTCCATCCGGCGCGAATTTTTCTGGGCGATGCGGGCTCGATTCCCCTAGGATTCCTCGCAGGCGCACTCGGATACTGGGGCTGGCTCAAGGGCACCTGGCCGGTCTGGTTTCCCGCGTTGGTGTTCGCTCCGTTCATCGGCGATGCATCCGTCACCTTGCTGCGGCGTCTCGCGCGCGGCGAAAAATTCTGGCAGGCGCATCGCGAGCATTATTATCAGCGCATAGTGCAACTGGGCGTCGGACACGCCCGCACCGCGCTCGTGTGGTACGGGCTGATGCTCGCGGGCATCGCGCTCGCCAACTGGGCGTTGGCTTTGCCGCCGCTCGGGCAATGGGCCGCGGTGTGCGCATGGGCCGTCGTGATAGCGGCCGCAGGCGTCGTAGTCGATACATGCTGGCGGCGTCATCGGGCGCTGCTTTCCCAACAAGCCAGAGGTTCGCGCGGATGATTCGATTCAAAGCTTCGTGGCTTTCCGCCGGCGCCTTCGCGTTCGATCTGTTGGCGGTCGCCGGCACCTGGCTCGCGGCCTACATGATCCGTTTCAACGGCTCGGTGCCGGCGGATTTCCGCAGCGGAGCGCTGCATGCGCTCGTCTGGGTGCTCCCGGTCTATGCCGTGATGTTCCGCGTGTTCGGTCTCTATCGCGGCATGTGGGTGTTCGCCAGCCTGCCGGACCTGATGCGCATCTCGAAGTCTGTCGTCGGCGGCGCACTCGTAGTCATGGTCGGCGCGGTGATGGCACAGCCGATGCCGATCATCCCGCGCTCGGTGCTGATCGTCTCGCCGCTGTTGCTGTTCCTCGCAATGGGCGGCGCGCGGGCGCTCTATCGTGCGACGAAAGAGTTCTACCTCTACGGCGGCCTGGTCGGCCAGGGCAAGCCCGTCATCGTCCTCGGCGCGGGCACCGCCGGCGCGATGCTCGCGCGCGAACTCGCGCGTTCCTCCGAATGGCGTCTCGTCGGCCTGCTCGACGACGACCCGTCCAAGCAAGGACGCGAAGTCCTCGGCCACAAAGTCCTCGGCGCCTTCAGCGAACTTCCCAAATTCGCCGAGCAATACAAAACCGACTACGCGATCATCGCGATCCCTTCCGCGTCGGTCGAGGAGCAGCGCCGTGTCGCCACGCTCTGCGTGCGCGCCGGCGTCAAGGTGATGGTGCTGCCCGCTCTCTCGCAACTCGCGCCGGGGCAGGGCTTCCTGTCGCGCGTGCGCCAGATCGACCTTGAAGACCTGCTCGGCCGCGAACCCGTCAAGATCGACATGCCGCATGTCGAGCAGTTGCTGCACGGCCGCGTCGTGATGGTGACGGGCGCGGGCGGCTCGATCGGCTCCGAACTGTGCCGGCAGATACTATGTTTCTCGCCCGCGCAACTGGTCGCCTACGATCTCAGCGAATTCGCGATGTATCGCCTAATCGAGGAGCTGCACGAAAAATTCCCCGAATTTCCGGTCGTTCCCTTCGTCGGCGACGCTAAGGACTCACTGCTGCTCGATCAGACCATGGCGCGCTTCACGCCGCATATCGTCTTCCACGCGGCCGCCTACAAGCACGTCCCGCTGATGGAAGAGCAGAACGCCTGGCAAGCCGTGCGCAACAACGTGCTCGGCACGCTGCGCGTCGCGTGCGCGGCGATCCGCCACGACGTGTGCCATTTCGTGCTGATCTCGACCGACAAGGCCGTCAATCCGACCAACGTGATGGGCGCGAGCAAGCGCCTCGCGGAAATGACGTGTCAGGCGCTGCAGCAAGCCGCGCCGCGCACGCAGTTCGAGACGGTGCGCTTCGGCAACGTGCTCGGCAGCGCGGGCAGCGTCATTCCCAAGTTTCAGCAGCAGATCGCGAAGGGCGGCCCGGTCACGGTCACGCATCCGGAAATTACGCGCTTTTTCATGACGATTCCCGAAGCCGCGCAACTCGTGCTGCAGGCATCGAGCATGGGACGCGGCGGAGAAATCTTCATTCTGGACATGGGGCCGCCGGTGCGCATCGTCGATCTCGCGCGCGATCTGATCCGCCTCTACGGCTACTCAGAAGAGCAGATCCGCATCGTCTTCACCGGCCTGCGTCCCGGCGAAAAGCTCTATGAAGAACTGCTCGCCGACGACGAAACCACCACGCGCACGCCGCATCCGAAGCTGCGCATCGCGCAGGCGCGGGGCGTGCTGGACAGTTTCATCGACGAACTGCTGCTGTGGCTGATGCAGCATCGCGTGCTGTCGGACGAGGAAGTGCGGCGCGACCTGCGCCGCTGGGTGCCTGAATACGCGCCGGTGATGGCGCCCGTGCTGCAAAGCGTGCCGGTCGCGAAAGCGGCGAACGAGCGCGGCGCAGCAAGCTAGGCCTTTTTCCGCGCATGACGGCGACGCTCGACGAAGCTCATGCGCTGACCCATGCGGGCTCGCTTCTGTCGGCCGAAGGCGACATCGTCGCGCCCTACGATCTCGAAGTGACCGGCGACGCCGAGCGCGGCTTCCAGCCGCTTCCCGTGCTCAACGCGAACGATGCGCTGTTTCGCCTCGACTACGCTTGCGCGCGCGAGGTGCATCTGATCACCGCGTTCGGCGTCACGCTCGGCGATTCGATCATCGGGCTCACCGCGCTCGTCGCGATCGCGCAGCGTCATCCGCATCTCGCGTTCACGATTCATCGTCCGGCGCACGCGCCGCGCTACGTGCAGCGTCTCTACGAACTCGCTGCGCCGTCGATTGGACGCATCGCCGCCTTGCCCGCGCCGCTCGCGAGCCTTCCGCAAGACGCGCTTGCGATCGACATCGGCAATCATCTGTTCTGGCCGCGTTTCGCGTCGATGCCGATGATCGACTTCTTTCTCGACGCGATGGGCGTCGCGCCCGAGGAGATCCACGCCGATCGCAAGCGCAATCGATGGCTCGCGGGTTTGCCTCTGCCCGCGCCCGCCTCGCGCAACCAGCGCTACGTGCTGTTCTGCCCATCGGCGAGCACGCCGATCCGCAGCATCGCGCCGCGCGTACACGCGGTCATCGTCGGGCGTCTCGTGGAAGCGTTCGGCTTGCCGGTGTTCGGTTTCGGCGCGGTGGATCATCTGGGCTACACGGATATCTCGCCGCGC
>JAQFVI010000287.1:5868-8866 GCA_029439495.1 Caballeronia sp. BR6202001590007
GTTCTTCACGACGATCGCCGCACGCCTGCGCGCGCGTGACTATGCGCGATGCGTTGCGGTGGAATTCGATTTGCCGCATCTGAAGGGCATGCATGCAAGCGCGCGCGAAAGCGATCTCGCCGATGTCGAACGCGCCTGCCAGCACGCCCGCGCGATCGTTCGCCTGAAACGTGGGCAGACGGGCTGTACAGCTTCGCGACCCAATCGATGAACACGCGCACGCGGCGCGGCTGATGCCGGTTCGCCGCATACAGCACCGACACGATGCGCGCATGCGACGGATAGTCCTTCAGCACTTCGACGAGCTGCCCGCTCTTGAGCAGCGGATCGAGGGTATAGCTCGAACCCTGGATCAGCTCGAGGCCCGCTACGCCCGCCGCGATATACGAGTCGCCGTCGTTGACCGCGATCTTGTGCTTCATTGCGAAGGTATGAGCTTCGCCGTTCACCGCGAATTCCCAGTTGCGCACGCGGCCGGAGTTGTTCAGCACATAGCCGATGGCAAAGTGCTGATCGAGTTCGTCGAGCGAAGTCGGTTCGCCGTGCTGCTCGATATAGCGCGGCGCCGCACAGGTGATCTGCGAATACGCGCCGATGTGCTTTGCGACCAGGCCGACGTTGCCGACCGCGCCGACGCGCACGACGCAATCCACGCCTTCGACCAGATCGACCTGGCGATCCGTGAACAGGAGTTCGATGCCGATATCCGGATACGCCGCGAAGAACTCCGGCAGATGCGGAATGATCGTGCTCTTGGCCATCACCTGTTGATATTGCCCTTCGGATTAGTTTTCGATTGCGCGAGCGACGCTTCCATGTCGTCGACTTCGCCGAGCACGCGCACGCAGCGCTCGTAGTAGACCTCGCCGTCCTCGGTGATGCTGATGCTGCGCGTCGTGCGATTGATGAGCCGCGCGCCGAGATGCGCTTCGAGCGCCTGCAGCGTACGCGACACGCTCGCGGGCGGCAGGCGCAGCGCGTCGGCGGCTTTCGAGAAGCTGCCTGCCTCGACGACGCGCGCGAAGAGACGCGCGAAGACTTTCATTGCAAGGAAGCGATCCATGCTGACGATCCGTTGGCTTCGAGGGTGTTTCCGATTAACCGAAGATCATACTGAAGATCGCGCCGGGACGCGGTAAAACGTGCAGCCCGGCTCAGCCGATGCCGAGCCCCCGGCAGACCCACCACGAGTAGTGCTCGATCATCGCCTGGAAGGGCGCATGACGGCCGTAGGCGAGCGTCGATACCGCGAGCAGCGCGACGCCCGCGAACGCTGCGCGCGGCATCTTGCGCGGCTGATTGAAGACGCGCAGGAGCAGCATCGTCGCGACCGCGGCACCGAGCAGCCAGCCCGACACGACTTCCGCGATCGTATGCGCATTGATGATCACGCGGCTTACGCCGATCGCCGCCGCGAAGAGCAGCCCGCCCGCCGCGCCGAGGCCATACCAGCGTTTGCCGAAATGGCCGAGTAGCAGGCCGCCCGCAACTGTGTACACGGAGGCCGACAGCATGGTGTGCCCGCTGATCATGCGGAAGTTGATGGCGGAAATCTCCAGGTCGCAGCCGGCATAGAACACCTTGGAGATGCCCACGAGCGCCATGCCTGCCGCGAGCGACACCGCCCAGTAGAGGGCGAGCCGCTTGTCGACCGAACGCAGCCACAGCGCGCAAACCAGCGCGAGCGCAAGGTGAGTGCAGCGTCCCCGAAATTCGAAAAAGCTCAGGTGTAGAAGATGAATTTTGTAGTCGTGCCTGTCCGTAGAGCGAGCCGCGTCGGCTCAGGAGCTGTCCTGCTGCTTGCGGCGTCCGGCCATGCGATATTCGGTCGGCGAAATCGACAGCCGCTTGCGAAAGATCTTCGCGAGGCCGTCGCCGCTGCCCGTGCCGCAGCGCCGTGCAATCTTGTCGACCGGAAGATCGGTCGCGGCGAGCAACGTGCAGCTCGCGTCCAGTCGCGCACGCAATAAATATTCCGACGGCGTGAGGCCAATCTGCGCCTTGAAGTGCCGCAGAAAATTGCGCTCGCTCATCGCGGCCACGCGCGCCGCATCGGTGATCGAAATCGGCTTCACGTAGTTCTCGCGAACCCACCGCGCGGCCGCATCGATCTTCTGACGCACGCCGCCGCCGTCGGTATCGTCGAGCACGGTCGCGAACTTGGTCCATGCGCCGGGCACCGTGCGTTCCGATATCTCGCGCGCGCCGGCCGCGCCATGATCGCGCTTGATGATCGACAGCGCCGCCGCGATCGGCCCTTTCGGGTCGTCGAGCGTCAGCGTCTGCTCGGCGATGAAGAGCGCGCTCGACATCGCAGACGACAAGGCCTGCGCCGGTTCGTTCTCATGCGCGAAATCGAGCGAATGATTCTGCAGCGTGAGATTCGCGGCCGCGAGGATATACGCGCCGTCGCCAATCGCCTTGATGAACGGAATCGTCGGCGCGACGCGTCCGAGCCGCTTTCTCAGCACCGCATAGTGACGCGCGCGACGCGCGCCCGCACCATCGGCGATGAAGAGTGCATTGCACTCTTCATCCAGCGCGACTCGATGCTCTCCGTCCAGATGCGCATCGAGCAACTGCTCGCGACGCTGCCGCCATCTGAAGACACGAACTACAGCGCGTAGTTCGGCGCTTCGTCGCCCGAAGTGTGCGTTGCACCGCGTTCGGCGCCGGCTGCGTCGACACGAATTTGATTGGCGAGCGAAAATACCTCGGAAATCGAACTGACTTCGACGAGCGAAAAGTCCTCGAAGATCAGTATGCCGATCCGCTTTGGCATATCGGCGGACGGCGCGTCGGGCTCAGGCGAGTGCACGACCTGCAGCCTGTCCATACCATTGGCATATACCATCGACTTCTCCCTTTTACCGATGTGATCCGGCAGGAACTAGACTAGCGGGAAAGTGTTCTTACGTATGAGCACTATACGCGGCAGCCCACACGCGCCGTGCGACAAGTCGGAAAATGACGAAGTGTTGGCAGATGATTTCGATAT
>JAQFVI010000288.1 GCA_029439495.1 Caballeronia sp. BR6202001590007
CGCAGTGGCGAGGTCATCGGTCTGCGGGATCAGCGCGGCGATCGCCGAAGACAGCGTGCAGCCGGTTCCGTGCGTGTTCTTGAGCGGCACGCGCGCTCCGCCGAGACGCAGCGCGCCGCCGTCCTCGATCAGCCAGTCCGGGCTGTCGGACGACGCCAGATGGCCGCCCTTGACGAGCACGGCCCGTGCGCCGAGCGCGTGCAGCGCTTCGCCCTGGCGTACCATCGCGTCTTCGTCGGCGGCGCTCGCGGTGTCGGTGTCGAGCAGCGCGGCGGCTTCCGGCAGATTCGGCGTGACGAGGGTCGCGAGCGGCAGCAGTTCGTCGCGCAGCGCGGCGACGGCTTCGGGCGCGAGCAGCGCGTGATTGCTCTTCGAAATCATCACCGTGTCGAGCACGACATGGCGCGGACGATGCCGCCGCAGCGCATCGGCGACCGCGCGCACGATGCCCGCGTTCGCTAGCATGCCGATCTTCACGGCATCGATGCGGATGTCGTCGAACACGGCGTCCAGTTGCGCGCCGACGAACGCTGGTTCGGGCGCATGCACGGCCGTCACGCCGCGCGTGTTCTGCGCGGTCAGCGCCGTGATGACGCTCGCGCCGTATGCACCGAGCGCGGAAAACGCCTTCAGATCGGCCTGGATGCCCGCGCCGCCGCCGGAATCGGAACCGGCGATGGTGAGCACGTTGGGAATGGTGGAAGTCGAATCAGCCATGAAAGCGCTCAGGGACAGGATTATGCGATGGTCGCGGCAAGCGAGGCGGCGGCTTCGCGCGGCTGTGCCGCCTTGCAGATCGCGGATACGACCGCGATGCTGTCGGGTTTCGCGCGCAGCACGTCGGCCGCGTTGTCGGCCTGAATGTGCCGATGGCGACCACCGGAAAGCGCGCGCCCGCGCATCGCGACGATGCCGCATGGCGACGATGCATCGGTTTTGGTCGGCGTCGCCCAGACGGGACCGACGCCCAGATAGTCGACGACGCCTTGGTAGCGGTCGGCGTTCGCGGTTTCGGCGAGATTCGACGCGGAAAGGCCGATCAGCGCATCGGGCCCGAGCAGGCTTCGCGCGACATCGGCTGGCAGATCGCGCTGACCGACGTGCACGCCGTCCGCGCCGGCCGCGAGCGCGACACCGACATGATCGTTGATGACGAAGGGCACGCGATGCGCGCGCACAAGCGGCAGCAGATCGCGCGCGAGGTCGAACCATGCGCGCTTGTGCCATTCCGGCGCGCGCAGTTGCAGCAGCGTGATGCCGCCGTCGAGCGCGGCATAGTGGCCGCCGCACTGCACGGGATTCGAGCACGAGATAGAGCGAAAGATCGAAGGAACGGCGCATGTCAGGCGATCTCCCGCAGCACCAGCGTTTTGTCGATATCGTCCGCGCCGAGCGATGCCAGCCGGTCGAGATAGGCGACCGCGAAACTGCCGGGGAGCGCCGCATCGCGCGCGGCGAGTTCGCCCGCGATCGCCGAACAGGCGATGGCCGCGACGGTCGCGTCGAACCACGCGTCGCGCGAGGCGCATGCGCCGACGAACGCGGCGACCGTCGCGGACAACGCGCAGCCGACGCCGGTCACGCGCGTCATCAGCGGCGAGCCGTTGGAGAGCGCGACGGTGCGCCTGCCGTCGGTGACGTAGTCGGTCGCGCCGGTGACGGCGACCACGGCCTGCGTCTTCAGCGCGAGGACTTGCGTGGCGTCGAGCGTGGCATCGGTGGCGGCGGTGCTGTCGACGCCGCGGCCGCTCGCCGTGCCGCCCGACAGGCTGATGATTTCGGATGCGTTGCCGCGGATCACGGCGGGCTTCGCATCGAGCAGATCGAACGCGAATTCGGTGCGGAACGCGAGCGGCCCGACGGCGACCGGATCGAGGATCCACGGCGTGTTCGCAACATTGGCGGCCTCGACGGCGGCGCGGATCGCGCGCGTCTGTGGCACGTCGAGCGTGCCGAGATTCACCGACAGCGCATCGGCGATCGGCGCGAACTGCGCGACTTCCTCGCGGGCGACGACCATCGCGGGCGCGGTGCCGAGCGCGAGCAGCACGTTGGCGGTGAAATTGGTGACGACGAGATTCGTCAGGCAGTGCACGAGCGGCGTGGATTCGCGCACGCGGGCGACATGGGAGTGGAGATTGGCTGTGAGCATGATCGGAGAAGCTTAGCCGATTTGGCGCGGGAGGCGAGGCGAAAGCGGGCCACGCGCGCCGTGCGCTCGCTTAATGCCGCGCCTCGCCGATCAGCGCGACCGAGTCAAAGGCGCGCTGATTCGCCTGATGCCGCTTCATGACGAAGTACATCATCAGGCAGACGAAAGAGCCGAACATGACGATCACGAACTGGATCGGCATGTCGAGCCACACCAGCACGGCATAGAGGCAGAGCATCACGAGCACGGACAGATTCTCGTTGAAGTTCTGCACGGCGATGGAGTGCCCGGCCGACAGCAGCACATGGCCGCGATGCTGGAGCAGCGCGTTCATCGGCACGACGAAAAAGCCCGACAGGCCGCCGACGATCATCAGGAACAGATAGGCGATCAGCAGGTAGCCGGGGAAGTGCATCTTGCTGAAATAGATGCCCCAGTGCGTGGGAAACAGATGGCGCGTATAGAACGCCATGATCATCACCGCGAGGCCCATGACGATGCCGACCGGCAGCACCGTCAGCGAGCGCTTGAGCGGCACACGCGCCGCCGCGAGAATCGCGCCGACCGCAACGCCGACCGCGATCACGGCCTGCAGAATGGCGGCCTGCGACAGCGTCATGCCGAGCGAGACTTCGGCCCACTTCAGCACGATGAACTGCAGCGTCGCGCCCGCGCCCCAGAAGAGCGTCGTCACGGCGAGCGAGATCTGTCCGAGCTTGTCGCACCACAGCGTGAGGAAGCACTCGGAGAAATCAGTGATGAGCTTGATCGGCCGCCTTTCCTGTTTCGGATAGCGCGCGCCGGTATCGGGAATGCGCAGATTGAAGATCGCGGTGACCACGTACATGAGCATGATCATGAGCATCGCGGCTTCGGCGGGCGTGTTGATGCGCGGGATGTTCAGCGACAGCAGGTGACTCGCGATATGCGGACTGATGAGCGCGCCGCCCATGACCGTGCCGAGGATGATCGAGCCGACCGTCGTGCCTTCGATCCAGCCGTTCGCGGCGACGAGCCGGTCGGGCGGCAGGAGTTCGGTGAGAATGCCGTACTTCGCGGGCGAGTACGCCGCCGCGCCGAAGCCGACGATGCCGTAGGCCAGCAGCGGATGCGCGCCGAACAACATCGTGATGCAGCCGACCACCTTGATGGAATTGGTCACGAACATGACGTGACCCTTCGGCCGGGAATCCGCGAAAGCACCGACGAACGCAGCGAGGACCACATACGACAGGACGAAGAACAGCTTGAGCAGCGGCGTCATCCAGTTCGGCGCGTGAAGGTCTTTCAGCAGGGCGATGGCAGCGATCAGTAGAGCGTTATCGGCCAGCGATGAGAAAAACTGCGCGGCCATGATGGTGTAAAAACCTTTTTTCATCTGATCCGAAGCTTTCCTCACTGCGGATGATTTGCCCGGACGCTCGTCATGCCGCCTGTCTTGCATCCGGGCTTATGCCTTTCGAATGGGTTGTGCGCACGGCTTTATAACACGAAAATAGGCGCATTCTGACTAGCAGCAATCTCGATCATCTCGATCGCGTCAGAAATCACACGATCGTGCACGACATTCCTCATAATGATTCCCAAGGCGCTGAGCGGCATGCCGCACGCCGCCGCCGCGAGGATCGATCGAACCGGTTTCTTCTACACGCTCATGCCGTGCCCCTTATCCGCAACGATTCATACCGCCGCACTCGCCAACAACCTCGCTGTCGCGCGCAAGCACGCTCCGAAGTCCCGCATCTGGGCCGTCGTGAAGGCCAATGCGTATGGCCACGGGCTCGCCCGGGCGTTCCCCGGACTGCGCGCAACCAACGGCTTTGGGCGGTTTGACCTCGAAGAAGCCGCAAAGTTGCGTGAATTGGGCTGGGCGGGCCCGATTCTTCTGCTCGAAGGCTTTTTTCAGCCGACCGACATCGACGTGATCGACCGCTACAGCCTAACCACGGCGGTGCATTGCGACGAACAACTGCGCATGCTCGAAATGGCGCGCCTGTCCAAGCCGATCAACATCCAGTTGAAGATGAACAGCGGCATGAACCGCCTCGGTTACACGCTGGAGCGATATCGCGCGGCATGGGAACGCGCGTGCGCCGTGCAGGGCGTCGGTCAGATCACGCTCATGACCCATTTTCGGATGCCGACAGCGAGCGCGGCATCACTCATCAACTGGAGGTGTTCGAGCGCGGCGCGGAAGGCATCGCGGGCACGCGCAGCCTGTCGAACTCGGCGGCGGTGCTGTGGCATCCGCAGGCGCATTTTGACTGGGTGCGGCCCGGCATCATCCTCTACGGCGCATCGCCGTCGGGCGTGACGGCCGACATCGCGCACATCGGCCTCAAGCCCGCGATGACGCTGCAGTCCGAAATCATCGCGATTCAGACCGTGGAAGCGGGCCAGTCCATCGGTTACGGCTCGACCTTCACCGCGTCGAAGCCCACGCGCATCGGCGTGGTTGCGTGCGGCTACGCGGACGGTTATCCGCGCGTGCGCCCGAAGGCACGCCGGTCATCGTCGACGGCATCCGCACGCAGCTCGTCGGCCGCGTATCGATGGACATGCTCACCGTCGATCTGACGCCGTGCCCCGGCGCGGGCATCGGCATGCGCGTCGAACTGTAGGGCGCGAATCTGCCGATCGACGACGTCGCCGGCGCCGCCGGCACCATCGGCTACGAGCTGATGTGCGCGATCGCGCAACGCGTGCCTGTGCGCGCGGAATGATTTCGCGGCGCTGGGCGAAGGCGAAAACGCGCACGCATCAAACAAATAATTTGGACTCACGCAAGGCTCAGGTGTGGCAAAAGTAGCGAAAGCAAAAACGTTTTACGTATGCAGTGAATGCGGCGCGCAGTCGCCGAAATGGACGGGGCAGTGCGCCGCGTGTCACGCTTGGAACACGCTGACCGAAGCGGTCGCGGAAACGCCGTCGGCGCATCGCTTTCAGGCGTTGGCCAAAAGCGCGCCGGTGCGAAAGCTCGCGGAGATCGAGGCGGCGGACGTGCCGCGCTTCACAACGGGCGTCGGCGAATTCGATCGTGTGCTGGGCGGCGGGCTGGTGCCGGGCGGCGTGGTGCTGATCGGCGGCGATCCGGGCATCGGCAAGTCCACGCTCTTGCTGCAATCGCTGGCGGAGATCGCGCGCGAGCGTCCCGCGCTCTATGTGAGCGGCGAGGAATCCGGCGCGCAGATCGCGTTGCGGGCGCAGCGCCTCAGGTTGATCAGCGGCGCGGGCGATCTCGGGCTGCTCGCCGAAATCCAGTTGGAAAAAATCCAGGCGACCATCGACGAACAGCGGCCGGAAGTCGCCGTCATCGATTCCATTCAAACGATCTATTCCGAGGCGCTGACTTTCGCGCCCGGTTCGGTCGCGCAGGTGCGCGAATGCGCGGCGCAACTCACGCGCATCGCCAAGCAGACCGGCACGGCGATCATCATGGTCGGCCACGTCACGAAGGAAGGCAGTCTGGCCGGCCCGCGCGTGCTGGAGCACATAGTCGATACCGTGCTGTACTTCGAAGGCGATACGCATTCGTCGTTCAGGCTCGTGCGTGCGTTCAAGAATCGCTTCGGCGCGGTGAACGAACTCGGCGTCTTCGCGATGACCGAAAAAGGCCTGCGCGGCGTCGCGAATCCGTCATCGCTGTTTCTGTCGCAGCACGAGCAGAGCGTCGCGGGCTCGTGCGTGCTGGTCACGCAGGAAGGCTCGCGGCCCTTGCTCGTCGAAGTGCAGGCGCTCGTCGATACCGCGCATGTGCCGAATCCGCGCCGCCTCGCGGTCGGGCTGGAGCAGAACCGGCTCGCGCTGCTGCTGGCTGTGCTGCATCGGCATGCGGGCATCGCGTGCTTCGATCAGGACGTGTTTCTCAACGCGGTCGGCGGCGTGAAGATCACCGAGCCGGCGGCGGACCTGGCCGTGCTGCTGGCGATTCATTCGTCGATGCGCAACAAGCCCTTGCCCAAAGGACTAGTCACCTTCGGCGAAGTCGGTCTCGCGGGCGAGATTCATCCGTCGCCGCGCGGGCAGGATCGGCTGAAAGAAGCCGCGAAGCTCGGCTTTTCGGTCGCGCTGATTCCGAAGGCGAACGCGCCGAAGCAGGCCATCGACGGCCTGAAGGTGGTGGCGGTGGATCGCATCGAGGAAGCGATCGATCGCGTGCGCGATCTCGAATGACGGCCGATCCGAGTGCACGAGCCGTTCATGCCCTTGGTAACGGGGCGTAAAAATCGCGTTGCACTGTGTAACCCAATCGAAGCGTGGTTTTTTTATCCTGTCGAATGCTACTATGGAACTGGTTCACGTCGCCACGGCTCTCAGGCAGGCGTCATGACCGGAAGGATCGAGAGGACCACGCTTTGAAACACGCCAACACAGCCCGGGCCAAGCCCGCGTTCCATTTGCGCGGATGCCGCGTCTCGGCGCCGCTCGAACAACAACCCTGGGGCAGCGGCTGCCGGATCGTCGAATGGATCGACGGCGAAGGGCAGATATCGCGTCGGGTCGTCGCGGCCGACGTCACGGAAGACAAAGTGGTCGCGACCATCCGTCGTCATGTGACGGGCCGCAAGCATGTGCTCGTCGACGACGAACGCCAGCCGCGTCAGGTGTTGCCGCGCCGCTAGCGGTTCAAATCCCCGAGTCCTTCGAGTCGTCAGCCGCGCGGCAGAAAGAGCGGATGCACGGCCGCTTCGGCAAGCGTCAGCACCGGTGCGACGCAGCAGTCGAGCGGTTCCAGCAGGGCGGTCCATTCGTCGCGTGTGCGCGTGCGAAAGAGGTCGGCCATTTCCTGCGACAGTCGCGCTGCGTCCGCGTCGCCGATCGCCTGTCCCAGACTCCAGTGACGCGCGGCCCATTCCGGACGACCGAGCGCGTCGCACAGGATTCGCCAGAACTTCGCTTCGAGCGCGCCGACGGCAACAAAGCGGTCGTCCTTCGTGCGATAGACGTCGTAGCATGGCACGCCGCCGTTGAGCAGTCCGGTGCCCGCGCGCGTGCTCGGCTCGTCATCGTTGGCGAGGCGATATGCGCCATCACGTTGTGCGCCTGCATCGCGTGCGTCATCGACACGGTCAGGCAGCGGCCTTCGCCGCCGCGCGCGACCTGCCATAGCGCGGCGAGCATCTCCATCACGGCGGGGGGCGCGCCGCCCAGCAAATCCGCCAACTGGAAAATCCGCCAACTGGAAATTCGGCGCGATCGGCGCGCTGTCGCGCGACGCGAGCTGATCGAGCACGCCCGCATACGCGATGTAGTTCAGATCGTGCTCGGCCTTGTCGGCGAAGGGGCCGTCGGCGCCGTAGCCCGTGATCGCACAATAGACGGACGAGCTTCGGGTTGGCCACGCACAGCACGTCGTATCCGACGCCGAGCCGCGCCATCACCGAAGGACGGAAGCTTTCGACCAGCAGATCGGCATCGCGCGCGAGTTCGATAAGCTTCGCGCGTCCTTGCTCCGATTCCAGATCGAGCGTGAGCGCGCGCTTGCCGCGATTCACGATGCGATAGAACGCGCTCGGCTCGCCGTTGCGCGTGTCGGCGGCGTGTTGCAGCAGCCAGTCGCGGTAATCGTTGAGATCGCCGTCGAAGAGACTCAAACGATGTTTCGCCACCAGCATGAAGGTGTCGGTGGTCGCACGCAGCAGATGCCGGTCGTGCGACACGAGGATCAGCGTGCCTTCGAACTGCGCGAGCGCCATGGTCAGCGCGTGACGCGTTTCGAGGTCGAGGTGATTGGTCGGTTCGTCGAGCAGCAGCAGATCGGACGGGCACATCAGCGCCTGCGCGAGATTGAGCCGCAGGCGCCAGCCGCCGGAGAAGCTCGCGACGGGTTCGCGCGTCTGCTCGCGCGTGAAGCCGAGCCCGAGCAGCAGCGTTTCGGCGCGCGCGGGCGCGGTATAGCCGTCGGCATCGGCGAAGGCGCGGGCGATGCGGGCTTCGATCGCGCGCAGGTTCGTATCACCGTCGAGCGTGTAGTCGAGCGCGATGCGATCGACCGCGGGCGCTTCCTGCGCGACGTGCGCGATGCGCCATGACGGCGGCATGGCGAAGTCGCCACCGTCCGCGTGCAGTTCGCCGCGCAGTACGGAGAAGAGCGTCGATTTCCCTGCGCCGTTCGCGCCGACGAGACCGGCTTTTTCGCCCGGATTGAGCGTGAAGCTGGTTTCTTCGAAGAGCGGCTTGGTGCCGCGGGACAGGCTGAACTGATTGAAGCGGATCACGTCGGGATGGCTGCGCGCCGGGCGCTGACTGAAGAGGAAAGCGCTATCTATTTTAGACCGCGGCGGCGGCGCGGCCATGATCGTCCGTTCGGCCGATGGCACGCGTTTACGGGTGTTGGTAGCATCCTCTGTCGGATTTCTTTTATGGAGCGAGCATGAGCGCAACGCAGCCCAGCATTTACGATTTCACCGCCGAGCGTCTGGACGGCACGCCGTCGGGATCGGGATGGACAGCTATCGCGACAAGGTGATGCTGATCGTCAACACGGCGAGCGAGTGCGGATTTACGCCACAGTATCGCGGCTTGCAGGAGCTGTACCAGCAGTACGCGGCGCGCGGATTCATCGTGTTGAGGTTTCCTTGCAATCAGTTCGGTAAGCAGGAGCCGGGCGATGCGGTGCAGATCGGGGAGTTCTGCGAGAAGAATTACGGCGTGTCGTTTCCGATCTTCGCGAAGATCAATGTCAATGGGGCGAATGCACATCCGCTTTTTCGATTTCTGTAT
>JAQFVI010000289.1 GCA_029439495.1 Caballeronia sp. BR6202001590007
GCTGCACACCGATGCCAAAGCTGCGAGCGCGCTGCACGAGATCGAGCGCGAGTTCTCGCTCTACGACATCGCGATCGTCACGCGCGCCGGTCCCGCGCGGCTGCTCGGCCTGACCGATCGCGGCCATCTCGGCGAGGGCGCCGCGGCGGATATCGCCGTGTATCGCGACGATGCGGACCGCGAGCGCATGTTCACCTCGCCCGCCTACGTGTTCAAGGACGGCGAACTCATCGCGCGCGACGGCACGCTGCTCAAAACGCCCACCGGCGGCATTCATTACATGATGCCCGACTACGATCGCGCGATCGAACGGCGCGCGCGAATTCACCGAAGCACGTCTCGCGAGCCGCCGCGATCGGCGACGACGAAGCATACGCATGCAACAACGGCGGCAGACTGCTGCCGATCGCATGCTTCGTGCCGGATCGAAGGTGAGCCGCATGCGCATCAACGACACCGAGATCGACGACACCTTTGCCGAAGCCTTTCCGATAAAGGCGACGCGGCTCGTCATCACCGCGCACAACCCGACCTGGGCACGTCATGCGGCGAACTCGCTGACGGGCTTCGCGACCTCCGTAATCGATTGCGGCTGCGAAGCGGGCATCGAACGCGATCTGTCGCGCGACGAAACGCCCGACGGCCGGCCCAGCGTCGCGGTGCTCATCTTCGCGGTGTCGTCGAAGGAACTGGCCAAACAGATCGCGCGGCGCGTCGGGCAATGCGTGCTGACGTGTCCTACGACCGCCGTCTATGGCGGCATCGATCCCGCGACGACCCGCGCGCCGCTGTCCGATCACGCACCGCTCGGCTCGGGCCTGCGCTTCTTCGGCGACGGCTATCAGATCTCGAAGATGCTCGACGACACGCGTTACTGGCGCGTACCCGTGATGGACGGCGAGTTCGTCTGCGAGGACACCACCGCGACCGTGAAGGCGGTCGGCGGCGGCAACCTGCTCCTTCTAGCGCGCGACATGAACAGCGCGCTGCGTGCGGCCGAATCCGCCGTCGCGGCGATGCACGGCGTTGCCGAACATCGTCACGCCGTTTCCGGGCGGTGTGGTGCGCTCGGGCTCGAAAATCGGCTCGAAGTATGCGGGCGCGACGGCCTCGACCAACGATGCGTTCTGTCCGACGCTCGTCGGCCTGTCGAAGAAGAGCGCGCTCACGCCCGAGGTCGCCTGCGTGCTCGAGATCGTCATCGACGGACTCACGGACGCCGACGTCGGCGCGGCGATGACGGCGGGCATGCGCGCGGCCACCGCAATCGGACGCGCAGACAGCGTGCTGCGCATCTCCGCAGGCAATTACGGTGGCAAACTCGGGCCGTATCACTTCAGGCTACACGAACTAGCCGCGAGTATCGACGAGAGCCGCGCATGAACGCCATCACCTTGCGCGTGCGCCATGCGCCCGGCTTTCGCGTCGATGCGTCGAATTTGCTGCCCGCGTCGCTCGCCGCGCTGTCCCCGGCCAATCTCGCACGCGTCGTGCTGCAAGGCGCGGGCGAAACCTGCGCGCTCGGCGACGTGTTCGACATCGCGCAGTCGGCCAGCCGCGATCTGTCGCTCGACATCGAAGGCGACGCACGTTGGCTCAATCGCCTCGGCGCGGGCATGCAGGAAGGCACGATGACAGTGCACGGCGATGCGGGCGACTACGCGGGCATCCACATGCGCGGCGGCACGCTGAACGTGCTCGGCAATGCCGGCGATTTCGTCGCGGGCGCGCTGCCCGGCGACGTGGAAGGCATGACAAGCGGCGTCGTCACGATTCACGGTCACGCTGGCGCGCGTCTCGCGGACCGCATGCGACGCGGGACCGTGCTGCTGCTCGAAGCGCCGGCGCGCATCGGCCCGATCTTCACCGAAGGCGGACATGGCTTCGACGTGTTCTGTCCCTGTTCACGCGCGCGCTGGCGCATGAAATCGCCCCATTTTCAGGGCTCGCGGCGCGTGCGATACCGCGTCGCTACGCAAGCTACCTCGCGGTCGACGGACGGGGGGAATTGCTGATCGCCAAATCCTGAACCGGCGACAAGAATAGAACATGGAATCGCGGGCCACATCGGGCTCGCGCCCTTACACCGGGGTTTTCGCACGAGGAAGCAAGTCATGAGCGCAGCGAACGAGCGTTTCGCGCGGCCGGTCATCGGCCTGCACTGGATCATCGCCATCATCGCGATGCTGTGCATCGGCTTCTACATGGGAAGCTTGCCGTGTGGGCTTCCGTTCAAATCGTCGCTGACCAACTTCCACAAGTCGCTCAGCATAACGGTTTTCCTGCTGGTGCTGCTCCGCATCTGGGCACGGTCGGCTTACGGCCGCCCTGAATTGCCGCCGATGCAGACGTGGCAACGCGCCGCCGCGAGCATCACGCAGGCTCTTTTTTTATATGTGGGCATGATCGGCATGCCGCTGTCC
This sequence comes from Caballeronia sp. BR6202001590007, assembly GCA_029439495.1. Classification (GTDB taxonomy): domain Bacteria; phylum Pseudomonadota; class Gammaproteobacteria; order Burkholderiales; family Burkholderiaceae; genus Caballeronia. Next base: position 2,424 of record JAQFVI010000289.1, read on the forward strand.
GGCTATCTCGGCTCGTCGTTCAACAAGTTCGGCACGAAGTTCTGGGGGCCGCCGTTGCCGCAATGGGGATGGGACGACAAAGGGCTGCGGCATGTGTTCTTCACCATTCACGGCTATCTCGCGTGGATGATGATCGCGCTCATCGCGCTGCACTTTCTGGGTGCGATGAAACATCAGTTCGTCGATCGCGACGGGCTTCTGCGGAGGATGTGGCCGTGAAGATACGTGTGCTCGGATCATCCGCGGGCGGCGGGTTTCCGCAGTGGAACTGCAACTGCCGCAATTGCGACGGCGTACGGCGCGGCACCGTCGCCGCGCGTGCGCGCACGCAGTCGTCGATTGCCGTGAGCGACAACGGCGAGGACTGGCTGCTCGTCAATGCGGCGCCGGACATCCTCGCGCAAATCGCGGCGAACCCCGAACTGCAACCCACGCGGCATGTGCGCGATACCGGCATCGCCACGGTCATCGTAATGGACGCGCAGATCGATCACGTCACGGGTCTTCTGATGCTGCGCGAGCGCGGCACGCCGTTGCCGCTCTATATAACCGATGCGGTATGGCAGGACCTGTCCACGGGCTTTCCGGTCACGAAGATCCTCTCGCATTAATGCGGCGTCGAGCATCGCCGCATCGCGCTCGACGGTGCGCCGGTGCGCGTGCCCGAACTGCCGCGCGTGAGCATCGATGCGCTACCGCTGTCGAGCAAGGCGCCGCCCTATTCGCCACATAGGGACGCGCCCGAGACCGGCGACACATCGGCCTCATGCTGACGAACACCGCATCGGGCAAGTGCGCCTTCTATGCGCCGGGACTCGGTGCACTCGAACCACACATACTCGATGCGATGCGCTTGGCCGATCTGCTGCTCGTCGACGGCACCGTATGGACCAACGACGAAATGACCCGCCTCGGCCTCACGAAGAAAACCGGCAAGGACATGGGGCATCTCGCGCAAAGCGGCGCGGGCGGCATGATCGACGTGCTCGATTCGATCGATCGCGCGGACGTGCGCAAAGTGCTCATTCATATCAACAACACCAACCCGATCCTCATCGAGGACGGACCCGAACGTCGCATTCTGTCGGAGCACGGCATCGAAGTCGCGCACGACGGCATGACGTTCGAACTATGACCGACGCAGGAACGCACATGCACGAACAGACGTACCGGCCGATGCCGAATCCGACCACGGGACCGATCTTCACGCCCGTCGATGAAACCGGTCCCGCGTGGTCCCGCGAGGAATTCGAAGCGCAACTGTGCGCGAAGGGCACAGCGTATCATATCCATCATCCGTTCAACGTGAAGATGAACAGCGGCGGCTACTCGAAGGAACAGATTCGCGGATGGGTCGCCAATCGCTTCTACTATCAGATCAACATTCCGCTGAAGGATGCGGCGATGATGTCGAACTGTCCCGATCGCGACACGCGCCGCCGCTGGGTGCTGCGCATCCTCGATCACGACGGCTACGACGATCAGCCCGACGGCATCGAAGCATGGGCGCGTCTCGGCGATGCCGTGGGTCTGTCGCGCGACGATCTGTGGTCGCTCAGGCTAGTGACGCCCGGCGTGCGCTTCGCCGTCGATGCCTATGTGAACTTCGCGCGCCGCGCGCCGTGGCAGGAGTCGGTGTGCTCGTCGCTGACGGAGATGTTCGCGCCGCAGATCCACAAGGACCGGCTCGCGAGCTGGCCCGAGCATTACACATGGATCGAGCCGGACGGGCTGCATTACTTCCGCTCGCGGGTCTCGCTCGCGCAGCGCGACGTCGAACACGGGCTCGAAGTGACGCTCGCGCACTTCACCACGCGCAGTGAACAGCAACGCGCGCTCGACATCCTGCAATTCAAGCTCGATATTCTCTGGACCATGCTCGACTCGANGAGCCGGCACAGGAAGCGCATGTCCTGCTATATCCCGAGGGCATGGTGAAGCTCAATCAGAGCGCCGCGCAAATTCTTCTGCGATGCGACGGCTCGCGCGACAGCGACATACCCGCGCTCGTCGCCGATCTGGAGCAGGCCTTCGGCACAACCGGTCTCGGCGATGACGTGCGCGCGTTCATCGCGGGCGCGCGTGCAAGAGGCTGGCTGGAGTAGCACGATGACCGACCTGTCCGAACCGATCGACAAGCCCATGCACGAAGGCGTCGCGATTCCGCCGCCCTTATGACTGCTCGCGGAGCTGACTTATCGATGCCCGTTGCATTGCGTGTTCTGCTATAATCCGACGAACTATGCGGACCATCTGCAGGAGCTGAACACCGATCAGTGGCTCGGCGTATTGCGAGAGGCGCACGCGCTGGGCGCGGCACAACTGGGCTTCTCGGGCGGCAAGCCGCTTTTGCGCGACGATCTCGAAACCCTCGTCGGAGAAGCGCGCAAGCTCGGCTTCTACACGAACCTCATCACTTCTGGCATTGGCCTCACGGACAAGCGCCTCGCCGCGCTGAAAGACGCCGGGCTCGATCACATTCAACTTTCGTTTCAGGACTCGACTCAGGAACTCAACGATTTCCTCTCGCATACGAAGACCTTCGACCTGAAGAATCGCGTCGCCAGACTCATCAAGGTGCACGGCTTCCCGATGGTCCTCAACTGCGTGCTGCATCGCGACAACCTGCCGCATATCGCACGCATCATCGATATGGCGCTGGAGATGGGCGCGGAGTATCTCGAACTGGCCAACACGCAATACTACGGCTGGGCGCATGAGAATCGCGCGCAACTGATGCCGACGGCAGAACAACTGAAAGAGGCCGAAGCGATCGTCGAGCGATACCGGAAGGAGATCGGCGAGCGTTGCAAGATCTTCGTCGTCGTGCCCGATTACTACGAGACGCGCCCGAAGCGCTGCATGAACGGCTGGGGCCAGGTGTTTCTCGGTATCGCGCCCAACGGCGCGCCATACCGCGCGCACGCTGCCCGGTCTCACGTTTCCCAACGTGAAGGACACGTCGGTGCGCGAGATCTGGTACGAGAGCGACGCGCTTAACCGCTTTCGCGGCTTCGGCTGGATGAAGGAGCCTTGCCGATCGTGCGACGAGAAGACCATCGACCTCGGCGGCTGCCGCTGTCAGGCTTATCTGCTCACGCAGGATCCCGCGAATACCGACCCCGTATGCGACAAGTCTTCGCATCACGAACGCGTGATCGAAGTCGTGCGCGCTGCATCGAAACGTACGGAAGCGCAGGAACAGCCCATCGTCTTTCGCAACGATGCCAACTCGCGGCGCATCGCCGCGCTTAACCGCGACAGCCGCGACAGTGATTCAAAAGACCGAGAACAGAAATCATGAGCGCCGACATTTCCGTGTTGCTGGTGGACGATCACGCCGTCGTGCGTGAAGGCTATATAAACGCCTGCTCGAACTGAGCCCCGATGTGAACGTCGCCGGCGAAGCAGCGAATGCATCGGAGGCGTATCGAGGCGTATCAGAAGTTCTGTTCGCTGCAGCCGGACGTCGTGGTGATGGATCTCGCGCTGCCGGGCGTGAGCGGCATCGAGGCGATGCGACGCATGCTCGTGCGCGAACCGCATGCGCATGTGCTGATCTTTAGCGTGCACGAGGAAGCCATCTTCGTGCACCGCACGCTCGATGCGGGCGCACGCGGCTACGTCACCAAGGCGAGCGCGCCTGACGTGCTGGTCGAGGCGGTGCGTTCCATGGCGCGGCGCATGTCGTACTGAGTCCGGATGTCTCGCAGGCGCTCGCGTTACGCGCGAGCATTCAGGAAGGGCGGCAGCTATCGGCGCGTGAATTCGAAGTGCTGAGGCTGCTCGTGCAAGGCTACACGCTGCCTGATATCGCCGAGAAACTCGGCCTTAGCCAGAAGACCGTGGCGAATCATCAGTCGGACGGCAAAAGTTCGGCGCGGACAACGGCGTGCAGCTCGCGCAGATGGCCAACCGCCTCGGCTTTCACTTCGCCGATTTTGCTCCATCCGCCGACGCATCGTTCGGCTCCTTCGGTTCGGCCTGAACCGGCACGCGCGCACAGCAGCAAACCTTTGCCGGGCCGGCTCGCGAGGTGAAACTTGCCGCCGAGCGCCTCGACGCGTTCGCGCATGCCGATCAGCCCCAGTCCCTTGCGCGGGATCGACAAGTCCATGCCCGGTCCGTCATCGGTCATCGTGACAACGATCTGCCCCGGCGCACGCGCAAGATAGATTTCGGCGCGCGCATGCCGCGCGAACTTCGACACGTTGGTCAGCCCTTCCTGCACCAGACGATACAAGGTGATGTTGAGCGCATCGTCGAGATGCTCGAAGTCGCCTTCGGCCGCGAGCGAGAACGATGCATCTGGCAATCGCTCGCGCCATCCGTCGACGCAATGTTCGAGCGCCGTCGGCAAGCCGAATTCGTCGAGCCCGATCGGACGCAGCTTGCGGATCATCCCGCCGATCTCGCGATACACATGCGTCGCGCTCTGCATCAGCGCGAGCGACAGCCGATGCACTGCGGCATCGTGATCGGCAGACAGGTCGCGGATGCGCCTCGCATCGAGCGATATCGCTTTGAGGTATTGCCCCAGTTCGTCGTGCAACTCGCGCGCGAGATGGCGGCGTTCGCTTTCCTGCACGGAAATGGCCTGACTCGCGAGCCGCCGGTTCTCGGTCAGCAGATGCTCGGCGGCTCTTCCAGCACGCGGCGGCGCTTCGCTTCGCACTGCGCTTCTTGATAACGCCGCCACGCGAACCACGCGCAGCCGAGCACCAGTACGAAGAGCACCGGCGGTACTTCGTCGATCTGGAAACGTTCGAGGCCGCGCGTCCATCGGTAGGCAGACTCGCTGAAATTGAGTTCGGCGAAGAGCAGGCCCGCCAGCGCCGTGAACAGTGCCACCAGCGCGAGATCACGCCACGCCGTGCCGCGCGGCGAGCGTGCGCGTGGGTTCGAGTGCCGGTTTCGGTGGCAATGGGCAAGAGGTCGGACAGCATCATGGAAGGCATTCTACGCACGGCCTCGTCGCGCGGCGCGTACTCATGCGTTGGTTTGGGAACGCTTCCCTGCGCGATCGGGAAAAGCTCCCGTTCCGCGCGCGAATTCTTATGCGACGCTTTCACTGAATTCGAAACCCCTTGAAAACAGGCCTAGAAAGAAAAGGAGGAGGAAACGATGAACAGCATGCTTCGCCGGTCGAAAGCCGCGCATCCGTTCAAACCCCGAGCCGGACTGACGCTCGTGTTTGGCGGTGCGTTCGCGAGCATCACCGTCGGTGCATGGGCGCAAACGGCACAACCGGACCATGCTGCCGACGCACCTGCCGCCGTGACCGAGAGCACCCAGCCGACGACTGCGTTGCCATCGATCATCGTCGTCGGCACGATACCGCTCGTCGGCGCCGGCACGCCGCTCGAAAAAGTGCCAGCCAACGTGCAGACCATCAAGGGCGGCGAAATCGACGCGCAGCATGCGCAGACCGTCACCGATTATCTGCAGAAGAACGTGTCGAGCGTCGACGTCAACGACACGCAAAGCAATCCGTCGCAGATGGACATTCTCTATCGCGGCTTCACTGCCTCACCGCTGCTTGGCACGCCGCAGGGCCTGTCGGTGTTTCTCGACGACGTGCGCGTCAACGAGCCGTTCGGCGACGTCGTCAACTGGGACCTGATTCCGCAGAACGCGATTCAGACCATGCAGCTCATCCCCGGCTCCAATCCGACCTTCGGTCTCAACACGCTGGGCGGTGCGATCGCGGTGCAGACCAATAATGGCCGCAGCAATCCCGGCGGCAATGCGGATATCAGCTTCGGCTCGTTCGGGCGCAAGCGCGCGGCGATCGAACAGGGCGGCGTGATCGGCGATCATCTCGACTATTACTTCACGGCCAACATCACGAATGACAACGGCTGGGCCGATCACAACGCGAGCCGCCTGCGTCAAGCCTTCGGCAAGCTGCGCTATACGGACGCCGACCGCCCATCGCCATATCGATGGACGGCTCGGACAACACGCTGAACGGATCGCAGACCATTCCGAGCTCGTTCATGGACAACTTCCGGCAGGCGTATACGTTTCCCGATACCAACGAGAATCAGGTCGGTTATCTGACGATCAACGTCGAGCATTACTTCACGCCGAACCTTCTGTTGAGCGACAACGCGTATTACCGGCACTATCGCAACAAAAATGTGAGTTCGAACGTCAACAACGACTTCGATCCGAACGGCGACGACGAACTCGCGCAGGCCTTCAACGATCAGTTGGTCATCGTCACGGACAGCTACGGCGCGAGCCTTCAGCTCACGCTACTCAACAAGCTGTTCGGCAAGGACAATCAGCGCATCGTCGGCGCATCGGGCGACTTCGCGAATTCTCACTTCACGCAGGCATCGCAACTGGCCTCGTTCACCGACAGCCGCGCGACCGTCGGCACGGGACCATTCGTGCCGCAAACCAATGCGAAAACGCGCAACGAGAACTGGGGCATCTTCTTCGAAAACACCTTTTCGTTCACGCAGCAATGGTCGATGACGCTGGCCGGCCACTATAACTGGGCAAAGGCCGCCATCTGCGACGAGAGCGGCGTGCAGCCCCTGCTCGACGGACGCCATAC
>JAQFVI010000290.1 GCA_029439495.1 Caballeronia sp. BR6202001590007
TTGTTTTCAACATGTTCGCAGAGTGCCTGAACCGGGCGCCGACACTGATCCTGTCCAACGCGAACTACGTGAAGCGAGTGGTCTTTCCGCTGGAGATTCTGCCCTGTGTCGCAGTGGCGGTTTCGCTCTTTCATCTGTTCGTCAGCTTTCTGGTCTGGCTGACGTTTTATCTCGTCGCAGTCGGGGTGCCGTCGATCACGGTCCTGCTGTTTCCGGTCGCACTCATCCCGCTAATCCTGCTGGCACTCGGTATCGGATGGTTCTTTTCCGCGCTGGGTATATTCATTCGGGATACTGCGCAGATTACGGGGCTTGTGACCACGGTGCTTATGTTCACGACGCCGATTTTCTACCCGGCCGACGCGATACCTGCGAAGTTTCGCACGATTGCGGAGTTGAACCCGCTGGTACCGATCATCGAGCAAGTGCGTCGGGTACTGATGTGGCACCAAGGCATCTCGCCCGAACTCTACCTCCCTGTTCTTCTCATGTCCGCCGTCATCGTGTGGCTGGGCTATGCGTGGTTCGAGCGAACCCGAAAAGGTTTTGCAGATGTCCTCTGATTTCGCGATCACTGTCGAAAGCCTGAGCAAGTGTTATTACATTTATGACAGGCCTCTTGATCGTCTGCTTCAGATGCTGTTTCGCGGCAGGCGTGTCTACTTCCGTGAATTCTGGGCTGTACGCAACGTGTCGTTCGCCGTGGAGCGAGGCAAAACGGTCGCGATCATCGGCCGGAATGGCGCGGGAAAATCGACGCTGCTGCAAATGATTTGCGGCACGTTGACGCCGACCGAGGGAAAGATCGATGTACGCGGCCGTGTGGCCGCCTTGCTGGAACTAGGCGCGGGCTTCAACCCGGAGTTCACCGGGCGGGAAAACGTGTATTTGTCGGCCTCGCTGCACGGACTCACGCGCGAGCAGATCGACGCACGCTTCGATGCGATCGTCGCGTTCGCAGATATCGGCGACTATGTCAACCAGCCGGTTAAGACCTATTCGAGCGGTATGTTCGTGCGCCTCGCTTTTGCCATTATCGCGCATGTGGACGCGGACATACTGATCGTCGACGAAGCATTGAGCGTGGGCGACGCGTTCTTTCAGCAGAAGTGCATGCGGTTTTTGCTCGAATTCAAGGAGCGAGGCGGCACCTTGCTGTTCGTGAGTCACGATATGAGTGCTGTCAATGCGCTGTGTGAATCGGCGATTCTTCTGCGGCGCGAGGGGGATCAGTACACGTATCAGACGGGAACACCCAAGGAGATAGCCAAGGTTTATCTGCGTGATCTTTATTCGGAAAAGGCCGCATCGCTGCCAGACGAGAACGACTCACTGCCGTCTTCGGATGTCAATGATAGACAGCCGAAGTTTGTCACGCCTGCCGTCGTGGACGAAGGCGCGAACGGTACTCGCTATGCGATCGAGCATGTGCCGCCGGTGACTTATCACGTCTCGGCTTTTCGCCGCGATGCGGAAAGTTTCGGACTTGGCGGGGCGGAGATCGTGGCTGCCCGCTTCCTAGACGCGGATGGCAATACGGTGACCGAGTTCCAGTCCGAAGAGGAGGTTCGTCTCGTCGTGCGAGCGACCGTGAACAAGAGCATGAATTATCCCGCAATCGGGTTTGTGCTCAAGGACAGCCGTGCGCAGAAGCTGATTGCCGAAAGCACAGACAGCTATCTTCGCGATCGTGGCATTCGGATCGATGCGGGATCGGAGGTGCAGGCCGTTTTCAAGATGCGGTTTCCGTCGCTGATCCGCGGCGAATACGCCATCGACGTCGCGTTCGCCGAAGGGCCTGGCAACGATCATGTACAGCATCATCTGATGCACGATGTGATCGTATTGACCGCACTAGGGACGAACCTCGTCCATGGCATGTTCGGTGCGCCGTCCCTTGCTGTTTCGTTCGACGTCAACTGACCTTGAAAAATTACGCAATGATTCAGTGCAAATACGGTTACTTTCATTTGACGGCAGATGAAGCAGGCCAGTCCGAAGGCTTGCGCCTATACGGCGAGTGGGCGGAGCGTCGCTTGCAGCTCATGCGCCGTTTCGCAAAGGCGGGCAGCGTGGTGGTGGACGCGGGCGCATCCGTCGGTGCCCATTCGCTGGCCTACGCGCGCGTCGCAGGTCAGGCCGGTCACGTGCACGCGTTCGAAACGAATACCGCCGCCCGCGCCGCGCTTCGGGCAAACGTCGGCCAGAATGATCTATCCGATTCGATCACCGTCCACGAGCCTTCGAACGCGGCGGAGGAGGGACGAGACGTTTCGTTGGTGGTCGCGCTGCTGGCGAAGACCGACATCCTGGTTCTGTCCGACGTCACACTTGCCGCCCGATTCGGTCGTGCAATGGCGAGCCTCGATTCACGACGCTTGCCGGTCATCTTAGCAACGGCATCGCTGGCGGATGCCTTTCTCGAAGCTTTGTTCGAACGGAGCGACTATCTCGCATTTGGATATGCGGACTTCCTCTTCAATCCGGAAAACTATTGCCGGTCGACGGTCAATGTCTACGGTGATCGGTCGGAAACCTGGTTACTTATGCTACCGGCGGAGCGTATCGATACGTTCGATGTGCGCGGTCTCCGTCGACTGACAACGGTGCGCGAGCTTCGTTCGCTCGACGTGGCGCAGTCGTCCACTTTACGCCGCATCGGCATCGTATCCGCATCCGCGATGGAAGTAGGGTTGGCGACAGGTGCCTTCGCCCAGGGACCCTGGCTTTCTTCAAGAGAAGCGTTGTCCTCGCCGGATCCCGACGCAGCACCGGTGACGGCCCAATCATGTTCGGCATCCGCCTTGCACGTTGTCGTGCCGTTCTACAAGAAGGAAGAACTCGTCGCGCAAATATTCGAGTCTTTGAATCGCGTCTCCGACGAGTTGCGCGAGTTGAACGCGGAAGTCTTTTTCTACAACGACAGTCCGGACTACGATCCGCTGCGATCCGCCTTAGCTGCATGCCGTTTCGACGACAACGAAGTCAGATTTCGCGTCGTGGAGAATGAGGCGAATCTTGGTTTCATCGGAACGTGCAACCGAGCTTTCGCGGACGCCAAGGCAATTCGAGCCGACATCGTCCTGCTGAACTCCGACACGATCGTGTTTCCGGGCGCATTGAACGAGATGCTGAAGGTCGCCCGGCTGGATCCGATGATCGGGTTTGTCGCGCCGCGCAGCAATAACGCGACGCTCGCGACGCTGCCGCATTCGTCGCTCGATGCCGATACGCCCGCGCAAGACGGCTACGCTGATTTCGTTCGATGTTCGCCCGCGCTGCCTCGCTTCTCGTATGTGCCGACGGTCGTGGGATTTTGCCTTCTAATCAAATGGGCTGTGTTCAGCGAGCTGGGTTTTTTCGACCCTGTCTATGGCCTCGGCTACAACGAAGAAAACGATCTCGTGATGCGAGGCAGCCGATGTGGCTACTGTGCCGTGCTCGCCAATCATGCGTTCGTCTGGCATCAGGGCGAGCAGTCGTTCGCACAGTCAGCGGATGCAAAAGCGGCGCGTGAAGCCAAGAACGCGCCGATTCTTCATTCGCGCTATCCTGAATATCTACCGTTGATCCACCGTTATTTTTCGTCGCCCGAGTATCGCGCAGAGGACCTGCTCGAATATGTCGAGCCACGCGGTGGAGATCTGCGTTTTGCGTTCGACTTCTCGATATTCGGGCCTTATTTCAACGGCACTTTTGAATCGGGAATCAGGCTCCTCGAGGCGGCCGTCCGGTGCTGGCCAAACCATTGTCGTGTCGCCGTGTATATGGACGTGGCCGCGTGGAAGTTTCATCGGCTCGATGAACTGAAGGGCGTCGAGCGACTGGACATACATGACGGCCGCGCAAAAGTTTCGGCCATCGTTCGGGTAGGACAGCCGTTCGACATGCATTCGGTGACGCGATTGGTGGAGCGAGCACCCGTAATCGGCATATTCATGCTGGACACGATTTCCTACGACTGCGGTTACCTGTCTCTGACCTTCGATCACAACGTCTGGCGCTACGTGTTCGAGCAAGTCGATGTGTTGTTTACGAATTCTCGCTATACCCTGGAGCAAATCGGCCGCCGATTCAGAATCGGGCCGCGAGTGCTGCGACGGGTGTCGAGGCACTCGCTGGACGTCTCCGAATATGCATCACCCGTCGCGCGAGCGTCTGGAATCCAGCTGCATATCTTCGTCATCGGCAATCACTTCAGCCACAAGTTCGTGCGGCAAACGGTCGATGCGGTAGCCAAAGCCTATCCGAACCGCACGATCGTTGCAGTCGGATATGGCGACACGGCACCGACGCATCAGAACGTGAAGTGCTTTGAAAGCGGCAATCTTTCGAACGAGGTCTTCGAGCAGTTCTATGCCGACGCCGAAGTTGTGATTTTTCCAAGCCACTACGAAGGGTTCGGTTTCCCTATTCTTCACGCGCTCGCGCGCGAGCGGCCGATCTTCGTCCGCGACATGGCTCTGTACCGCGAATTGTCGCCGTCGATCAAGGGCAGCGCGAATATTCGCTGTTACTGCACGACCGAGGATTTGATCGACAGCATGCAAAAGCATGCCCCGACCTGGAAAGAATCCGTCGCGGCGGGCGAACAAGGAGGTTGGGATCGGTCGGCGCGGGAAGTTTTCCGCGCGCTCGAGCAAGCGCGTGCAACAGTATTCTATGACGCACTGGTCGAGCGCATGCGGCGCCTGGATCAGCTTACGTTGGCCTCGAACGCGTCTCAGGTCGTCCCCACGGCGGCGCGTCGCGTCGGAACGGCTGTGGAGCGCCTCGTCGATCGAACGCTCGCCGTGCCGGGCGTCAAGCCTGTGGCGCTGAAAGGTTGGCGTTTCGTGAGGCGAATGCGTGCGAGACGGTGACGTGCGGCGCTTTTCATGTGCTCGGCCGAGCGCAAAGCAGCTATCTTCTATAATATGCGGCTGTCTCTGGAGCCGGTGGGTGCGTCGTTCGGAAGAATCGATCGTTGACATGCGGCCCGAGCGGTCAGCCGAGAACATGTCGTGCTGCCGTGCCTGCGGGGCGCTTGAAAGCGACGGCGTCACGCGCGGTATCATTTTTGACGGATTCGACCGATTTGAACACTAAGCCTTCTCGTGACGACGTTACCGAAGCATCGAGTTCCTGCATTGTTCCTTGTGCATTGTCGCGAGCGCGCGTGCTCGTCGTCGGCGATGTCATGCTTGATCGCTACTGGTTTGGCGATGTCGACCGGATCTCCCCGGAAGCGCCGGTTCCCGTCGTCCTTGTTCAACGCACCGAGGATCGGCTGGGTGCAGCGGCGAATGTCGCTCGAAACGTCGCAGCGATAGGAGCGCATGCCGGATTGCTATGCGTGATCGGCAATGATGATGCGGCCGAGCGCGTCATCGAATTACTGGCGCAGAGTTCGGTCGAATGTTTCATTGAGCGTGATGCCGATCTGCCAACGACGATCAAGCTTCGCGTACTCTCGCGTCAGCAGCAGTTGCTGCGCGTCGATTTCGAGAAATGGCCGACGCACGAAGCTTTGCTGGCCGGTTTGACGAGGTTCGAAGCGATCTTGCCCGATCACGATGTCGTCCTGCTGTCCGATTATGCCAAGGGTGGCCTCACACACGTTACCAAAATGATCGAGCATGCACGGGCGGCAAACAAGCCCGTGCTCGTCGATCCGAAGGGCAGTGATTGGGAACGCTACCGAGGGGCTACGCTGACCACGCCGAATCGCGCGGAATTAGGTCAGGTCGTCGGCCGATGGAAATCGGAGGAAGACCTACGCGAGCGAGTCGAGCGCCTGCGTTCGGCCCTCGATCTGGAGGCGCTCTTGCTGATGCGGTTCGAAGAGGGGATGACGCTATACACCGATGCGGGAGTCGTGACGGAATCGGCTCACGCACGTGAAGTGTATGATGTTTCGGGTGCGGGCGACACGGTCATCGCCACGCTTGCCGCGATGATCGGCGCAGGCGTGCCCCTTGTGTCCGCCATGCGTTTTTCCAATCGCGCCGCCGGTATCGTCGTTAGGAAGCTCGGCACGGCTACCGCTCAGTATTCGGAGTTGTTTCCCGACGCGCTTCAAGAGAATTGATGAAGCTGCGCGGTGCGCCGCTTCCGTGTCCGCACACGGGGCACGTGGGGCACGGCACAGGCGATGGCTGCTTCACGTTGGAACATGCGTCCCGAAGTGCTTTCAATCGATTTCGCTAACCGTTGGCTCGGCTGCAGCCGATTTAGTTCGTGAGCGGCGGGTACGCATTCAACATCGACGGGCATGACAGTTTTCAGATCACCCGCCCTTTCCACGGGTGGGTAGCAGATCAGTCAGACGTAAAGGATAGGTGTGGTGTTTTCGGAAGAACTGTTCGAGACCGTATCGACCCGCCACGGGGCCGTCACGTTTTTTGCGAACGATACCGGGGCGATCAGTGAGTCGTTAAGGAAGTACGGTGAGTGGGCCGAGAACGAGCTGCAATTCATGCTTTGGCCTGTAGGGGAAGGAGCAACCATACTTGACGTTGGCGCCTATATCGGCACGCATACGCTTGCGTTTGCCGAGCACGTCGGCGGTAAAGGCAACATCGTATCGGTGGAAGCTCAGATCCGCAGTTTCGAGCTGTTGCAGCGTAATATTCGAGCCAACGAACTGCGCAACGTGCGCATCGAAAATGCGATGGCTTCGTCGGAGACCAGCGACGCGGTGATCTGCTCCATCGATATTGCGTCCCCTGCCAGCTACGGAAGCGCCTCGTTGAAGGACGTGGCGCCCTTGACGCAAGACGCCGCGCAGCCCGAAAACGTAGGACTCACAGTTCGTGCCATCGCCATCGACGACCTCGACTTGCCGTCATGTTCGCTGCTCAAGATCGACGTCGAAGGTATGGAAGATGTCGTGCTTTCCGGCGCACGGCAAACGATCGAGCGATGCAAGCCCGTCATCTATGCCGAGTGCAATTCTCTTGAGGACGGTTTGCGCAGTGTCGTGGCATTGAAAGCTTTCGGCTACCGCATTCGCGCACACGTCGTAATGGCCTATAACGCCGACAATTATCGGCACAACGAGACAAACATTTTCGGCGGCGCGTGCGAGGTCGCTCTGGTCGCCGTGCCTAAGTCTGGACACGACCCATTCGCGAACTACGTGCTCCGTACATGCGAACTGCTGATCGACGTCGAAACGGCGGATGATCTTGCTCTTGCCCTTCTGAACAAGCCGCAATATGAGCACGAAATTCTGCGCGTCAGTGCTGCAGCTCGTTCCGGCGGGCTTGCGTGTCTCGAGGAGGTTCGGTTGACCCGCGAGGCGTGCGAAGAGCGGCAAGCGGCGCTGGATCGCTTGCGTGTCGAACACGAATCGCTGCGCAAGCGATCGCGGCAGATGAAATCAAGTGCGGATCAAGCGGAAGTGACGTTGCGAAAGGAGCTCGTTGCCGCGCATGTAAGCCTGGCTCGCGAGAGCGCTTCGGCGAACGAAGCCCGCCAACGAGCCGGGGTAGCTGAAGCAACGCTCGAAACCATGCGTCGAACAACGAGCTGGCGCATGACCGGCCCGTTGCGGGCCCTGGGGCGAGTGATGCGCGGCGGGCGTGATTAGATTGCGCATAAACGATAGCACGTCCGGTGGGGACGCGCATGAAAAGATCGAACTACGAGGTAAGGATGAGGATTGCCATTGGTTTGGTGGAACATATCGGCGATATTGTGGCGTGCGAACCTGTTGCGCGATATCTGAAGCTGAAGTACCCGGATTGCCAACTGTCTTGGGTGGTAAATCGAGCCTATCGTGATCTCATCGATTCAAATCCCTACGTAGACGAAACCGTCGCGGTTGACTGTTTGACGGACTGGATAAAGATTTCCCGTCATGGTTGCTATGATCGGATTGTCGATCTCCACGTCAACTACCGTGTGTGTGCGCATTGCCGGGTTCCGTTAATCAAGGAACACGGCAATCCGTTCATCAATGCATATGAATGGCTCGACTATGGCGCGTTGCTGGAGGCATTCAGCATGGGCGCAGGTTTGCCGAAGCTTTCCGCTGCGCCGCGACTCTATCTGTCGGATGCGCAACGCGTCGCGGTGGACGCGCTCGCATTGCCGAGCGAATACTGCGTTATTCACCGGGAATCCAATAATCTCGAGAAGGATTGGACGGGCGAAAACTGGCGGGCACTTGCGCAGTGGATCAAAAGCAATCTGAAGCTGCAAATCGTTGAGATCGGTGTTAGCAAGGGAGAGCAGCCGTCGCCGCTTCATGGGTTCGCCATAGACTTGCTCAACAAGACAAGCATTCTCGAGACGGCAGAAGTCGTCCGACGCGCTCGCTTCTTCATCGGCGTGGACAGCGGACCCGCGCATCTCGCCAACGCAATGCTCACGCCCGGCGTTGTCTTGCTCGGACGAATGGGGGCATTTCGCCAATACACGCCCTATACAGGTCTATACGGAAGCGACGCTCCCGATGTCAAATTGATGAGAAATCTGTTGGGACCGGCGCGAAAACTCGCGCTGGAGGACGTCGTCGACGCGACCGGATACGTGAACAGCGTGCTTGCAGAGCGCACTCCGGACGAGCCGCGCGTCGAGCCAGTGGCCGCCGCGGGAAGCTCGCGGGATAGCGCATTCGGTCCGGTCGATATCAGCGCGGAAGATCTGGCATCGCTCCGTGCATCGGCCATGTTCGATGCGGCTTGGTACGTCCTTCACCACCCTGACGTCGCCGAGTCGGGACTCGATCCGGCTGAACACTATCTGTCCGTCGGCGGTCCTTCAAGTTATCTGCCGAGTCCGGATTTCGACAGCGCGGGCTATCTTCTGCGATACCGCGACGTTGCCGATGCCGGCCTCAATCCGCTTCTGCACTACATTCGCTTCGGCGAGAAGGAGGGTCGTCAGGCCCAGCGTTCCAGCAAGCTCTCCACCAGTCTGCAGTCGCCGCAAAAAGGCACTGATGCGAAGTCGATATACCCGGACGATACGCCAGGACTATCTGCCGTACTCGAGCAGCCGTCCGTCTCGCTGACGTCCGGCGAATGCGCCCACGAAAGCATGCCGAGAACTTTTGCTTTTTATTTGCCGCAGTTTCATCCCATT
>JAQFVI010000291.1 GCA_029439495.1 Caballeronia sp. BR6202001590007
CAAGAATCCGGCGCCGCCCGTGACCAGAATGCGCTTTCTGAATGCTTCTCTCATGTCCTGCTCCGTTTGGTTGTTGTTGCGGCTTCACTGCACACATGGCGCAGGGTCTCGTCCCAGTCGCGCGCGAAACGGTCGATGTGAAAGCGTTCGAGCGCCGTGCGCCGCGCGCCTTCGCCAAGCCGTTTCGCTTCGGCGGGATCGCGCAACAGGGCTTGCATCGCATCGACGAGCGCATCGACATCGGTATGCACGAAGCCGTTTTCGCTGTTGCGGATGACGGTCGCGAGTTCGGCGGTCGCCAGTCCGACGATCGGCATGCCGATCGTCATCGCTTCCACGATGGCGAGACCGAGACTCGTCCAGCGAATCGGATTGAAGAAGAAGCGGTAGCGCGCGGTGAAGGCGGCCAGATCGAGATTGCCGATCTCGCCGATGCCGCCTGCGTCTTGCGAAGCCATGCCGACCAGATCGAGCGGCACGCGCACGGCGGCCTGCGCATAGATGTCGTTGCCAAGCCAGCGGCCACGCTGCTGAAGGTGATTGATGACCGCGATGCCGCGTTCGAGCTCGCCGCTGTAGCGCACGCCTTCGGGCACCACGACGCCGTGCTCGATCACGCGCGTGGGCGTGTCGCCGTTGTCCCACATCACGCGATTGAAATGCGTGACGTGCACGAGCAGCGTGTCGCGATCCTGCACCCAGTGACGTTGTTCGAAGGCATTCTGCTGCGGCGGATCGTGTTCGATATAGACGCGCGGCAGACGGCGCTGCGCCTCGGTCAGCAGGTTGAGGCGATCGTCGTCCCATTGCTGCTTGTGCTGAAAGAGCACGACGTCGAATTCTATCGACGCGACGTCGGCATCGCGCACTTCCCGCACGTTCGGACCGAAAGGCAGCGCGCCGCCCGTGCCCGCGTAGCCCGGCGGATAGCCGGGGCGCGTGACGAGATAGAAATCGTGTGGCGCCTGACTGAGGTAATAGAGGTAGTTGCCGTGGATGTGCCAGGTCAGCACGCGCAAGCGGCGCGAATTAGTCAGGGGCATGAGGCGCCGTCTCCTGTCGGGCGAAAGAATAAAGTTGCGAGAGGGCCGCGATCACGACGCCCGGCAAGCATATGTTGGTCGCGCACTCGTGTTCGTAGGGGCATTCGCGGTAGGAACAGGGCCGGCACGCGGGCCAGTCGGCCAGCACGCGATGACGCACATGATCGAGCGGCGCCCAGCGGCGCGTGTCGTTGCCGGATGCGATCACGACGCTGGGCGTGCGCATCGCGGCGGCCACATGCGAAAGGCCGGTGTCGTTGCAGACGAGCAGCTTTGCGCGCGCGACCAGAGCGGCGAGCGCACCGAGCGTCGTGCGGCCCGTGAGATCGATTCCCTTCGATTTGATGCCGCCAACCACGCACGCGGTCAGCGGCGCTTCGCCCGCGCTGCCCGTGACCGCCACCTGCCAGCCGGCCTGCGCCAGCGCGTCGGCCACTTCGCCGAAGCGTTCGACGGGCCAGCGGCGCGACGGCAGTTGCGCGCCCGGATGCACGAGCACGAGCTTGTCGGCGTGGATGCCGCAGGCATCGATGAGCGCATCGCAGGCTTGTATGTCTTCGTCGGTGAGCGGAATGTCCAGACGCAGATCGGATGCATCGATATCGAGCTTGCGCATCAACGCGGTGTAGCGCTGCGGTTCGGGCAGTTCGTCGGGCCACGGCATGAAGGTGCCCGCGCGCGGCACTTCATCGGGCTTCAGATACCCGGCGTTGAGGCGCGCGCCGAAGCTTTCGACGATATCGTTCGCCACGCCGCCGCTGCCGTGCAGTTGAATCGCGAGATCGAAACGTCTTGCGCGCATCGCCTCGTAGAACCCGGGCAGGTGCTCGTCCGTCTCCGCTTGCTCCGGAAAACCTTTCGCGCCCGAAAACACGATCAGTTCGTCGATCAGCGGCGCATAACGCTCGACGAAGCTGCTTGCCCACGGCAAACCGATGAGCGCGATATGCGCATGCGGATACGCCCGGCGTAACGCGCGCAAGGCAGGCACCGCGCAGAGCATGTCGCCGAGTTGCAGCGCGCGAAAGATCGCAATGCGTTCGATGGACAGCTCGGTCATATGAAGAACACCCCGAACCTGAAGGCGCCGCGCAGTCGCCAATAGATTGACAAGTACGGAATGATCGCGGACGTCCACAGCATTTCGGCGATATGGGCGGTTGTGCGCGCCGTGGACTTCAAACGTCGGAAGCTGAACCAGAGCGTCATCAGCAGCCAGGCGATCGCCGTCGCGATGAAGAGACCGCCCGCACCGGACGCGAGCGCCACGAGCGCGATGCACAGCGCGGCGAGCATCGCGTAATAGAGCATCGGCGGTCCGCTTCTGATGCGTGTTTTGAACAGCGACGGGTACTTTTTATAAAGCAGCGCGTCGAACTGACTCTTCTTCTGCTGCGAAATGCTCACGCCCCAGCGCGCGGGCCGCACCGGATGCAGCACCATCGCATCCTTCGCGCGGCCGATGCGTAAGCCCGCCTGCATCAAGGCGAACTGCAGGTCGGAGTCTTCGCGCCATGCCGACGTGAAGCGCGCATCGAAACCGCCGATGCGCTCTAGCGCCGCGCGCTTGACGAACACGTTGGCGGTGGCGAACTCCGCGCTCGCGAGTCCGGCCGCATCGCGTTCGTAGTCCGTCGGACGCGGTCCGAGCGGCACGACGATGCACCCCGACACGGCATCTGCGCCCGCATCGAGCGCGCGCATGCTGCCCGCGAGCCAGTCGGGATCGGGCACCGTATCGTCGTCCGTGAAGGCGATGCGCGGCGCAAGCGACGCGCGCCAGCCCGCGTTGCGCGCGCCTGCCGGGCCTTGCGTCGACGTCACGGGCACGTAGCGGATCAGCGGGCCGGCGCTCGCATATTCGCTGGCGAGCGACAGGACGCGCTCGTGCGTGGCATCGTCGGGACCGTCGTCGCAGACGATCACCTCGTAGCGCGACGCATCGAAACGCTGCGTCGCGATGGCTCGCACGCAGCGTTCGAGCATCGCCGGGCGGCGATACGTCGGCACCACCACCGTCACGTCCGGCACTGAATTGCCGCTCGCGCTCATGGCTTTTCCACTAGGAACGAACCGATGACGAGTGCGTCGAGCGGCGACGTCCAGAACGACTCGAGCGCATCGCGCGGCGTGTTCACCATCGGTTCGCCGCGCGTATTGAACGACGTATTGACGAGCACGGGCACGCCGGTGCGCTGCTTGAACGCGTTCAGCAAGTCGTAGTAGAGCGCATGCTGCGAACGGTTGACGGTCTGCACGCGCGCGGTGCCGTCGATATGTGTGACCGCCGGAATGCGCGTCTTCATCTCCGGCCGCACGTCGAACAAGAAGAGCATGAAGGGCGCGACGCGCGCANTCCTTGATCTCGTTGNNNGTGCGCGCGGGCCGAATTCCGTGCGGCTCTGATACCAGCCGATCACGCGATTCTTCGCGAGCAGGTCGGCCGTTTCGGAAGCGATGTCGTCGAGCTTGCGATACGGCGCATGCGTCCACTTGAGCAGCGCTTCGATCTCGTTGTCCGCGAAAGCCGGGCCGAGATAGGCGTGATCCATCTGCCACTTGCGGCTGCGATCGCCCGCTTTCGCGCGTTCCCGATAGTCCGTCCAGAGCGCCGCGCCCAGCGCGGTGCCGGCGTCGCCCGCCGCGGGCTGGNGCGACGCCGCCCGCCATCGCCAGGTTGTCGAGACCGGTTTGCTCGTGCAGCCACTTCGCGAGTTCAAGCGCGGTCTCTTCGAGCACGGCCTGAAGAGAATGCGCGATGTCGTAGTGATGCTGCGTGAGCGGACCGCCCCGTTCGCACGGCGGCCCGAAACGTTCGACGAGGCGCGGCGCATCGACGGTATAATTACCGTCCTTGCGGTATTTCACGATCTCGCGGAATTGATCGACATAAGTCGGCTTGCCGAACGAGGCGAGCGCCATGACCTTGTACTCGTCCGACGAGTGGAGAAAGCCGAGATAGCCGGTGACCGCTTCGTAGAGCAGCCCGAGCGAATGCGGCAGTTCGACCTGTTTGAGGCGCTTGTATTCGCCGTCAACGAAGGCGCCGAGACTCGTCGTGACGCCTTCGCCGCGACCGTCCATCGTCAGCACGGCGGTGTTGTCGAACGGCGCGGCAAGGAACGCGCTGGCTTCATGCGACAGATGATGATCAACGTAGTGCCACTCGAAGCGCGCCGCGCGCCCGCCGCTCAGAAAGCGCTTCTTCAGATGATGCGGCGCGCCGTCCAGCAACTGCCCCTTCGCATTGACGATATAGCTCAGAAACAAGGGATCCCACGGCGATTTGGACGAATTGCCGCCGGCTTGCACGGACGGCATGAAGGGCAGTGCGATGCTCGCCTTCATGTCCTTCGGCATGCCCGAAAACAGGTTTGGATCGTAGGAATACGCGACGTGGTCGATATCCGCGAGTTCGATGCCGGCTTCCTTCAGGCAGTAGTCGATCGCATCGAAGGGCAGTTGCCAGGTCGAGAACGGCACGGGCCGCTTCGCATGTTTGACGTGCGTGAAGCGCTCGTCCTCGGCTGCCGCGATCACGACGCCGTCGCGGATTAGCGCGGCCGCGCTGTCGTGATAAACCGCATTGATTCCCAATGTGTACATGGTTAGCAGATGGAGGTAGGGGAGTGAATGGACTCGATTGTTCTTCGATTAGGGCCATCGTCGCATTGACGACGTCATCGACGCCGACGCCGTTCAGGCAGGCGTGATGCCCTTGCGGACAGACGCTGCGATAGCACCACCGGCAAGGCACGTCGTGATAGAGCACGCGGTTGGGCGTTTGCCACGGCATGTGCTGCGGATTGGTTAGCGCGTAAAGATCGACGACCGGCGTATTGAGCGCGGAGGCGAGATGAACGGGACCGCTGTTGTTCGACACGAGCACGCGCGCATACCGGATGGTCGCGGCGAGTTCGCCCAAAGTCAGCGTGCCGGCGAGATTCACCGCATAGAGGCTCGAATCGCAGACTTCGCGGCATAGCGGTTCTTCTTCCTGCGAGCCGGTGACGAGCATGGGCCACTTCATGTCCGCTTCCAGCCGACGAATGATTTCCGCGAAACGCTCGGGCGGATAGCGACGCGATGCGGCCGTCGCACCCGGATGCACGACGACGTAGGGCGCATCCGCATTGACGCCGTGCGCCTGCAGTTTCTGCGCGAGCGACATGACGTCTTCATCGCGCACGACGAAACGCATGCGAGTATCGGCGGCACGCGCACCGACCTGCGCGCCGAGCGCGAGCTGACGTTCCACTTCGTGACGAGTGCCTTGCTGCGGTTCGGTTTCCTGCACCCAGTCGGTCAGCAAGCCATAGGGATTCTCGCGGCAATGCGCGAGGCGCAAGGGAATGCCCGCGAGATGGCAAAGCATCGCGGCGGGCAGCGGGTTCTGGCTGTAGACGCTGAAGATTACCGCCGCGTCGAAGCCGAGCGACGCGAGCCGATCGCGCATCGCAAGGTCGGTGCGCGCATCGGTCGGCGCGTTCTGCTTGACCCACGGCGCGTCGTATTCGATGACGTCGTCGATCGCGTCGAGATGAGGCGCGAGCGTCTTGCCAGAGCGTGAGGCGAGCAAGGTCAGATGCCGTCCCGGCTGCGCTTCGCGCAAGGCATGCAAGGCGGGCGTGGTCATCAGCACGTCGCCAAGATTGTCCAGTCGGATGCACAGGATGCGCTTGACGTCCGCGCCCCAGTCACGCGGCGCGTTCGCGGCGCTCTGGCGCGCATGCGCATCGACGATAGGCGGCAGCGCCGTCATGACGCACACTCCGTCTCGTATGCGATCGCGCGCGCGATGTCGAACAGATTGCCGGCGACGAGACCCGGCCCGCGCAAGGACGTGCGATGCCCCACGGTTCCGTTGCCGTTGCCGACGAGCGCGGCGCGGCAGCCGGCACGGTGCCCGGCTTCGATATCGTCGAGGATGTCGCCGACGAACCAGCTTCGCGCAAGATCGATACGATGTTCGCGCGCCGCGCGCAGCAGCATGCCGGGCGCGGGCTTGCGGCAATCGCAGGCGCGCGTGTAAGCTGGCACCGTGCCTTCGGGATGATGCGGACACCAGTAGATGCCCGCGAGCGTCGCACCAGCTTCGGCGGCGAGTTCGCGAAGGCGCGCTTCGACGGCGGACAAAGCTTGGAGATCGAACTTGCCGAGCGCGACGCCGCTTTGATTGCTGATGACGAACATCGGCAGGCCGAACGACGCGAAAAGCCTGAGCGTGTCATGTGCGCCGGGCGCGAGCCGCATCGTGCGCGGATTGAGGTTCCACGGCACGTCGTCGAGCAGGGTGCCGTCCTTATCCAGAAAGATTGCCGGCCGCGTGTCGGTCATCGGACGGCTCCGCCGATCGCGACGCGCGAGGTCTCAACCGCTTCCTCACCGCTCACGCGTGCATAGACCCGTGCGAGCGACTGCGCGACGCTCGCCCAGGCGAATATCGCTTGGGTGCGTGCGAGACCAGCCTCGCCCATCCTGCGTGCGAGCGCGGGATCGCGCTTGAGCGTCACGAGCGCCTGCGCCAGCGCGTCCGGATCTTTCGGCGGCACCAGCAGGCCGGTCTTGCCGTGCGCGACCGAATAGCGAATGCCGCCGACGTCCGCGCCGATCACAGGCGTCCCGCATGCCATCGCTTCGAGCGGCGTAATGCCGAAGGGCTCGTACCACGGCGTCGTCACGAAGACGTCCGCTGCATTGTAGAAGTGACGCAGCGTCGCGCGCCCGTGACGGCCGACGAAGTGCACGCGACCCTCGATCGCACAGTCGATCGCGATGCGGCGCAGTCGGCCGATCTCCGGCGTCGCCTGTTCGTTCGCTTCGTCAGAGTTGCCGCCCGCGACATAGAGATCGGCGTCCTCGCCGAGTTCATGCGCGCAGCGTCCGAGCGCGCGAATCACGTTGTCCACGCCTTTGCGCGGCACCATGCGGCCAAGCTGCAGCACGATGAACTTGTCCTGCGGCCAGCCGAGCCGCTCGCGCGAGCGCGTCTTGTCGAGCGGATGAAACTCCGTGCGATCGAAGCCGCACGGCACGAGATCGATGCGCGCGGGATCCGCATCGTACAGATGAATCAGATCGTTCTCGTCCTGCGGACATTCGGCAATGACCGAGTCGGACACGCGCACGAGTTCGTCCTCGATATCGAAACGCGCATCGGGAAAGCCGTCCGATTCACCCTGATGCAGCCGCCGCACGCGGCCGAGCGCGTGGAAGGTCGTCACCAGCGGGATGCCGAGCGCGCGCTTGATTTGCAGGCCGACGAGGCCCGACATGAAGAAGTTCGCGTGCGTGACATGATAGGGCGACGCCTCCCGCTTCATGAAGTCGATCATGAACGCCGCGAACGTATCCATGTGCGGCAGAAGCTGTTCCTTCGGCAATTGCACGGCCGGTCCCGCCGGGACGTTGATCACGCGGATGTTTTCGAAGCGCGATATCAGCGGCAACAGCGAGCGATCGCAACGGGTGAAGACATCGACCTCATGACCGATACGCACGAGCTGACGCGCGATGTTCGCCACATAGATATTCTGTCCACCGCTGTCGACGCCGCCAGCGACGGCGAGCGGCGAAGCATGTTCACTGATCAATGCGATTTTCACTTATCGGCCCCTCTGTCGATCGGTTCATCGCGCAAGCGCGGCGCGCATCGCATGAACCGGTCTGGTCGATATAGCATTCGTTGTGCCGCCGGCCAAAAGAGAGAAAAGATTTGCGCTTTGACGCGATTCGAACCAAATTTCGTTTGGTTCGAATCGGGACGAACGCGCGATTCAGACGCCGCGCTCGACTGGGTCCGCGCACTGCATGCGCCGGTCGTCGTCGTGCACGATGCGACGCATGCGTCCGAACCTGGCCTGGAATGACGCGTCGCCTCGACAGGGCCCATGCGAAGCCTGACAGCAGGGCGGGAAGGTCGTCGCGCAGCGTGCCTTCCGTACGCATGACGGCGAATGCTTCGAAGATGGCGCGCCACACTTCGCTCCACGGCAGACGCATACATGCGACCCACGTGGTATTGCGCGCGAGCAGACGGCGGCGTTGCCGGCTGTCGCGTATCGGCGAGGGATGATGATGTAGAATGATCTCGTCCATATAGACGATCGCGTAACCCGCGCTCATGACGTCGAGCGAGACGAGCGTTTCTTCACCGCCGATGAAGAGTTTCGGTTCATAACCGCCGACCTGTTTATAAAGATCGGTGCGAAAGACGCATGCGCCCGCCATGAAGCCGATGAGCGCGGGACCGGGCAGTCCGTCGCTGTCGAGCGGACTGTCGCGCATGCGCTCGCATGTCTCGTCGGGCGCGCCATGTTCGCCAACGACCACGCGTGCATTGAGCACGCCGACGCTCGGGGCCGAGTCGAGTATCGCGGAGGCGCGCGTGAGCGATCCCGCGTCCCACCATGTGTCGTCGTCGCAGAAGGCAACGTACTGTGTGTGCACGCGCGCGATCCCGAGATTGCGTCCCGCCGCGCCCAGATTGCAGGGTGCCCCGACGAGTTCGACTTGCGGGAAAGCCTCGGCGATGCGCCTCGCCGTGCCATCGGTCGAGGCATTGTCGATCACGACGATATCGATGCGATCGGGAAGCGCGCAGAGTCTCGCCAGCGTGTCGAGCACTTGTCCGGCACGATTATAAGTTAGCACGACGACGGACAGCGCGGGTATATCAGCGCGCATGCGTGAGGGTCCATGCTCGTTCGGGCGCGAAGGCATCGTCATAGCCGTTCGGGCCGAAGGCGCGCAATTGGCTTTCATAGCGGCTCACGGCCAAGCGCTTGCGTTGCGCGTCGTCTTCCGTGGCGTGAAGGTCCTTCGGTGTGGCGACGATATTCTGTTTATGCAGCAACGCGAGGCGTTGCTGAACGAGGCCGTCCATGCGCCGGTATAGACAGTCCTCATAGGCGATGCAGCGCATCGACGTGTCCGAAAGCCAGACCTTGCGGCACGCATCGTGAACCAGATGATGGTCGGAATGGAAGAGGCCGAGTGGAATCGCGAGCGCCGTCGGCCGCGCTTCGGCGATGGCATCCGCG
>JAQFVI010000293.1:0-5031 GCA_029439495.1 Caballeronia sp. BR6202001590007
CCTGCAAATGGCGCGCATCAATAAAAAACGGCCGCCAGTGTCGAAACCGGCGGCCGTTGTCGATTCGCGGAACGCGTCTGCGGAAAGCTTATTCCTTGTCGCCCTTCAGTTGCGGCAGCGCCGATGCTTCGCCCAGCGTCAGCAGACCAACCTGCGCGTAGATGCGCAGCTTGTCGCGCGTGTCGGTGATGTCGAGATTGCGCATCGTCAACTGGCCGATGCGGTCCTTCGGCGAGAAGATCGACGCGACCTTTTCCATCGACAGGCGTTCGGGTTGATAGGTGAGGTTCGGCGAACGAGTCGAGAGGATCGAGTAGTCGTTGCCGCGGCGCAGTTCGATGGTGACTTCGCCGGTGATCGCGCGTGCGACCCAGCGTTGCGCCGTTTCGCGCAGCATGATGGCCTGCGGATCGAACCAGCGACCCTGATACAGCAGACGGCCGAGGCGGCGGCCGTTCTCGCAGTATTGCTCGATGGTGTCTTCGTTGTGGATGCCCGTCACGAGGCGCTCGTAGGCGATATACAGCAGCGCGAGTCCCGGCGCTTCATAGATGCCGCGGCTCTTTGCCTCGATGATGCGGTTCTCGATCTGATCGCTCATGCCCAGACCGTGACGGCCGCCGATGCGATTCGCTTCGAGCAGCAGTTCGACCGGATTCGCGAAGGTCTGGCCGTTGAGCGCGACCGGCTGGCCTTCCTCGAAGCGGATGGTCACTTCTTCGCGCTCGACTTTCACGTCGTCGCGCCAGAACGCCACGCCCATGATCGGATTGACGATCCGGATGCCGGATTCGAGGCTTTCGAGGTCCTTCGCTTCGTGCGTGGCGCCGAGCAGATTCGAGTCCGTCGAATAAGCCTTCTCCGCCGACATCTTGTAGCCGAAGCCCGCCTTCTGCATGAACTCCGACATTTCCGCGCGGCCGCCGAGTTCGTCGATGAACTGCTGGTTGAGCCACGGCTTGTAGATCTTCAGATCCGGATTGACGAGCAGACCATAGCGGTAGAAGCGCTCGATGTCGTTGCCCTTGTACGTGCTGCCGTCGCCCCAGATGTTGACGCCGTCTTCCTTCATCGCGGCGACGAGCATCGTGCCGGTCACGGCGCGCCCGAGCGGCGTCGTGTTGAAGTAGGTGACGCCGGCCGTCGAGACATGGAACGCGCCGCTTTGCAGCGCGGCGATGCCTTCCGCGACGAGTTGCGCGCGGCAGTCGATCAGGCGGGCACCCGCTGCGCCATATTCGGTCGCGCGTCGCGGAATCGAATCGTAGTCGTCTTCGTCGGGCTGGCCGAGGTTCGCGGTGTACGCGTAGGGCACGGCGCCCTTTAGCTTCATCCAGTGGAGTGCGGCGCTCGTGTCGAGACCGCCGGAGAACGCGATACCGACCTTCTGGCCAGTCGGGAGGCTTTCGAGAATTGTGTTCATGAGCAATACCGTCAAATCGACAAAGGGAATACATGGTCCGACTTTCGAGTATCAGCCATACCTGGACAGATGACAAGTTGCCAGAAATGACGTCGGGACGCTCGATGTACTGCCCGAGGCGCAAACGAGGAAAGGATGCGTGGCAGCGTCGCGATTCGATGCGCTCGCGACGAGCGGGCGATGTAGCTGAAGTATGATGCCGACAGCAGGAGATAACCGCGGTGCCCAGGGCGAGACTCGAACCCGCACGCCGTTAAGCGGCTACCCCCTCAAGATAGTACGTCTACCAATTCCGCCACCTGGGCAAGGGGCCATTGTTGTACCGACTAATCGGCGGATTTCAAATAGGCGGGCAAAAAGTTCCCGCGTACCCTCTCCGGCTTCAACCGCTGCGCTGGGCGCTCGCCGCGACGACTTCGTCGGCACATCGCAGCAGCCCTTTGATCCGCCGCGCGCAAGGCGAGGCTCGCTGCCATACCACGCCGAAGCGTCGCGGCTCTCGGCACCGGCAGCAGCAGCGGCAGACGCGCGACACGCAGCGCCACCGTCATCGGCGAGACGATGTCCGGCACGAGCGACACGCCCAGACCGCGATCGACCATCATCGCGATCGCCATCAGCGCGTTCAGTTCGAAGAGTTCGCGCGGCACGATGCGCGCCGCCCGCAGATACTGATCGGCCTGCTTGCCGTCGCCGAGCGAACGGTCGTACCGGATGAACGGTTCGCGCCGCCGCAGCTCGTGTGGATCTTCCTGCGCGAATCGTTCGGGCGCGAGCACGACGAGCGGTTCCTCGCGCAGCAGATGCCATTCGTAGGCCTTCGGCAGCGCGAACGCCGGAGCAGACCGATCGAAACATCCAGATCGCCGCGTTGCAGCGAATCGTAAAGCTCCATCGACGTGCCCGCGCGAATCAGCACCTTCGCGCGCGGAAACGAGCGCGCAAAATTCGCGAGCACATCGGGCAGCAGGCTCAGCAAGGCCATCGTGATCGTGCCGATGCGCAATTCCCCCGCCGCCTCGCCTTCGAGCGCGTGCGCTTTCAGATCGGCGAAATCGGCGACCAGGCCGCGCGCGTTCGATCATGCGATGCCCCGCTTCAGTTGGAATCACAGTGCGGCCCGCGCGCACGAAGAGCGTCACGCCGAGTTCGCGTTCGAGCGCCTGGACCTACTGCGCGACGGCGGCGGGTGTCACGCCGACGCGGCGGGCGGCTTCGGCCATCGAGCCGGTGTCGACCACGAGCAGGAGATTGGCCAGGAAGGCAATGTCCATCGGATAGATTTGCTTGGGTTTGAAGATAGGCGCGAATAGTTTATCTAAAACATCGACGCTCGTAGACTCGCCTCTATATTCCAAAAAGAGGATGGAGACACATGAGAAGCAAGCTTTTCGTGCCGGCANGCCCGAGCACAAGCCGCAGGCGCGCGCCGATCTGCCCAAGCCGGAAAGCGCTGCCGCCGCGCTCGAAGCCGCCGAACGCGCCCACGGCGTGAGCGCGCCGATCGGCCTGCTGCTGAACGTCGAATCGCCGCGCGCGCTGCGGTTCGCGGCGGAGATGGCGAGCGCGCATCCGCGGGTTGCGGGACTGCAGCTCGGGCTCAGCGATCTGTTCGAGCCGCTCGGCATCGCGCGCCGCGAGACGGCCGCCATTCAACAGGCGATATTCGCGCTGCGCGTCGCGGCGGGCGAAGCGAACGTATTCGCCTACGACACCGCGTTCGCCAATATCAAGGACACCGACGGCTTTCGCGCCGAGGCGCAGATGACGCGCGCCTTCGGCTTCATCGGCAAGAGCTACATTCATCCGAGCCAAATCGCACTGGCCAACGACGTGTTCCGTCCGTCCGACGACGACATCGCGCATGCGGTGCGGTTCGTCCTGGCCGCGCGCGACGCGCAGGCGCAAGGCGTCGGCGCTTTCGTCGTCGATGGCCGGATGATCGATCCGCCGTTCTTCGAGCGCGCGCGTGCTCGTGCAGGATGCGACGCGGTTCGGTCTGCTTTCGGACACACAACGCGCGTCGCTCGCGATCTGAAGCATCTGAAGCAACAGGAGTGATGCATGGAACACAACGTTAGACGCGGCGGGCCGCTTTCCGGCGTACGCGTGCTCGACCTGAGCGCGTATATCGCCAGGCCCTACGGCTGCACGCTGCTCGCGGATCAGGGCGCGGAAGTCATCAAGATCGAACCGCCCACGGGCGACAACCTGCGCAAATATCCGTCGACGCTCGAAGCGGAAAGCCGCGCCTTCCTCGGCGTGAATCGCGGCAAGCACGGCCTCGTGCTCGATCTGAAGCAGCGCGAGGCGCTCGACGTGCTGATCGCGCTCGTCAAACAGGCCGACGTGCTGGTACACAACTTCCGCCCGAGCGTGCCGGCGCGGCTTGGCATCGCCTACGAACAACTGCGCGAGATCAACCCGCGCCTTGTCTATTGCGCGGTGACGAGCTACGGCGAGACCGGCCCGAACAAGGACAAGGCCGGTTACGACCAGGTCCTGCAAACGATGACCGGCATGTGCACGCTGCAAGGTCCGAAGGACGGCCCGCCGGAATTGCTGTACGGCTCGGTGGTCGATTACTATGCGGCCGCGCTGGTCGCGTCGAGCGTGTCGTCGGCGCTGTTCGCACGCGAGCGATCGGGCGAAGGGCAGTATGTCGGCGTGTCGTTGTTGCGCAGCGCGCTCACGATGCAATCCGCGCGCATGATCTGGGCCAACAGCGAACCGAAGGACGTCGGCCGCGACATACGTTCGGGCGGCATCACGGGCATTCATCCGACGCGCGACGGGTATCTCTGTCCGCGAATACGCCGCACTTCTGGAAGTCGCTGTGCGAACTGACTGGCCTCGCGGCACTCGCCACCGACAAGCGCTACGACACGGTGCGCAAGCGCGCGATCTATCGCGACGAAATCGTGCCGCAACTGCATGCGGCGCTCGCGCAGCGCTCGGCGCTCGGCGCTCGGCGCTCGAATGGGAAGCCGTCTTCGGTGATGCCGTGCCCTGCGCCGCCGCGCGCAGTATCGAAGACATGTTCGACGATCCGCAGGTGCTGGCCGAAGACATGGTCGCGCGCTTCGCGTATCCGGGCGTCGGCGCGTATCGCGGCTTCAAGCATCCGGTGCGCTTTTCCGTGACGCCGCTGCCCGAGCCGTTCGCCGCGCCGGCATTCGGCGAACACAGCGTCGCCTTGCTGCGCGAAGCGGGATTGAACGACGACGAAATCGACGCATTGCGCGCGAAGCGCGCGGTGCTCTAGCGCACAGGCACGAGACACGACGACGAAGACACGGCAAGAGCGGAGACACATCGCGATGAAATGCGATTCCCATATTCACATCTACGAGCACGCCGCGCGCGAACACGCCGATGTCGACGCCTATCGTCGCGTGCAGGCGCGCATGGGCACGGAACGCGTCGTGATCGTGCAACCGCGCGTGTACGGCACCGACAACAGCGTGACCGTCGATGCGATCCGCCAGTTCGGCATCGACCGGGCGCGCGGCATCGCGGTGCTGCATCCGGACGTCGCCGATGCCGAACTCGATGCGCTGAACGCGGCCGGCATTCTCGGCATCCGCTTCACGCTCTATACCTCGAAG
>JAQFVI010000293.1:5039-9115 GCA_029439495.1 Caballeronia sp. BR6202001590007
CGCGCGCCTGCCGCTCGATCAGGGCGCGCATCACGAAGCGTTCGACATCGTGCACGCTCTCGCCGATGCGGGCCGCGCGTGGATCGAGCTGTCCGGCGGCCCGTANCGATGCGGTGCCCGATCGCCTCGCCTGGGGTAGCGACTGGCCGCACGNGGACGACGCCACGCGCGACAAGATTCTCGTGCACAACCCGGCCGAACTCTACGGCTTCGCACGATAAGCGCCCCACGCACAGGCCGCACGGAAACAAAGCAACAGGAGACACGCAACATGAAACCGACCGCCGCGCCAACGACGCCCGCGCGCAAAACGAGCTTCACCGAAGCCACCATCCGCGTCTTCGAGCGCACGATTCCCGATCCCTTCGTGCTCGCCATCCTGATCACGGCGATCGTCTCCGTGCTATCCGCGATCTTCGCGCCACACGCGACGCTGCCGAAGATGCTGTCGGGCTGGTACAAAGGCTTCTTCGACATCTTCACCTTCGCGTTTCAGATCACGCTGGTGCTCGTCACCGGTCATGCGTTTGCGCACGCGCCGCCCGTGCAGCGGCTGCTGAAGGCGATCGTGTCGGTCGCGCGCACGCCCGCGCAGGCCGCGGCGCTGACCTTCGTGCTCGTCGCGCTGACCTCGTTTTTCAACTGGAGCATAGGCCTCGTCGTCGCCGCGCTGCTCGCGCGCCAGGTCGCGAAGCGCATGCGCGTCGATTTCGCGTGGATCGTTGCGGCGGGCTTTTCCGGCTGGGTCGTGTGGGCAAGCCGACATTTCGAGTTCCATCGCGCTCGCGCAATCGACGCCGGGCAGTTCGATGAACGTCGTGCAGAAGCTGACCGGCGCGGTGCTGCCCTTCGGCGAACTCGTGTTCACGCGCTTCAATCTCGTGCCGACGCTCGTCATGCTGTTCGCGATGCCATTCGTGCTCGCATGGCTGCGTCCGCGCGACGAAGACGCCGTGCCGCTCGACACCGCGAAGCATCCCGACGAACCCGTGCGCAAGCGGCCCGAAGGCAGGCTCAGCTTCGCGCAGAAGATTGAGTATTCGTGGCTCGGCAGCGCGTTCATCGGCGCGGCGGGCATCGGTCTCATCGTGCTCACGCAGTTTCAGCACATCGCGTTTTCCGGCGTGAATGCGGTGATTTTCGTGATGTTCATCGCCGGCGTGATCCTGCACGGCTACCCGCTCGCCTATGCGGACGCCATCAAGAACGCCGCGAAGCAGACCGGCTCGATGATGCTTCAGTACCCGCTCTATGGCGGCATCATGGGCATGATGGATTCGACCGGCCTGCCCGATGTCATCTCGCACTTCTTCATCGCGATCTCGAACGCGCACATGCTGCCGTTCTGGAGCTACGTGTGCTCGCTGATCGTCACCTTCTTCATTCCAAGCGGCGGCGGCCACTGGGCCGTGCAAGGCCCGTTCGTGGTGCCGGCGGCGGTCGCGCTACGCCTCGGTGCCCGCGACGACGATGGCCATCGCGATGGGCGAGCAAGTCTCGAACATACTGCAGCCGTTCTGGGCCGCGCCGGTCGTCGCGATGGCGGGCGTCGGCGTGCAACGCGTGCTCGGCTTCACGGTGATGACCTTCGTGCTCAGCCTCTTCGTGTATGGTGCGGCCCTGCTGATTTTCGTTTGAAGGAGACGACCCGATGAAGTCCACCGCAGACACCGCAGAATCCGCCGGACAGCCTGCCTCACGCGCCGAGGGCGGGCCGAACGGTCTGAAGGAGCGCTGGTGGCGCGTATTCGACGTGCGCATCGGCACGTTGCCGCTGCCGGTGTATGTCGTGCTGATCGCCGTGCTCGCCGCGATGAGCGCACACGGCAAACTCGCCTCGGACCTGCCGACGGGCATTGCGCTGGTCGCGGTCGGGGGCTTCACCTGCGCCGAACTGGCCAAACGCATTCCGTGGATCCGCCATGTCGGCGCGACCTCGATCTTCACGGCCTTCATCCCGTCGATGCTGGTCTACTACAAGATCATGCCGGAACCGGTGACCAAGGCCGTCACCGCGTTCACGAAACAATCGAACTTTCTGTATCTCTTCATCGCGGCGATCATCGTCGGCAGCGTGCTGAGCATGGACCGGCAGACGCTCGTCAAAGGCTTCGTGCGCATCTTCGTGCCGGTCGCAGCCGGATCGGTCGCGGCGGCGTTTCTGTATCTGTGGTGGCTCAGCATGATTCTGTTCGATCTCAGCTTCGTGTGGCATCGCTACATTCGCCGCACCGTCACGCTCGACGCGATGCGCGACTGGAGCAAAGACATCCTGCGCCGCCGCGCGATGATAGGC
Organism: Caballeronia sp. BR6202001590007; assembly: GCA_029439495.1. GTDB lineage: Bacteria > Pseudomonadota > Gammaproteobacteria > Burkholderiales > Burkholderiaceae > Caballeronia. The sequence goes on from JAQFVI010000293.1 coordinate 7,336, forward strand.
CGCTACCGGTTACCGGTAGTAGGGGCTTAGTCGCGCCGGCGGGCACGGCGAAGTAGCATGCGGCTTTCATCGTGGAGCACGCCGTGATCGCAGAAGGAAGCCGCACCCTGCTGTATCGCCCGTTCGCCGTCGGCGACATTCCCGCCGCGCAGGCGCTCTCGACGCAGGCCGGATGGTCGCATCGCATCGAGGACTGGCGCTTCGCCTTCGATGTGGGCGCGGGCTTCGCCGCGCCCGACGGCGCGCGCATCGTCGGCACCGCGCTGTACTGGACTTGCGGCACGCACGCGGCATCGCTCGGCATGGTGATCGTCGCGGCCGGACTATCGCGGACGCGGCATCGGACGCCGCCTGATAACGCTGATGCTCGACACGCTCGACGCCTCGGGCGAACGCATGACGCTGCTGTACGCGACACCCGACGGCGAACCGCTTTATGCATCGCTCGGCTTCGAGCGCATCGGCGTGATACGGCAGCATCAGTCGAACGATTTTCGCGTGCCGGACATCGCGCTGCCGCCGCACGAATGGATTCGTCCGATGCGCGACGACATGCCAGCGCTCGTCGATCTCGGTTCGCGCGCATGCGGCATGGATCGCGCGGCGGCATTCGCAGCGCTCGCGCGGGTGGCGAAGGGCATCGTCGTCGAGCGCGACGGCGCGCCGGCAGGCTTCGCGTTCATGCGCGTGTTCGGCCGCGGCCACGCCATCGGCCTGGTCGTCGTGCCGACGCCGCTGCACGCACAGGCGCTGATCGTGCACTGGCTCGCCGCGAACGAAGGACGCTTCACGCGCATCGATACGGCGGACGATCGCGTGCTGTCGCCGTGGCTTGATACGCTCGGCCTTCGCTGCGTCGACGCCGGCGTCAGGATGTCCCGCCGCGCGATGCCGCCGTGACGCAGTTCGCGGTTATCAATCAGTCGATGGGTTGAACGCGCAGGCCAGATACGCACACGTCATGACATAACTTCACGTCATGGTCACTCCAACAATTGCGGCGTTGCCCGCGCCTATTGACTCAATATATTCGAGTCGTCCTCGCGTCGTCCCCTCCCGCATGCGCCGGACGGGACCGCGCGGCCTGCAAGACGTCCACCGCTTCAACCTTGTCGAGGATATGCCGTGATGAATATTACAAGTTGCAAGGTTCCGCTGTCCGAAGTTCCCGCTGCGCCCGCTGGCCATGACTTTGCCGCTGAGCGCCGCGAGCGCCGCGCCCGCGTTCGCCGCCGGCAAGATCACCTTCGTGTCGCAGGGTGGCACGTATCAGAAAGCCCAGACCAAGGCGATTCTCGATCCCGCCGCGAAGGAACTGGGCATCACGGTCAATCAGGACAGCATTCCGGATGCATGGCCGCAGATCAAGGCGCAGGCCGCGACCGGCAAGCCGATCTGGGACGTGGTCGACACGCCGACGTCGAACTGTCTGCGCGGCGGCCGCGAGGGTCTGCTCGAAAAGCTCGATTTCTCCAAGATTCCCAACGCGGCGGCGATGCCCGAGAAATATCGCACGCCGTATTCGGCCGCCTACGAATTCTATTCGATCGTCATCGGCTATGATAAAAAGATGCTCAAAAAGGTCCCGCAAAGCTGGAAAGACTTCTGGGACGTGAAGAACTTTCCGGGCACGTGCGCGTTGCGCAAGGACCCGATGACCGTGCTCGAAGCCGCGCTGCTCGCGGACGGCGTGCCGCGCGACAAGCTGTATCCGTTCGACGTGGACCGCGCCTTCAAGAAGCTCGAGGAGATCAAGCCGAACGTCACCGTCTGGTGGACG
>JAQFVI010000294.1 GCA_029439495.1 Caballeronia sp. BR6202001590007
AAATCGGCGGTCACGTTCGCCGAAATACGCAGCGCACGATGGTCTACCCGCAACTGCGCGAGTTCATTCTCGAACACGACAAGTCGCCGAAAACGGAAGCCGTGCCCCCTGATCGCGGCTGCGAAACCGATTTCATCGCGCCAAAGCAAAACGCCGCGTCCTTTCACGGGGCGCGGCGTTTTGCTTTGGCAGACGTCGCTTACTTGCGCGTCAGGTACGACATCAGCATTTCGGTGTGCATGCGGATCATCGCGTCGCGTTCCGCGTCGCCGCTGAAATCGAGTCCGAATGTCGCTTCGAGCGTGAAACGGTTCGACACGATGTAATACCCGAGCCCCGAAAGCGTGATGTAGAACTTGAGCGGATCGACATCGTTGCGAAACAGCCCTGCCTTCTGGCCGCGCTCGAGGATCGCCGTCAGCGTCTCGACAATCGGTGAGATCAGATCGCGGATGCGCGTCGACGCCTTGATGTATTTCGCCTCGTGCAGATTCTCGTTGTTGACGAGCCGCAGCAGTTCGGGATGGTCGCGGTAGTAGTCCCAGACGAAATGCGCGAGCCGCGTCATCGCTTCGATGGGCGCGACGCCGTCCAAAGCCAGCGTGCGTTCCGCTTCGACGAGCGCCGCGAGCGCATGTTCGAGCACAGCGGTGAAAAGCTGCTCCTTGCTACCGAAGTAGTAATAGAGCATGCGTTCATTGGTTTCCGCGCGTCGCGCGATTTGATCGACTCGTGCGCCGAACAGGCCGCCCGCGGCGAATTCCTCCGCGGCAGCGAGCAGAATGCGGCGCCGTGTGCCTTCAGGATCTCTTTTGATTTTCGGCTGATTCATGGTCGCATGATTCGAAGAGCCCCATTGCCAGATATGCGTCACGTGGCCCGCTGTGGGTACATGACGTGAACGGGCGCGCCAAGGTTATTGGGGAACACCGTCCTGCGGTCAAACGAAAAAGCGGCTCGATTATGCGCACATCGGAACGGCAATGGCAATTGGGATTAAAAGCGGGATTAAAAGCCGCCGAAACGCGGGTATTCCCGACTTCGGCGATAATGCGATTTTCCTGATAAAAGCGAGTGCGTGCCGACATTCCCGGAATGCACGCCGACGTTCGTCCCGCCGCGGCGAACCCTTCCCCACGCTTGCCTGCAACACCCCGTGACCGCCATCGTTTCCAAGACACTCGCCGAGCGCATCGAAGACCTGCTGCCGCAGACCCAGTGCACCAAATGCGGCTATCCCGCCTGCCGGCCCTATGCGGAGGCCATCGCCGCCGGCGAGGCGAGCTACGACCGCTGCCCGCCCGGCGGGGAGGAAGGCGTCGCGCGCATCGCCGCGCTGCTCGGCAAGCCCGCCATTGCGCTCGACACGACCCACGGCGACGAACGCCCGCGCCCGCTCGCGGTGATCGACGAGAATGTGTGCATCGGCTGTACGTTGTGCATGCAGGCGTGTCCGGTCGATGCGATCGTCGGCGCGGCGAAGCAGATGCACGTCGTCATTCCCGAGCTGTGCACCGGATGCGATCTATGCGTGTCGTCCTGCCCGGTCAACTGTATCGCAATGATTTCGGTCACCGGCGACGCCACCGGCTGGCACGCATGGAGCCAACAGCAGGCCGACGAAGCGCGCGCGCGCCACGATCGCCGCCTCGCGCGCGGGCAGCGCGACGCGTCCGCCGAGTCCGGCACGTCGGCCACGTCCGGCGCGCCCGCCGACGATCCCGAAGCGAAGAAACGCGCGATCATCCAGGCCGCGCTCGAACGCGCGCGCAAGAAGAAGGAAGAGATGGCGAAATCGGGCATGGGCCCGAAGAACACCGAGCACGTCAGCGCCGCCGTGCAGGTGCAGATCGACGTCGCCGAAGCGCGCCGCGCGCGGCTCGGCCTCGGCGAACGCGCCGACACCCGTCCGCGCGGCCCGTACGACGAAGATCCGGCCGGCGGCGAATCGTCCCCGAACCTTTCGCACGACGGCGACCCCGCCGCCACGTCATGAACGCCAAAAAGCGCTACGCGATCTACGAAACGCTGCAAAGCATCGATCCGCATCCACAGACCGAGCTGGAATACACGACGCCCTTCGAACTGCTGATCGCGGTGATGCTTTCCGCGCAGGCGACCGACAAGTCGGTCAATCTCGCGATGCGCAAGATGTTTCCGGTCGCGAACACGCCGCAAACCGTGCTCGCGCTCGGCGAGGAAAGCGTGTCGGACTATATCCGCACCATCGGCCTCTACCGCACCAAGGCGAAGAACGTAATCGCGACGTGCCGGCTGCTGATCGACCAATACGGCGGCGAAATGCCCGACGATCGCGAGGCGCTCGAAAGCCTGCCCGGCGTCGGCCGCAAGACGGCTAACGTCGTGCTGAACATCGCGTTCGGGCATCCGACCATCGCCGTCGACACGCATATCTTTCGCGTCGCAAATCGCACCGGACTCGCACCGGGCAAGGACGTCCGCGCAGTCGAAACCGCGCTCGAAAAACATACGCCGAAAGAGTTCATCCAGGACGCGCATCACTGGCTGATCCTGCACGGGCGTTATGTCTGCAAGGCGCGCGTGCCCGAATGCTGGCACTGCGCGATCGAGCCACTGTGCGAGTACAAGCCGAAGACGCCGGCGTCCGTCGAGTAAGCGATCTACAATGTCGGGTCGAGAAACCTGCAGTCGAATTAATCGTTTATGTTCAATCCTAGCCGTGATGAAGTTCGCCAATTTTTCTCCGAAACCTGGCGCAAGGAACGCGCGGGCGAGATTCTGACGTCGCTCGAAAGCATCGCGGCCGACTGGATCCGCGAGCATCCGGAATATCAGAGCGAACTCGCCGATCCCGAATCGCTCGTCGCCGATTACTCGCCGGATCGCGGCAAGACCAATCCGTTTCTGCATCTGTCGATGCATCTGGCCATCAGCGAACAGTTGTCGATCGATCAGCCGCCGGGCATTCGCCGCGCGCACGACTGGCTCGCCGCGCGCCTCGGTTCGCCGCACGACGCGCAGCACGCGATCATGGAATGTCTCGGCCAGGTGATCTGGGAAGCGCAGCGCACGCAGACGCCGCCCGATACCGACAAGTATCTCGAACTCATCGAGCAGCGCGCGACGCGCGACTGATCACCGCTTGCGCGCGGCCGCAAATGCCGCGCGACTCAGGATCGCCAGCACGCACACGGCGACGTCGCCGTACAGCATCACGTCGCCGAATGCGTGGGCGAGCGCCGCGCGGCTCGACTCATCGGCGACGACGCCCGACGCGATCCGGCTCGCTGGAATCACGATGCCCGGCCCGAAGCGACGCGCAAGACGCTCGCCGAGCGGCGGACAGACGAGCGTCGGCAAGGTGTACGCGAGCAGCGCGATGCCGCCCGTCAGCGCGTCGTAGCCGAGCACGCCTTCGAAATAGATCGGCAGAAAGACGATGAATGGTCAGAAGCTGAAATTCATCGCCGCCGAACCGAGCAGCGCGCCCGAAAACGCGGGAATGCGCAGGATCACGAAGTCGAACATCGGATAGTCGCTGCGCAACTGCGTCAGCACGAAAAGCGCGAGGCAGACGCCGCCTGCCAGCACGGCGCGCGCCCATGTGAAAGAACCCCGCTGTCTGCGCCTGCGTGATGGCCCAGACGAGCGCAAAGACCGCCGCCGACAGCGTGACCATGCCGCGCACGTCGAGCGCCCGCGCCTGCGGATCGCGCGATTCGCGCACGCCCGAAAGCGCGAGACCGAGCGCGACGATGGCAAGCACCGCGTGCACCCAGAAGACCCATCGCCGTCCGCCCACGCGCCGATCGTCGCGCCGATCAGTGGCCCAAAGCCCAGTCCGACGCCGAACACGATGCCCCATGCGCCGAACGCGCGAGAATGCGACGGTCCCGGCGGAAACTGGTGCGACAGCACGGCAACCAGGCAGATCAGCATCGCGCCGCCGGCCGCGCCCTGCATCGCGCGCGCGGCGATCAGCAGGCTTGCGCCATCGGCGAAGCCGCAAGCGAGCGAGGTCAGCCCGAACAGCGCGATGGCGATCGCGAACACGCGCTTGCGCCCGAAGCGGTCCGCGAGCGCGCCGGTCGCCATCAGCACCGTCGTGCCGATCACATAGGCCATGATCCACTGCAAATCCGCGAAACGCGCATGCAGCACGGCTTCGAGCGTGGGCAGCGTGGCGGGCACGCTGGAGATTTCGAGACCCGACATCAGCGCCGAAAGATATACGGCCGCGAGCGCGCGCATCTGACGATGACGATCGGGTGTGGTTTGCGGCGACGCCAGACCGGCGATTTTCGCATATTCGCAGGACGACATGAGCGCTTCCTCGTTCGAATCGACGTCCGAGTGTAGGAGAATGCGATTCTCCAAAGGCCGATCGTCATTCCCTTGTGACGGTCCGGTCAGGCACCAATCGGACACGTCGGCGGACCGACATCACGCACATAGACGACTCGAAAGACGACAAGCTCGCCGACATCGCGACCTTCATCAAGGTCGTCGAAGCGGGCAGTTTCGCGCTCGCGGCGCAACGGCTCGATCTGACGCGCTCGGCGGTCGGCAAGTCCGTCGCGCGGCTGGAGGCGCGGCTCGGCTTGCGGCTCCTGCATCGCACGACGCGCGCGCAGACGCTCACCGACGAAGGTCAGGGCTATTACGAACGCTGCCTGCGCGCGCTCGCCGAACTCGAAGCCGCTGAGGCTGACCTCGACGCCGGGCGGCACGAACCGCGCGGACGCCTGCGCGTGAGCGTGCCGATCGCGCTCGGCCACTACTGCGTCGCGCCGGTGCTGTTCGAACTCGCGCGCCGCCATCCGCACTTGCAGATCGATATCTCGTTCGGCGACCGCTTCGTCGATCTGATCGACGAAGGCTTCGATCTAGCCGTGCGCATCGGCGAACTCGACGACACGCCGACGCTCGCCGCGTGCCGCCTCGGCACGCAGCATCTGAGCTTCGGCGCGGCGCCCGCCTATCTCGCGCGATACGGCGCGCCCGCGAACATCGACGACCTCGCGGCGCACGCAGGCATCGGCCTGTCGCGGGCCGGTTCGGTGATGGCGTGGGATGTCGTCGCGAAAGACGGGCAGCAGCTGCTCATGCACTCGCGCCTGAGCATGGATGACATTCAGGCGGGCGCGGGCGCGGCCATCGACGGGCCGGCATCGCGTGGCTGCCGTGCTGGCTGCTCGCCTGCTATGTGAAGAGCGGCCACCTCGTCGCGGTGCTGCCGTCCTGCCGCATCGCGTCGTCGCCGGTGCATACGGTGTGGCCGAAGGTGCGGCATCTGCGCAGCAAGACGCGCTCGACGATCGACGCGCTCGTCGCGCAGCTTCCCGCGATGCTCGTCGAGTAAACATGAAACATGAAAAACGGCCCGGTCGCGCAAGCGACCGGGCCGTCGAGATGCATCGAATGCGGCGCCGCGCTTACTTCTTCAGCACGAGACTGCCGTCGAGCGACTGGATGTAGGCCGCGAGATCCTTCAGATCGCTCTGCGACAGGTTCTGCACCTGCGCGGCCATGATCGCGTTGTTGCGACCGAAGTTCGGATTGCCGTTGCCGATCTGATACTGACGCAGCGCCCAGTAGATGTAGGTCGCATGCTGGCCCGCGAGCTTCGGATAGTCGCCGCTCACCGGCTTGTTGAGGCCGGGACCATGACAAGCCGCGCAGTTGTGGCTGTCGGAGAGCGCCTTCCCGTTGGAAACGTCGGCCGCGTGCGCGCCGCCGAACGCCATCGCGCCAAAGAGCGCCAGCGCCGCGCCCGCCGCCTTGAAGCTCGATTGGAATGCCTGAGTGGGCTCCATGAATTCTCCTGTCCTTCCGTCGCCGCGAACCGGGTGACCGGCGCATCGTGCTCACAAGGATCACTTGTCGGGATTGTTCTTCGATTGAGGGGTTTGCGCGGCGTAGTACGCGGCGATGTCGGCGATGTCCTGATCGGTCAGCGTGGTCGCGATGACGCGCATGGTGTCGAAGTGGCGGTCGCCCTTCTTGTACGCATGCAGCGCGTTCGCGATGTACTGCGCATTCTGGCCGCCCAGCATCGGCACTTCGTAGACCTCGGGGTACGCGGTGCGATAGCCGGGAATGCCGTGGCAGCCGATACACATCGCGACCTTGCCCTCTGCGGCCTTTGCGTTGCCCACGACGTCGGCCGACGCCTGGGTCGCGAAACTGGCAAGACCCGACAGCGCTGCAATCGCGGCACATTTGCCGACGAATTTGTTCATAGCTTCTAACCTGGCATGAGGGGAAATTCGGCACTCGAAGGCCTTGGCCCGCGCCGAGCGCATACAACCTTCTCGGGACTGTTTGCTGCTGCTGTAGCCACGCAGGCCAAAAAAATCAGCTTAATAATTGTACCGCGCGACCATCGGACCGTCCAGAAACGAAATCGCCCGGAACCCTTGCTGGCAATGGGACTCGGCTGAAAAGCTGTCTTGTTGCCTGCAACAATCGGTCTCTGTACAACGCCGCGCCGGTGTTCGCCGCATCCCGTGACGGCGGCTCACACGATACCGGGCGCGCCGTCATGCGGAAAGGTCATCTGACTTATACTGACTGGGATTTTTTCCTGACCGGATCTTCGTCATGCGTTTCGAAGGCTCATCGCAGTACGTTGCAACCGACGATCTCAAACTGGCGGTGAACGCCGCGGTGACGCTGCAACGTCCCCTGGTCATCAAGGGCGAACCCGGCACCGGCAAGACCATGCTCGCGGAGGAAGTCGCGAGTGCGCTCGGCATGCCGCTGCTCCAGTGGCACATCAAATCGACGACCAAGGCGCAGCACAGGGCCTCTACGAATACGACGCCGTCTCGCGCCTGCGCGACTCCCAGCTCGGCGACGAGCGCGTGAAGGACATCCGCAACTACATCGTCAAAGGCGTGCTGTGGCAGGCCTTCGAGTCGGACCGGCAGTCGGTGCTGCTGATCGACGAGATCGACAAGGCCGACATCGAATTTCCGAACGACCTGCTGCGCGAACTCGACCGCATGGAGTTCTACGTGTACGAAACGCGCGAGCTCGTGAAGGCGAAGCATCGGCCGCTCGTCATCATCACGTCGAACAACGAGAAGGAGTTGCCCGACGCGTTTCTGTGGCGCTGCTTCTTCCACCACATCCGCTTTCCCGATGCTTCGACGATGAAAGAAATCGTCAAAGTGCATTTTCCGGGCATCAAGGAAGACCTGCTCGCCGCCGCGATGCAGCGCTTCTTCGAACTGCGCGCCATGTCGGGCCTGAAGAAAAAGCCGTCCACGTCCGAATTGCTCGACTGGCTCAAACTGCTGCTCGCTGAGGACATTCCGCCCGAAGCGCTGCATTCGACGGATCAGCATCAGGTGATTCCGCCGCTGCACGGTGCGCTTCTGAAGAACGAGCAGGACGTCGCGCTGTTCGAGCGCCTGCTGTTCATGAACCGCAATCATCGTTGATGCCTGACTCGCCGGACGACCCGAGACCGCGCTCATGCTGATCGACTTCTTCTACTCGCTGCGCGATGCGAAACTGCCCGTCTCCGTCAAGGAGTATCTGACGCTGCTCGAGGCGCTGAAGGCGCAGGTCATCGAACCGTCGCTCGACGAGTTCTATTTCCTCGCCCGCATGACGCTCGTCAAGGACGAAAAATATTTCGACAAGTTCGATCGCGCATTCGGCACATACTTTCACGGCATTTCCCAGTTGCCCGACGATGTCTTCGACATTCCGCTCGACTGGCTGAAGAAATGGCTCGNGGACGGCAGAAGGAGCATCACGAAGGCGGCAACAAGTGGATTGGCACCGGCGGNCCGCACGGCCGTCAAGGTGTGGGATGAACGCGCGTACAAGGACTACGACGATCAGGTCGAAATCGGCACGCGCAACATCAAGGTCGCGCTGCGGCGTCTGCGCCGTTTCGCGCGCGAAGGCGCGGCCGAAGAACTCGATCTGCCCGACACGATCCGCAGCACCGCCGCAAACGCGGGTTGGCTCGACCTGAAGATGGTGCCCGAGCGCCACAACAACGTGAAAGTGCTGATGCTGCTCGACGTCGGCGGCTCGATGGACGATCATATCAAGCGCGTCGAGGAGCTGTTCTCTGCGGCGAAGGCCGAATTCAAGCATCTGGAGTTCTATTACTTCCACAACTGCGTCTACGACTATCTGTGGATGTGGAAGCACAATCGCCGCCGCCATACCGAGCGCACGTCCACCTTCGACATGCTGCACAAGTTCACGCCCGACTACAAGCTGATCTTCGTCGGCGACGCGACCATGAATCCGTATGAAGTGGCTGCAGCCGGGCGGCTTGGTCGAATACAACAACGCCGAGGCGGGCGCTGTCTGGCTGCGCCGTTTCGCCGATCAGTTTCCGCATCACGCGTGGCTCAATCCGGAGCCCGAGCGCCTGTGGGAATATCGCCAGTCGATCGCCGCGATCCGCAACGTCCTCGGCAACCGCATGTACGCGCTGACGATGGCCGGCCTCGAAGCCGCGATGCGGGCGCTCTCCAAGTAACACGTCGTATCCGTCTCAGCCATCCGCACGCAGAAGAACTCACCGCAAGCATGAAAGCCTCCACTCCGGCACCGGTCGCGCCGCGCCCGTTTTTCGATTTCTCGGTGTCCGTCTTCGTCGCGATGATGACCGGCTACACCTCGTCGCTCGTCCTGATGTTTCAGGCGGGCAAGGCCGCGCACCTGACCGACGCGCAGATTTCCTCGTGGATCTGGGCGCTGTCCATCGGCATGGCGCTATGCACGATCGGCCTGTCGCTGCGTTATCGCGCACCCATCGTGATCGCCTGGTCGACGCCGGGCGCGGCGCTTTTGATTTCGTCGCTGCCGAACGTCGCGTATTCGGACGCAATCGGCGCGTTCATCCTGTGCGCCGTGCTGATGACGGCGGTCGGCTTCACAGGCTGGTTCGACACGCTGATGAAGCGCATTCCGTCGGGCATCGCGGCGGCGCTGCTGGCGGGGATTCTGTTCGAGATCAGCATCGAGATCTTCCGCGCGGCCGAACATCGCACAGCGCTCGTCGTCGCGATGTTCCTCACCTATGTTCCTCACCTATCTCGCGGCCAAGCGCTGCGTGCCGCGCTATGCGATGCCCGCGACGCTGCTCGCGGGCATCGCGATGGCGAGCGGCCTCGGCCTGCTCGATTTTTCGGGCTTTCACGTCGCGCTCGCGCATCCGGTCTTCACCATGCCGACCTTCTCCGTCGCCGCGGCGGTCAGCATCGGCG
>JAQFVI010000295.1 GCA_029439495.1 Caballeronia sp. BR6202001590007
AGAAAGCTACTGAATAAACAGCAAGAAACCAGACCAGAAACCAAAGCGAAGAACATCTGAACCATCAATAAAACAAACGCGCCAGCAGAACGGCTAGACTCTCCCGCACCACAATCTCAAACCCCGTATCGACCCGCACAGCGCCTCTGTTCCCCGCCGCCTCGCCGCCAAACATCTCGAGCAAAGCCTTAGCAGCTTCAGAACCGATCTTTGCCCCATCGACCCGCACGGTCGAAAGCGAAGGAAACACATGCGCCGCCGAAGTCAGATCCCCGAATCCCATCACAGTAAGCTCTCTGGGCACGGACATCCCACGACTCGCCGCCTCGGCAAGCACGCCTTGCGCGAGCGTATCGGAGTTGCACACGACCACTTCGGGCGCCGCACGCTTGCCCGGCGCAAGAAGCCGGCTCAACGCCTCGCGTCCCGTCTGCAAGGTCGCCGGTGCCGGCAACACTTCGAATGCGGGCTTCGCCGCCCGATGCTTCGTCAACTCACGCCCGAACGCCTCGCATCGTCGCAGCCCGCGCGGATCGTCGACCGATGCGATCCCGAAGATCCGATATCCCTTCTCCAGCAGATGCCGCGCAACCGCCGCCCCGACTTCCTCATGCGAGAAGCCGATCACGATATCGATCGGCTTGTCCGTCAGATCCCAGATCTCGACCACCGGAATGCGCGCCTTGCTCAGCCGCTCGACCGTCGCCTCGCTATGGCTCGTCCCCGCCAGCACGATGCCGTCCGGACGCCACCCGAGAATCGCCTCGACCAGCGCTTCCTCGCGCTCGCGCGAATACCCCGTGAGACCCAGGGGTCTGATAACCCTTCGGCGCAAGACCGTCCATCAGCGCCTGCACCGCATCGGAAAAGATCGAGTTCGCAATCGTCGGCAGCAGTATCGCCACCAGCTTGCTCTTGCTGCTCGCAAGACTGCCCACGAGCAGATTCGGCACGTAACCCGTCGCGCGCACGGCATCGAGTACCTTGCGCTGCGTATCGCTGCGCACCAGTTCCGGCCGGTTGAGCACGCGCGATACGGTCATCGGCGCGACGCCCGCCACACGCACGACGTCGATCAAGGTGACGCTCTCGCTCACGCCCGCCCACGTCGAAACTTTTCTGTTGTTTTCTTCGCCATTTCTCGCTTATTCCTTCCCCGCACGGCATTCGGTCGCGCCATTACACCACGTCGCGCAGCGATTCCGGCCCACCGCGCAATCAAAGCAGATCAGTATAAACCATGATGATTGTGCAATCATTTTATGATCGAGTCCAGCGCGCCGATGTCGTACCGTGCATGCGCCGCTCATTCCAATGACTTGTCAGCCGACCCGATTCAGCCGAAGTGCACCAGCGTGCGCTGGTTCATCCTCGCGATGATTTTCATCGTGACCGTGTTCAACTACGTGGACCGCGCGACGCTGTCGATCGCCGCGCCGAGTATGCGTCACGAGCTGGGCTTCGATGCGCTCACGATGGGCATAGCGTTCTCCGCATTCGGCTGGGCGACCGGCATGCAGATTCCGGGTGGGCTCATCCTCGATCGCTTCGGCGCGCGCATCGTGCTCGGCGCGAGTCTCATTGTGTGGTCGGCGCTGACTTTCCTGCAGGGTTACGTGCATCTGTTCGGTTCGGCGTTCGTGATGCTGTTCGTGATGCGCTTCCTGATGGGCATCGCCGAATCGCCCGCGTTTCCATGCAACAGCCGTCTGACCGTGATGTGGTCCCCAAGCGCAGAACGGGGCCTCGCCACGTCGGTGTTTCAGCTCGCGCAGTACTTCGCACGCGCCGTCTTCACGCCGATCATGACCTACGCCGTCAGCGCCTTCGGCTGGCATTACGTGTTCTATTCGACGGGCGCGGTCGGCATCCTGATCGGTCTGTGGTAGCTCAAGGCGGTGCGCGAACCGCAGCGCGATCATCGCGTGAATGCGGCGGAACTCGAATACATCGCGGCGGGCGGCGGACTGCCGACCATGGGCGATCGTCCGCAGAGTTCCGCTGGTCGCAGGTGCGCGCCATCGCCGCCAATCGCATGATGATCGGCATCTACATCGGCCAGTTCTGCCTGACCTCGATCACCTGGTTCTTCCTGACGTGGTTCCCGACTTACCTGATCGAAGCGAAAGGCATGNTCGTGCTGTCGAGTTCGATCGTGGTCGCGAACTACGTGCAATCGACGGCCATCGTCATTCTCGTGATGTCGATCGCGTTCTTCGCGAAGGGCGTCGGCAATCTCGGCTGGTGCANTGTGCGGCAATCTCGCAAGCATCGTGACGCCGCTCGCCATCGGCTGGATGATCAAGTCGACCGGTTCGTTCGAAGTCGCGCTGACCTATGTCGCGTCGCTCTCGCTGCTGGGCGCGTTCGCGTATCTCGTCATCGTCGGCACGCTGCAACGCCTCGATCCGGACGATCGCGATGGCGGCTCGCGCGGTGAACGCACCGCGCCGCTCGAACTCAATCCGCGCCACGGCAACTGAATTTTTTCCAAAGGACAAGACATTGTGAACGCAAGCAACGCTCTCGCCTCGACGCCGACGCCGACGCCGACGCACGATCAGATCAAATGGGTGCGCGTAGTGTCCACGTTTCTGCCGCTCGCAATCCGATCAGCGATGCCAAGGTGCTGACCGGCCGCCAGAAGCCGATGACCGAAATAGCGATCCTCTTCGTCGAGATCGAAACGGCGGACGGGCATCGCGGACTTGGCTTCAGCTATTCGAAGCGTACGGGCGGCCCCGGCCAGTTCGCGCATACGAAGGAGATCGCGCCGGTGTTGATCGGCGAAACCCGAGCGACATCGCGCGACTGTGGGACAAGCTGGCGTGGGCGTGAGCATCGGTAGGCCGCAGCGGCATGGCCGCGCAGGCGATCGGCGCATTCGACGTCGCGTTGTGGGACCTGAAGGCGAAGCGCGCGAATCTGTCGCTCGCGAAGCTGCTCGGCGCGCATCGCGATTCGGTGCGCTGCTACAACACGTCGGGCGATCTTCTGCATACGCCGCTCGATCAGTTGCTCGTGAATACCGATGCGTCGCGCGAGAAGGGCATCGGCGGCATCAAGTTGAAGGTCGGCCAGCCGGATTGCGCGATCGACATCCATCGCGTCGAAACGGTGCGCAAGCACCTCGGCGAAAGCTTCCCGCTGATGGTCGACGCCAACCAGCAATGGGATCGTCCGACCGCGCAGCGCATGTGCCGCACGTTCGAGCAGTTCAACCTGATCTGGATCGAGGAGCCGCTCGACTGCTACGACGCCGAAGGCCATGCCGCGCTCGCCGCGCAGTTCGATACGCCGATCGCCACCGGCGAGACGCTGACGAACGTGTCACACTGGGAGTTCATCCGCCAGCGCGGCGCCGATTATCTGATCCCGATGCGCCGCGCGTCGGCAGCATCACGCCTTTCCTGAAGGTCGCGACGCTCGCGGAACACGCGGGCCTGATGCTCGCGCCGCACTTCGCGATGGAACTGCACGTTCATCTGGCCGCCGCGTACTCGCGCGAACCGTGGGTCGAACATTTCGAATGGCTCGAACCGCTTTTCAATGAGCGCCTCGAAACCAGAAACGGACGAATGATCGTGCCGACGCGACCCGGCCTCGGCTTGAGTCTCAGCGAGCGCGTGAAGGAATGGACGGCGCAGGAAGCGGAAGCGGGCACGCGCGCATGACGTTACAAAAGAATCGGAAGTGAACCATGACCTTCGAGAAGGATCGACGTATGCTAAACTAAAGGCACGTCGACACCCCGGAGTTCACGATGTATTCCATCGGCACTTACTTTGTCGAAGTCCTATCCGAATCGATTCCCGGCGATGGCTGGACCGCCAACGCCCGCTTCTCCCGCAAGCTCGACTACCGCCAACATGCGGAAGTGAAGACCGTCACGTATCCGACTCATATCGTCGGACCGAACAAGGCGCAGGTGGAACGCGATGTCGCGGCCTGGGCGCGTGGCTTCGTCGCGTCGAGCGGCGAAGTGGTCGAATCGTCGCTGCGTCTCGTCGAAGACGATGCGCCCGATGCGTTCCTCAACGCGAAGGCTCGCGTCACCTAGCGTGGGCGAGCGCCATCGTCACACGATCGTTCGGCGATACGCACCGCCGATCTTCATCACTCGCGGTTCGCGAGCATGAATTGCAAAGCCGAGCTTATTTCGCCGACGACACCACGAGTGGGTTGTCGAGGGTCACGCGCGTCGACACCGGCATGCCGTTGACGATCGCGTGCACGGTGGCCGTCGTCATGCCCGCGCCCGCTTCGGCGACGGGCCACTGATTCGATGCCCGCAGCACGAGGCGCTTTCCGGCCGCGCTGTTTGTCCCGTTGCCCGCCGCGCCGGGCGCGGACACATGCTTGCAGCGAGAAATCGACCTTCGGCGTGGTGGTGCTCGCAGGCGCATTCGCGAACACGGGCACCGAATAGCGCAACTGTATGCGCACGCCCGTGCTGCGCGCGGCGTCGGCCTGCGGAATCTCGTCGACCAACAGGCGACAGGTTTCCTCGTCCTGCGGCGCGTCGCGGTTCGTGCGCAGGATGCGCACGGGTCTGCGCACGGGTCTGATCGCCGCCGGCCGGGATCGTAATGATCGGCGAGCTCGCGACGATCTTCTGCGCCTCGTCGAGCCGGTCTTCGTCGAGCGTCTGCGATCAGCCGAAGACACTCACCTGCGCGGTGATCGGCTGATCGCCGCGGTTGTGCAGCTTCATCACGGCGGCGGGCTGCTCGACCGACAGGTCGACGCGGTTCGGCGACACTTGCAGCGATCCCGCGAAGGCGTGCGCGGTCACGAAGAGCGGCAGCGCGGCAGCAAGCCGCAGCACGGATGCGAAAGAAAAGGTATCCAGTTTCATCGAGTGTTCTCCAGTCAGGTTCCAGCTTGCAGCGATACGGACACGCAGGTCTTGTCGTCGCTGCGCACGCCGTTGTTGCTGACGTTGCGCTTGGGCAGGACATCGACCACGTAGTCGCCGGCGTCGGTGGCCGTGAAGGTCAGCGTAGTCGACCCGTCCGCTCCGGCGATTTCCTTGCCGAGGCGATACACCGCGATGAGGTAGGGTTCGAGCTCGGACGCGCCGGCCAGCGGTTCGATCGAAACGGTGTAGATGCCGGCCGAAGGCAGGCTCAGGCGCAGGTGACCGAAGTTGGCGATCCAGTTTCAGTTTCTCTCCGGCCGCGACGCTGATCGCGGCGAGCCGCGTGTCGAGTAGGGTCTTGCCGGCATCCGACAGCGTCGGGCGCAGCGCGGTTGCGAAGGACAGCACGCTGGTCAGCGCGCGCGTGTCTTTCTAGCCCGTGAGCATCGCGCGATAGAGCGGCGCGAAGCCGATATCGGGAGAACCATACAGCGCGTAGAGCAAGTTCCCGAGCGCGTCTTCGTCGAACCAGAAGTGATTCGGCGAGCGCATTCCCGCCATGTTGATGACGACGCGCGTGTCCCCCTGAAGCGGGCCGTACGTGTCCGTCACGAGCAGCTCGTTGCGCATCATCGATGAGAACGCGTTGCCCCAGGCTTCGCTGAACGCGACGCGCATGTCGAGCGCATCGCCGATCGCATGGGCGTCGCCGTTGCTGTCCGAACACGACAGCACGTCTTCGACATAGTGGCCGAATTCGTGAAGGATGACGCCCGTGTCGTACTCGTCGGTATTCACGTTCTCCGCGCCCATGATGTACAGGCCCCGGTGTGCCGGGTCGGAATCGAACTGCGTGCTGACGAACATGTCCTTGGTGAATTCGCCTTCGCCCGGACGATTGTTCATGCTCCAGTAAGATATTGAGCGCCGGCAGCTTGACTTCGGACGCGGCCACGAGCATGGTCCGCGCGGCGGTGACGATCGGATCGAGCATCGGCGAAGGGCGCGGCCGAGCGCGGTGCGCCGTAGCCCTTGCCGGTCCAGCCCGAGCCCGCATTCCATTCAGATCGGCACGCGTGCCGGACGCGGCGAGCGAACACGTCGCCGCGCATCGAATAGACGGGCGCCATCGCGCGGGAAAGCGCCGCGATCGGCGCGGTGTTGTCGCGGACCTTGACGAGATAGTCCGGATTGCCTTTGGGTCCGGCAGAAGCCTGCGCCGTCACGCGCAGATAGAGACGCGTGCCGACGGTCAGGTTGAACGCGTAGCCGCCCTTGTCGTCGAAGTAGGTCGTGGCAGGTCCGTGGCGAGCACCTTCTTGCCGTCTTCCGACAGGGCTTCGACGAGCGTGTATCGCACCGGCCGTTTCTCGATGCGCGCGTAATCGAGCTTCGCCTGCCATGCGCCGTTCGCATCGACGGACGTCGCGGTCGCGGTCGCGAGCGCGGTGCGATAACCCTTCAGCCGGTCGCGCGCGGCGTCCTGCCAAGGCTCGCCGTTGATGTAGCCGATGCGTCGATGCCCCACCGCGAGCAGATGATCGGTCGCGGTGTGACCGCCCGCGACTTCGGCCGGCACCACCGACGACACGGCGGCTTCGTTCGCATAGCAGTTGAGCAGCACCGGCACCTGCGCGAGCGCGGCGGGCACCCTCACGCGGCGCGTGAGACGGTCGCGTAAATTACGCCGAGCACGCGCGCTTCGATGTCCGCGTTGCCGTGCGTCGAATACACCGCGAGCATGCGGCCGTGCGCGAATGCGGCATCGCGCGCGCCGTCGATGCTGACGACCGGCTGCGGACTGGTCGAAATCTCGTCGGCGAGATAGACGATCAGATTGCGCTCGTCGGGCGCATCCGCGAGTGCGGGCGCGAGCGGCTCGCGCTGCGTCATCCGGTAGCCGAGTTCGTGCGCGGCACGCAGCACCTTGTCGCGGATCGTATCAAATAAACTTACCACTAATATTAGTCATGAAACAAGCGTTGAAAGCCCGGGGTGGATCGGGGTTTTCACTGAATATTACTAATAATATTGACGCCGCCGTGACGGCCGTGAGACTTTCTTTTCACTCCTGACAGGAGGATTGCCGCACATGGCCCGATACGACGAACCGACCCGAGACGCGCTCGCCGCCGACTTCGAACGCGACGGTTTCGTGATACTGCGACTGCGCCAGCACTTCGCGCGCGCGACCGTCGAGGCATGGCGCGATGCGTTCATGCCGCTGTTCGAGCCGCACGCGCAAGCGAACGCGAACGGCAATCGCGGACCGGGGGCGCTACTACGTGACCCTGCCGTTCGAGGGACTGTTCGCCGATGCCACGATCGTTTGCGACGAGGATATCATCGGCATCGTCGAGCGGGTCGCAGGCCCGGACCCCAGTGATGTGGCAGCTCGCGACCGACACGCCCGTGCGCGGCTCCGAGTATCAGGACTGGCGTCGCGATACGCCGCCGCTCTTCGACGATGCGCCGGAGACGCAATCTTTTCAGCTTGCCGTGAATTTTCCGCTCGTCGACGTGGACGATGCGTACCGCTCGAGACGACGCGCGGTACGCATCGTCAGTCGCGCGATGAAGCGCTCGCGGCGCTCGAAAGCGGGCGCATCGCGGCACGCCGAATCTGACCGACGCGCCGCGTTCGATGGTCGTGATCGGCTATAGCCGCGCGTAGTATTTCCGATTTCCGTCCGGAAGTGCATATCGACGTGCCGCACGACGTGTTCGCCGCCTTGCCGCCGCGCACGCACCGCCTGCTGCGTTTCAATCCACGCGTCGAAACGACCGCGCGTACGTTCGATGAAAATTACCGGCAGTTCGCATATTGAGCGCCGATCGATCCTTCCGGTCCGCGCTCGGTGACGACGCGCTCGTCGAGCTGCGTCGCGGGGCGCGCCGCGTGCTGATCGCGCCGCATGTCGGCGGAGCGATTGCCGCGTTCTTTAGACGCGCGCGGCACGGAACTGGTCCACTGGCTGCGGCCCGCGACGCGCGATCCGCTCGGCATGGCGAGCTTTCCGCTGATGCCGCGTATTGCAATCGCATCCGCGATGTGCGCTTCGAGTTCGATGGCGAACGCGTCGATCTGTCCGGCGACGGCAACCGGTTTGCGCATGCGCTGCATGGCAACGCGTGGCGGCTGCCGTGGCGGGTCGAATCGGTCGATGAATCTGAAGGAAGTACGCTCTCGCTGCGGCATGCGCCTTTGGATGCGGCGGCGCATCGCTGGCCGTTCGCCTACGAAGGCACGTAGCGCATCGTGCTTGCCGACGACGCGCTGCATGTCACGTTGACCATCCGCAATCTGTCCGACCGGCGGATGCCGTTCGGCTTCGGGCATCACCCTTACTTTCCGCGCACAGCATCGACTTTCGTGCATGCGCGCGTCGATGTGATGTGGCACGGCACACCCGATCCGCTGCCGCTTTACGTAGGTCCGCATCCGGCCGTCGATGCGTTGAATTCGCCACAGGGTATGGCGGTCGATCGCGTTGATCTCGACAATCACTTCACCGGCTGGGGACGCGAAACGACCGTCGCCTGGCCCGACGAAGGCCGCGCGGTCACGCTGCGCGTGGATGCGCTGTTCGACTTTACGGTCATTTATGCGCCGAAAGCTTTCCTTCGCTGCTGTGCGTGGAGCCGGTCAGCAATGTCGCGGACTGGCTACATACATCTCGACGTGCCGCACGTGCAAAAGGGCGACGGCGTGCTCGCGCCCGGCGAGGCGGCAAGTGCGTCGTTTTCGCTGACGCCGCAATCTAACTGACGCGGCAAGAAAAAAGCTCGCGTCGATGACGCGAGCCCTCGTCGTGTTTGGCGATCTTCCTGGTGTTCTTCATGACGTCCTCCCTTGAATCGTGGCTTGAATGTGCTGCCGCGCGAAGTCGTTGCGGCATCGGCTCACAAACCGCAATTACCGTGCCGCTCGCCGTGGCGCTTGCGTAATCCGGCTGTCCGCGATTGAAAGGAAGCTGACGACGACCGCCGTCGTCTAGGCGAGTGCTTCGTCGCACCACTCGATGGCCCACGCCCCGCGCGCAATGCACGGCGTCCGACTCGTTCGAGAAGCCGTCGAGATCGCCCGAATCGAAGACATCGATATGCGGCGCAACTTCGTCCGGGATGTGCGTGATGCGCGCGTGCGCATAGAACTGCCCGTCGCCGTCATGGTGCGCGGTGCAGTCGATATGGAAGATGCGGTAATCGAAAGATGCGGTAATCAAAGCGCATGAGAATTCCGTCGAGTTGGGATGCATCCGTGCGATGCGCGCAAACGTAACATTCTTGGTGGCAGGCGCGCCGCGTGCGTGTCACGGCGCAGGCGGCCGCTTGCGCCTAAGTACGCAACGTGCGGTTTGCAATCTGTCTTTCAACTCTGTATAGACTGGGGACATGGTTGACCCATTGT
>JAQFVI010000296.1 GCA_029439495.1 Caballeronia sp. BR6202001590007
TCGGCGGTCACGTTCGCCGAAATACGCAGTCGTTGATCGTCGTCCAGCAAGCGCTGAGCAACAACCCGACGACCATTCAGATCGAACCCGCCAATCCGCAAGTCGTTTACGTGCCGACGTACAACCCGACCGTCGTCTACGGCGCGTGGTCGTATCCCGCGTATCCGCCGATCTATGTGCCGCCACCGCCCGGCTATGCGATTGCAACCGGCCTCGCGTTCGGCGCGGGCGTCGCCGTCGCGAACTCGCTGTGGGGCAACTGTGACTGGAATCATGGCGACGTCAACGTCAACGTGAACCGGTACAACAACATCAACGTCAACCATCGGCTCGATACCAACACCAACACCAACAACGTCCGCTGGAATCGCAACGACCCGCAGTTCAATCGGAACGCGGTCAACAACAACTTCGCAAACCGGCAGAACAACATCGCGAACCGCGACCAGTTCCGCGGACGCGACCAGGCACGCACGCAGGCCGCGCAAACGTTGCAGTAGCGCACCGGACAGAACCTGAATCAGAGCGCCAGCCAGCGCGTGCAGAACATCCGTCAGGGCGGCGACGCGAATGCATCGAACCGAACGAACAATGCCGAAGCGCGCGCCGCGCGAAAACCGCGACAACGCCTTGCGCGGTGCCAGCGNTTCGGCGCGAACGGCGGCGGCGTGCAGCACGAAGGCGCTGGAAGCTNAAGCCGAGTATTCGACGCCCGAGGCGGCTGCGCAAGCCTTCACCGAAGCCGTCGCCGCCACAACGACAAAGCCGCGCTGTCGACCGTCCTCGGTAAGGGTCACGCGCATTACGTGCCGGCCAGCGACATCGGCGAAGAAGACATCTATCAGTACCTCGGCTCGTGGGCGCAGGGGCATCGCGTCGTCGAGGACGACAAGCCGCTGCATGGCCGCCGCAGCGCCCATCTCGAAGTCGGCGCAAGCGGCTGGACGCTGCCGATTCCGCTCGTCGAAACCGCCGGCGGCTGGCGCTTCGACATGGCGGCCGCGCGCGACGAAGTGCTGACGCGCCGCATCGGCCGCAACGAGCCCTGACGGCGCAGGGCCCGCACGCGAAAGGCGGCGCAGCGAGCTATCTGCGCGACGGCGCGCTGACCGGCGGCTTCGGCCTGATCGCGTGGCCCGCAAGCTACGGCCAGACCGACGTGATGTCCTTCATGATTGATCGCGACGGTCGACTGTACGAGAAGAACCTGGGGCCGCGCTCGGCGGCGCTGGCGGCATCGACGAAAACGTTCGATCCAAACGCGAGCTGGAAGGCCGTCGCGCCGTAAGCGACGCCGCGCGCCGGCTGCCGCCGACTGCCGGGCCACTTCGGCCGATCACGCTGGGCGGTATAATTTCGCCCTTCCCGATGGCGTAAAAACGCCAGACAATGACGCGCAGCGCCATGCGGGCGGCGCTTCATCCGCTTCGCCCCGTGAGCGACTGCCGCGCGCCGCATCACTTCGCCCATCCTTGATTCGATTGCCATGACCGCCCAACTCATCGACGGCAACGCCCTTTCCAAGACTCTTCGCGCCGATGTCGCCACGCGCGCCGCCGCCCTCACCGCCCGTGGACACCGGCCCGGCCTCGCAGTCGTCCTCGTCGGCGACAACCCCGCGAGCGAAGTCTACGTGCGCAACAAGGTCAAGGCCTGTCAGGACAACGGCCTGCATTCGGTGATGGACCGCTTCCCCGCGGCGCTCGCCGAAAGCGATCTGCTCGCGCATATCGCGAAGCTCAACGCCGATCCGTCAATCCACGGCATTCTCGTGCAGTTGCCGCTGCCCGCGCACATCGACAGCCACAAGGTCATCGAGGCGATTGTGCCGGAAAAGGACGTCGACGGGTTTCACGTCGCCAACGCGGGCGCGCTGCTGACCGGCAAGCCGCTCTTTCTGCCCTGCACGCCCTATGGCGTGGTGAAGATGTTCGAGGCGCACGGCATCGACCTGAAAGGCGCGAACGCGGTCGTGATCGGCCGCTCCAACATCGTCGGCAAGCCGATGGCGCTGCTGTTGCTCGAAGCTGGCGCGACCGTCACCATCTGCCACAGCAAGACGCGCGATATCGGCAAGCACACGCGCGATGCGGACGTCGTGGTCGCCGCAACGGGCCGCCGCAATATCCTGACCGTCGACATGGTGAAGCCGGGCGCGACGGTGATCGACGTCGGCATGAGCCGCAACGACGAAGGCAAGCTGTGCGGCGACGTCGATTTCGACGCGGTGCGGGAAGTCGCCGGCTACATCACGCCGGTGCCGGGCGGCGTCGGCCCGATGACCATCACGATGCTGCTGGTCAATACCACCGAAGCGGCCGAGCGCACCGCGCAAGGCTAAAACGCGCGCGGAAGATTCCGCCGCCCGGAAGGCCGAAAGCGCAATAATTCGCGCGCTAATCGGCCCCTTAAAAACAATCCATTGGATTTTGCTGACACCGCCCCAATGATGTTTGGGCAGACCGAATTTCAGCCGAGGCGGCGCGCATCATCGGCCGCCCCGCGCTTCATCCAACACGAAACGGGAGAGCCATGAGCGAACACGCATCCGCCGCCACGACCGCCAATAATCCGCTGCTCGATTTCTCCGATCTGCCGCGTTTCGGCGACATCAAACCCGAACATGTGACGCCCGCGCTCGAAGTGCTGCTCGCCGGCGCGAAAGCCGCCGTCGATCGCGCGAGCGCGCCGGAGACGCCCGCGACATGGGCCGACATCGTCGAGGCTGTCGAGCGCGAAACGGAAAAGCTCGGGCGCGCGTGGGGCGTCGTCGGCCATCTGAACGCCGTCGCCGATACGCCGGAACTGCGCGCCGCGCATGCCGAGAATCTGCCGCGCGTCACCGAATTTTCCGCGAGCGTCGGCCAGAATCTCGCGCTGTACGAAAAGTACAAGGCCATTGCGGCCAGTCCGGAATTCGCTAGCCTGTCGCCCGAACGCAAGAAGATCCTCGACAACTCGCTGCGCGACTTCCGCCTGTCCGGCGCCGAACTGCCGGAAGACCGCAAGCCGCGTTTCGCGCAGTTGCAGGAAGAACAGGCGGCGCTGTCCAAAGCCTTCTCCGATCACGTTCTCGACGCAACCAACGCGTATTCCTACCTCGTCACGCAGCAAGGCGAACTCGCCGACCTGCCGGAAGACACCGTCGAAGCGGCGCGTGAAACCGCGCAGCGCGACGGGAAGGAAGGCTGGAAGTTCACGCTGCATTTCCCGTCGTATTTCCCGGTGCTACAATACGCTGATAATCGTCCGATGCGCAAGGCGATGTACCGCGCCTATGTCACGCGCGCGTCCGAACTCGGCGAAACCTACGGCAACGGCAAGGCCGAATGGGACAACACGGCGAACATCGTCGAAAACCTGAAGCTGCGTCGCGAGGAAGCGCAGACGCTCGGCTATCAGAACTTTGCGGAAGTCTCGCTCGCGCCGAAGATGGCGGAATCGCCCGCGCAGGTCATCGTGTTCCTCGAAGATCTCGCCAGGCGCGCGCGTCCCTACGCTGAAAACGACTGGATGGAACTGCGCGCGTTCGCCGTGACCGAACTCGGCATGCCCGAGCTTCAGCCGTGGGATATCGCCTATGCGGCCGAGAAGCTGCGCCAGAAGCGCNGCCTGTTCAAGGTCACCGAGACGCTCTTCAACGTGTCGATCCGCCGCGACGAAGCCACCGTATGGAATCCTGACGTGCGCTTCTTCCGCGTCGAAAACAAGGACGGCACGCTCGTCGCGCAGTTCTATCTCGATCTCTACGCGCGCGAAGGCAAGCGCGGTGGCGCGTGGATGGACGATGCCCGCTCGCGTCACAAGCGCACGCAAGGCGGCGTGCAGACGCCGGTCGCTTATCTCACCTGCAACTTCTCGGCGCCGGTCGGCGGCAAGCCCGCCTGCTTCACGCACGACGAAGTCATCACGCTGTTCCACGAGTTCGGCCACGGCCTGCATCACATGCTGACGCGCATCGACGAAATGGGCGTATCGGGGATCAATGGCGTCGAATGGGATGCGGTCGAACTGCCGTCGCAGTTCATGGAAAACTTCTGCTGGGAGTGGGACGTACTAACCGACATGTCCGCGCACGTCGAGACGGGCCAGCCGCTGCCGCGTGAACTGTTCGACAAGATGCTCGCCGCGAAGAACTTCCAGAGCGGTCTCGGCACGCTGCGCCAGATCGTCTTCTCGATATTCGACATGGTGCTGCACACGTCCTATGACCCGTCAAATACGGCGCAGAACGTCAACGATCTCGCGCGCGGGATCAACGAGAAGTTCCACGTCATTCCGCAGGTGTCGTTCTCGCGCTGGCCGAACACTTTCAGCCATATCTTCGCGGGCGGCTATGCGGCGGGTTACTACAGCTACAAGTGGGCCGAAGTGCTGTCCGCCGATGCCTACGCCGCGTTCGAAGAAGCCGCTAAGCTCGCCGACGGCTCGGTGCTGAACGCGGAAACCGGCACGCGCTATTGCCGCGAGATTCTTGAAGTCGGCGGCAGCCGTCCGGCGATGGATTCATTCAAGGCCTTCCGCGGCCGCGAACCGAACATCGACGCGCTGCTGCGTCACAACGGCATGTCGGAGTAGGCGGCGGCTTGAGCGTCCAGGCAGCACGCGCTATGAAAACGCCGGCTTCGCGCCGGCGTTTTTTATCGCTCGATGCGAAAGTTCACTTCCTTCGGCTGCCCGTCGAGCGCGAGCGCCGCGCGCACCGCCGGGCTTCGGCTGATCACCTTGCCGCGTTTGATGACCGCCGTGCGCGCCGCCCGCAGGCGAATCGCTTCGATCGGATCGCGCGCGTCGAGGATCACGCAGTCGGCGTGGCAGCCTACTTCGATTCCATAGTCTTCCAGCCGAGGATCTTCGCGGGGTTGGTCGTCACCGCATCGAAGCACGAACGCATGGCATCGACGCCGGTCATCTGCGCGACGGCAAGCCCATATGCGCGACTTCCAGCATGTCGCCGGAACCGAGGCTGTACCACGGATCCATCACGCAATCGTGGCCGAACGTGACGGTCACGCCCGCCGCCATCAGCTCGGGCACGCGCGTCATGCCGCGCCGTTTCGGATATGTATCGCTGCGGCCTTGCAGCGTGATGTTGATGAGCGGATTCGCGATCGCGTTCACGCCGGACTCGCGCATCAGCGGAATCAGCCTGCTGACGTAGTAGTTGTCCATCGAATGCATCGACGTCAGATGCGAGCCGGTGACGCGCCCATGTCGTCCGATTCGTCGCAATGCATGTCGACGCGCAAGCCCTTTTCCGCCGCGAACTCGCACAGCAGTTTCACGGACGCCGCGCCGTCCGCCATCGTGCGCTCGAAGTGCGGAATGTCCCCGACGACATCCACGCCCATGTCGATCGCGCGCTTCAGATTGTCGAACGCGCCCGCGCTGCGCAGCACGCCGTCTTGCGGAAACGCGACCAGTTGCAGATCGATATACGGCTTCACGCGCCGCTTCACTTCGAGCAGCGCTTCGACGGCAAGCAGACGCGGATCGCAGACATCGACGTGCGTGCGGTTAGCGAGCAGCCCGCGCGCGACGGCCTAGTCGCAATACTGCATCGCGGTCGCGATACTGCATTGCGCGTTCAACGAGCGCTTTCTGCGTCAGTTTGGGTTTCAGTTCGCTCCATAGCGCGATGCCTTTGAGCAGCGTCTCCGACATGCTGACGCGCGGCAAGCCGTACGAGAGCGTCGCGTCCATGTGGAAGTGGGCATCGACGAAAGGCGCGGTGAAGAGCGATCCGTCCGCGTCGATTTTTTCGCGCGCGCCGGCTTGCAGATTCGTTTCGATGGCGGCGATACGGCCGTCTTCCATGCCGATTTCTACGGGTTCATGCGAGTGAGCAAGCGCTGCGCGGCGAATGATGAGATCCATGGGGCGAAGTCTCCAGCTTAAGTTTTGACCTATTGTATGCGGACGAAATTCAGCCGTTTCTGCGAATCACGGCAAAGCTGAGCGGCAACGCGCCGCGCGCCACCACGCGCTTCGGTTCGACGACGAGCGGAACACTCGGCGCAGATGACTCAGGCCGACGCGTGGCGATTGTCATCGCCCCAGACGCAACCGCAACGCGAAACGAAGAGATATCCACAGCGCGACTCCTTGAAAGAGCCTCCATTGAAGCGCCCGCGTGTCGATCAGTAAAATAAATGTTTTGATCGATTCGATTACCCCAAGGAATCGAACAGGAACTCCGGCTGCTCCGTTCTTTCCTGACCATTGCGGACCTGTGCCACTTCGGCCGCGCCGCCGATGCGCTGCATCTCAGCCAGCCCGCGCTCAGCAAGCAGATCGCCGCGCTCGAAGAAACGCTCGGCGCGCGTCTGCTCGAACGCGGTCGTCATGGCTCGGAACTGACCGTGTTCGGCGAAGACTTCATCGCGGATGCACAGGCGCTTGTGCGCGATGCCGACGCCGTGCTTGCCCGCGCCCGCGAATTCAGCAGCGGCACGCGCGGGTTTCTGCGCATCGGTTTGTGTCTGTCGGTGCTCACGCATGTGCCGAAGCTGATTGCGCAGTTCAGGCAGGCGAATCCAAACGTGAGCATCACGCTGCACGATTCGTCGTCGCAAGAGCAGACGCGCCGGCTGCTCGCGGGCAAGCTCGATGTGGGCTTCATGCGCATGCCGCTGGACGATGCGCTCTCCGGCTTCGGCGTGATCGACGAGTCGCTGGCGCTGGCCGTGCCCGAACACACGCGCTACAAGCGTCTGCCGGCGGATTTGAGCGTACTGAACGATCCGGGCTTCATCGCGCTGGCGCGGCATCGCGGGCCGGGGATCGCGGCGCAGATCGATCGATGGTGCAGGGAGCACGGACTTTCGCCCAACGTCATTCAGGAAGCCGACGATATCCAATCCGTGCTCGCCGCGGTCGCGGGCGGCGTCGGCGCGGCGTTTCTGCCGTCACGCGCGCAATATCTGTTGCGCGATGCACGCGTGCTGCCCTTACGCGATGCGTCCGCGAAATGGCGCATCGGCGTGGCGTGGCCGAAGGCGCGCGAGCATGCGGTGACGCGGCGCTTCATCGACCTGATCCGCATGCAGATGAAAGGCCGTGCTATGCTTAACAGTTGAGCTTGTCGAGTAGCATCGCCTTCACCTCGAGCCATTCGTCATCGATGATCGAAAAGCGCACCGAATTGCGCTTGTGTTCATCCGGCATGATGCACTCGTGCCGCACGATGCCTTCCTGTTTCGCGCCGATGCCGAGAATCGCCGCGCGCGACTTCTCGTTCAGCTCGTCGGTCGTGAACTGCACGCGCACGCATTGCATGGTTTCGAACGCATGCGTGAGCAACAGCAGCTTCGCTTCGAGATTGATGCCTGTGCGTTGCGTCGACACCGCCAGCCACGTATGTCCGATTTCCTGTTTGCGATTCGCGCGATCGATTTTCCAGAAGCGCGTGCTGCCGACCACGCGCCCGCTTCGCTTATCGACGATGACGAACGGCATCAACGTACCTGCATCGCGTCCGGCGAGCGCCGTGTCGATGTAACGGTCCACCGTGTCCGAACCGGGCACGACCGTCACGCGCAGATTCCACAGTTCGCCGTCGGCGGCGGCATCGAGCAGCGCTTGCGCGTCGCCGCGTTGCAAGGGACGAAGGGTGACACATTCGTCTTCGAGCGTCGGTTGGATATCGGGTTGAGTAGTCGTGTCGGCATGTTACGCGTCGCGCTCAGTTTCATCATCCGGCAGCCAGTTTGACGGCGGCGTTTCGTCGGCCGGCAGCGTGAACCAGAAACGCGTCCCGCCCTCTTCACGATTGACGACGCCGATCTGCTCGCCATGCGCCTCCACGATCGCGCGACAGATCTTCAGCCCCAATCCGATGCCCGGCAGCACCGATTCCTTCTCGCCGCGCTCGAACTTGTCGAAGAGTCGATGTTGCACATGCGGCGGCACGCCGGAACCGTCGTCGTCGATCAGAACGCGTACGGCTTCGTGCTCTTCGATCACGCTGATGCGGGGCGTTCCCGCCGGCGTGTACTTCGCGGCGTTTTCCAGCAGGTTCGCGAAGAGGCGTTCCATCAGCACGGCATCAAGTTCCAACAGCGGCAAGGAAGGCGGCGCGTTGACATGCACCGCGCGGCCTTCGAGTACCCGGCGCGACACGGCAAGCGCTGAGCCGACCGTTTCCTCCAGCATCGACCATTGACGGTTCAAACGGATCGCACTCGCCTGAAGCCGCGCCATGTCGAGCAAGTTGGTAACGAGGCCGCTCATGCGCAGCGCTTCCTCGTGGATGGCATGCGCCATGTCGTGCGATGCATCGCCACGCGCCTCGTTCTCCAGCACCGAAGCAAAGCCGACGATCGACGTGAGCGGCGTGCGCAGATCGTGCGAAATCGCCGCGAGCATCGAATTGCGCAGGCGCTCCGATTCCATGTCGACGAGCGCGTTCTGGGCGACCTCGACGTAATGCACACGTTCCAGCGCGAGCGCGATCTGCGCGGCGAACGTGTCGATCATGCGGCGCTGCTCCGGCATGGCGAACTCCGTTTCGCGTGCGGTGACGAGCGCGAGGACACCGCGCGTGCGCATCGGTGCCCTGAGCGGGAAATAGAGCGCGGATGTCGCGGGCAAGGTATCGGTGCCGCGGCCGGCCTGCTTCTGTTGGTCATACACCCATTGCGCGATATCTGGATCGATGCGCGCTGCGTCGAGTGCGCCGTCCGCGCTACGACGGACTTTGCCGCCGGCGTCGGGCAGAAGCATCGCGATCTTTGCATTGAAAACTTCCGCGACGTGGCGTGTACCGATTTCGACGATCTGCTCCGTCGTCAGCGCGGCGGCAAGGTCTTTCGTCATCGCGTACATGGCGGCGGTGCGCCCTTCTCTTTGCGATGCGATGCGCGCCTCGCGCCGCAGGCTCGACGTGAGATGGCTGATGGTCAGCGAGGTCAGCAGTATCACGACGAAGGTCAGCAGGTATTGCGTATCCGTCACCGAAAGCGATCACACGGGCGGCATGAAGAAGAAATCGAACGCCGCGACGGAGACGAACGACAGCATGACGCCCGGGCCGCGTCCGAGTCGTGCCGCGGCGAATATGACGCCCAGCAAGTAGAGCATCACGAGGTTCGTCAGCGCGAAGTGACGCGCGGTGAGAGCCTGCGCGATGAGCGTGATGACGATGCCGAGGGCAAATGCACCGGCGTAGGCGCGCGATGGGGAATGGGCGTCGGTGAAGAGCGGCGTTGGCATGCCGTGTTGGCTTTTGCCTTCTTCGCTCGGGGATTTTCGATTGAGGGTTTCAAGGGTCGGGCGAGGCATATGGTTTGTTCGTTCGCTGCGCTTTTGTCGTTGCAATGGATCTTTGGTTCGAAGGACACGTTCGATTTAAGCATATCGAGTCGGTCGTCTTCGATTAGATCGGAGCGATGCTGCCCATGAACGCCACGCTAATTCACTTACCAGGCAGCCGAC
>JAQFVI010000297.1 GCA_029439495.1 Caballeronia sp. BR6202001590007
GCAAGCGGCAGCGGAAACACCAGCGAAATGACATTGCGCGTGACGAGCCCTGCATTCGACGCGGCAGCGGCGCCCGCATACCACGCATCGACGACCGTATGCAGCAGGCCGAACGCAAGCACGGCGATCGTGAGGCCGACGATCGTCAGTACGGTGCGCAACTTGTGCCGCGTCGCGTTGCACAGAATCAGCTTGAGCACGTACATGGGCTTTCAGCGTGCCGCCGCATCGATCAACTCGCCTTTCTCTAGATGCACGAGCCGCTTGGCGGCCTGCGCGGCATGCGCATCGTGCGTGACCATGATGATGGTCTTGCGAAGATGTTCGTTGAGGCGTTGCAGCATGGCGAGCACTTCGCTCGCGGAATGACGATCGAGGTCGCCCGTGGGTTCGTCGGCGACGATCAGCTTCGGATCGGTGATGAGCGCGCGTGCGATCGCCACGCGCTGCTGCTGGTCACCCGACAACTCCGACGGATAGTGACTCATGCGATCGGCTATGTTGACCATGGCTGCTCTTCAGGTCGTAGTTGTCGTTCGGGCCGTACAGGTTGGTCGGCATCACCGAAACGAAGCGCGTGCCGTACTGCTTGTTGTACGCTGCTTGTTGTACGCTTCGCACATCTTGAGGCCCGCGATCTTGGCGATCGCGTAGGCCTCGTTGGTCGGCTCGAGCGCAGAGATCAGGAGATACTCCTCCTTGATCGGCTGCGGGCAGGCCTTCGGATAGATGCACGACGAGCCGAAGAACACGAGCTTGCTCACGTTCTACTTACACGCCGCCTGAATCACGTTCGTCTCGATGACGAGGTTCTCATAGAGGAACGACGCGGGAAACGTCGAGTTGACGAGAATCCCGCCCACGCGCGCCGCCGCGAGAAACACCACGTCGATCTGCTCTTCCTCGAAGAAAAGATTCACGCCTTGCTGATCGGTCAGATCGAGATGTGCGCGGGTGCGCGTCACGACGTTGCGATAGCCGGCCGCGGCGAGCCGGCGCACCAGCGCCGAACCCACCATGCCGCGATATCCCGCGACAAAAATGCGTGCGTTCTTGTCTATGACGCGTCACTCGTGGTGTTCGAGAGCCTTGAAACCGGCAAGCGTCACGAGCGCGTCGCGACGGGCGATCTGATAGTCCGAGCGGACCATTTCCTTCACGAGCGACTGGAACGACGTCTCCGGCTTCCAGCCGAGCTTCTCGTGAGCCTTCGACGGATCGCCGAGCAGCGTTTCGACTTCGGTCGGACGAAAGTAGCGTGGATCGACCTTGACAATCACCTGACCCGGCTTGAGCTTGGTTTCCTTGCTGTCGACGCAATCGACGATACCGATCTCGTTGACGCCCTCGCCTTCGAAGCGAACGTGGATGCCCAGTTTAGCCGCGGCCTGCTGCACGAACTCGCGCACGCTGTACTGCACGCCCGTCGCGATGACGAAGTCTTCCGGCTGCTCCTGCTGCAGCATCATCCATTGCATTTCGACGTAGTCGCGCACATGGGCCCCAGTCACGCAGCGCCGACAGATTGCCGAGGTACAGATCGTCTTGCAGGCCAACCGCGATACGCGCGATGGCGCGCGTGATCTTGCGCGTGACGAAGGTCTCGCCGCGCACCGGCGATTCGTGGTTGAACAGAATGCCGTTGCACACGTACATGCTATACGCTTCGCGGTAGTTCACTGTGTCCAGTAGGCGTAGAGCTTCGCGACCGCATACGGGCTGCGTGGATAGAACGGCAGGGTCTCGCGTTGCGGGATTTCCTGCACGAGGCCGTACAGTTCCGAGGTCGATGCCTGATAGAAGCGCGTCTTCTTTTCAAGGCCGAGAATGCGGATGGCTTCGAGGATACGCAGTGCGCCGAGGTCGTCGGCGTTGGCCGTGTATTCCGGCTCGAACGACACCGCGACGTGCGATTGCGCGGCGAGATTATAGATTTCGTCGGGCATCACGCGCTGGATGATGCGCACGAGGCTCGTCGAATCGGTCAGGTCGCCATGATGCAGGAACAGGCGCTGGTCCGGATCGTGCGGATCACGATAGAGATGGTCGATGCGATCGGTATTGAAGAGCGAGCTGCGGCGCTTGATGCCGTGCACTTCATAACCCTTGTTGAGCAGCAACTCGGCAAGATACGACCCGTCTTGCCCCATGACACCCGTAATCAAAGCAACTTTGCGGTCCATGCGAAACCTCGATATTTGCGGTCTGAAAGCGGCGCGCGGCCAGCGCGCCAAGAATTGTTTTATTGCGCCTTTTTGTATTACTCAGCGATGCTCTCGTAGCCGTAATAACCGGCATACGTACTGCCCATCAACACCTTCGATTGCGGTACATCCGTCAGCAGAACGTCCTTCATGTTCACGCCGCCGTGGTGCAGGCACTTCATCGTCTCGCCGATTTCCTGCACCTGATTCTTGCCATGCCGCACGACCAGCAGGCTGGTGCCGGCGTGCTTGCCGATGACCGTCGCGTCGGTGACGGCCAGCACGGGCGGCGAGTCGACGATCACGAGGTCGTACATTTGCTTCAGTTCGTCGAGCACGTCGCCGAGACGGTCGCTCGCCAGCAGTTCCGACGGATGCGACGGCAGTGAGCCCTTGGTGATCAGGTCCACGCCCGGCAGCACATCTGCAGGATCGCGCCATGCACGTCTGCGCCCATCAGCACATCCGAGAGGCCCGGCGAATGACGCACGCCGAAGTGCGAGTGGATGTCGCCGTGACGCATGTCGCCGTCGATCAGGAGAACGCGCTTGCGGATCGATGCCACCAGCGTCGCGAGGTTCACCGACAGGAACGACTTGCCGGCTTCCGGACGCGAGCCCGTCAGCATCACGATGTTATTACGCGCATCGACCATCTGCAGTTGCAGCGAGGTGCGCAGACCGCGGATGCCTTCCACCGCCACGTCTTCCGGCGCCTGGGCGGCGAGCACATGCAGGCCTTCGCGGCGGTCGCCGACCTTGCGCTGCAGGCGCAGTTGCGTGGTGCTGCGCGGAACGATCGCGAACACGCGCACGCCGAGCCGCTTTTCGATCTCTTCCGGACGCTCGACACCGCCGTACAGCGACTTGCGGACGAACGCGGCGAGGATGCCGAGCACGAGGCCCACGCCGGCCGCGATCAGGATCACGATTAGCTTCTTCGGGCGAACGGGATCGTCCGGCGTTTGCGCATAGTCGACCACGCGCACGTTGCCGATCTGGCCGGCCTTCGCGATGCGCAGTTGCTGCGCGCTGTTCAGCAGGTTCGTGTACAGCTCGGTGTTGACGCGCACGTCACGCAGATAGCGCAGCGCGGTTTGCTCGGTATCCGGCAGCGTCGACACGTTCTTCGCCATTTGTGCCTGCTGGCCCGACAGCGAAGCGATCTGCGCGTCGAGTGCCTGGTGCTGATCCATGAAGGCGAGCGTGTGCTCCGCTTCGGCCGAACGCTTTTCCGAATCCTGTGCGACATAGTGGTTCGCAATGTTGTTGACAATGGTCGCGGCTTCCTTCGGGTTGCCGCCTTCAAGGCCGATGCTGACGATGCCCGACTGCAGCGCCGTTTCCGCGACCGTCAAACGCTTTTGCAGGCTTGTCGATGGTCGAGAGCGTCGAGAAGCGTTGCAGGTCGAAATACGCGCCGGGATTGCCGACCAGTTGATCGACCTTGAGCTTCACCGGACCGAGCGGCGTCTGGCCGGAAACTTCCTGGCCGACCTTGCCCGTCAGGATCGACATGCCGTCCGGATCGTTCAGCGCGTAGGTGCCGTTTTCGCCGACGATCAGCGTGAACTTCTTCTCGAGCATGTCCTTCGGCACGTCGAAGACCGAAACGTCGATCTTTTCGTTGCCCCATGCGTAGTGCGACAAGAACGCCGGAGTCTGAATATTGAAGGTGTTCAGCGCGCTCCCGACGATACCGCCGACGAACGGCAGCGTGCGCGGATAGGCGCCGATATCCAGGTGCATGCGCTTGACCGTGTCGTCGACGACCAGACGCGAGCGCAGCAGTTCGATCTGCGCGGCGGTGCTCGACTTGGCGTCGAACATCTGCGACACCGCCTGCACGGCATTGGCGTTGGCCTGTCCGTTGTTGGCCTGCGTGGACTCTTCAACCTGGATGAGGGCATCGGCCTTGTAGGTCGGCGTGCCGTGAATGCGTAGCCTGCTCCAAGCGCGACCGCCGCGAGCGTGGTTACTGTCACGATTTTCCAGTTGCCGAACACGGCGGCTAGATAGTCTGACAGTCGCAACTCGTCGCCTGTCGAGACGTCCGAGTCGAGACGTCTGAGTATCGTGAATCGAAGTTCATGGCCATGGTCTTCTCGCTCGCTCTTTCTTAGATCGCGTTGGATTTTTGCCGGCGCGCCTTCTCGTGAGGCGCGCCGTGCGGTGAGGCTTACTTGGTCAATACCGCGCCCGTCAGGCCTGCGTTGATCGCCGGAAGCAGCAGATTCAACACGCGACTGAAGCGGACGAGGCCGTTGTTGTCGACGTAGACGACATCCTTGGGTTGCAGCTCGAAGCCGTTCGCGAGAAGCATCGAGACCGGCGAACGCGCGTCGAGGTGGTAGACCTCGGGCTGGTCCGTCTGGCCGTTGCGGATCACGTACAACTGCTTCAGATCGGACGTTTCGGCGTTGAAGCTGCCGGCTTGCGAAATCGCGTCGGCCAGCGTCAGCTTGCCGTTGCGCATCGGGATGACGGTGGTGGGCTTGGTCACTTCGCCCATCACGTACACGCCGTTATCTTCGCGCGAATCGATACGCAGCACATCGCCCGGTTTGAGCATGATGTCCGACGGGGTGTGGCCCTTCGCCGTCATGCTGTTCATGTTGATGTGATACGTCACGCCGTCACGGATAAGCGTGACACGGCTTTGATCCGCCGTCGGTGCGAAACCGCCCGCACGGCCGATGGCTTCCGTCAGCGTCATCGGAATGTCGTTGAAGATCTGCGAGCCGGGCGTGCGCACTTCGCCGTCGATATAGACCTGCGAGGCACGGAACGAAGCGACGCGCACCGTCACCTGCGGCTTCACGAAGACCTTCGACAGTTCCTGGTACAGCTCGCGCTGCACCTGGCCTTCGGTCTTGCCGACGACGTGCAGCGGACGGTTCACGTACGGAAACTGGACATTGCCGTCCGCGTCCACGACGAAGCCAGGCGCGGCGTCCGACGTACGCGTCTGCTGCTGCGGCGGCTGGCCGNCCGAGCTTGTAGGCGGCCAGCTTGCCGTACAGCGACGCGTTCTGATCGACGTTCGCGGCGGGCTGCGAAGCCTTCATCTTGCGGATCAACGAGAGGTCGATCGGCGTGATGGGAATGTTTTGTGCGAGAGCGATGTCGCCGTCCGCGTTCGACGTTTCCGCGAGTGCTGCCGGCTTGTCCATGTGCATGCCGGGGGCCAGCGCGCAGCTCGCGAAAATGACACAAAGAGAAGCCGCTGCAGCCAGGCCGGAAAGCCGGAAGAGGTTGTTCTTGGCGGCCATGGCGGTAGAGCCCGGTTGTAGTTGGTTGTGCATGATGGTCATCCCCTGCATCAGTAAGCGTTGGTGTGGCGTAGTCCATTGAAGATCGTCGCGGCAATGATTTTCATGTCGAGGCCGAACGACCAGTTACCGAGGTAGTACAAGTCGTGAGCGACGCGTCCTTCCATCTTTTCGATCCGATCCGTTTCACCACGAAAGCCGTTGACCTGAGCCCAGCCGGTGATGCCCGGCTTGATCCGGTAACGATGGATGTACCCCGATACGACCTTCTGGTAGAGATCGTCATGTTCGAGCGCATGTGGACGCGGGCCCACGATCGACATGTCGCCGCGCAGAACGTTGAA
The DNA here is from genome assembly GCA_029439495.1 of Caballeronia sp. BR6202001590007. Taxonomy (GTDB): domain Bacteria; phylum Pseudomonadota; class Gammaproteobacteria; order Burkholderiales; family Burkholderiaceae; genus Caballeronia. The sequence continues at coordinate 5,820 of JAQFVI010000297.1, forward strand.
GAACTGCGGCAGCTCATCGAGGCTGGTACGGCGCAGGAAGGCTCCGACCTTGGTCACGCGCGGATCGTTGCGCGTGGCCTGGCGAAGCACTCCGGCCTGTTCCGTATGCAAGCGCATCGAACGAAACTTGTAGATCAGGAAGACGCGGCCGTCCGCGCCCTTGCGGCGTTGCTTGAAGAACACCGGGCCGCGCGAGCTGAGCTTCACGGCGATGGCGCAGGCAATCAGCAACGGCGCGATGGCGATGATCGCGAACAGCGCGAAGATGCGGTCGAAGAGTTCCTTCTTGAGCATCGAGCTGGCCGACAGCGGCGAGGCGACGAGATTGATGGCGGGTTCGCCAAGCAGATCCGTCACGCCGGCTTCGAACAGCGCGAGGCTGCGCACGTCCGGAACGAAGCGCACGTTAACGAGGTCGTCGCGGAACTCATTCACGAAGCGCAGGATCGTGCGCTCCTGCGACAGCGGCAGCGCGAGCCACACTTCGGCCACGTTCTGCTGACGCACGTAGTTGACGAACGCTTCGTGGTCCTCGAACACCGGAACGCGTGTGTTTAGTTGCTGCTCGCCCGGCTCGGCGTTGAACGCGGCGACCGCGCGGAAGCCCGAATCCTTCGAGCGATCGATCTTGCGCACGACCGAATCGCAATGCTTGCCGCAACCGACGATCGCCACCGAATGGATGTTCATGCCCGCGTTGCGCACGCGCGCCAGCACGACGTGCTTGATCAGATGGCCTGCGATCATCAGGCCGCCCGACATCGCGGTCCAGTAAGCGAACCAGAGCCGCGACACGTAGTCGAGCCGATGCAGCGAAAACATTAGTACCAGCGCGCAGCCCTGCACGACGAGCCAGCCTAGCGAAATCTGGCAGGCGAACTGCAGCTTGCTGCGGCCGCGCCACGACTGATACACGCCAAAGCCTGGAAAGAGCGCCAGCGAAAACGCCGCCGCGAACGCGACGAACGCCATCGAATAGGCATGTGCCTCGATGTACTCGAACCTGATTTGCGATGCCACGGCCGCGCCGCCGACGATCATCGCCACGTCGAACAGGCGAGCCAGCAATCCCTGTAAATCGCGCATGTCATTCCCCCGAACGCAATCCGATCCCTCTATCGAAGCCGTGACGCAAAGAAGTCTCGTATTGCTTTTTGTCTGATGCTGCCGCGGCGCGAACGCCGCGGCCCTTGCTACCTACTGGGCGCAGACTGCTTGCTCAGCTGCGGCCGTAGGTGTCGTCGAATCGAACGATGTCGTCTTCGCCGAGATAACTGCCCGACTGCACCTCGATGATTTCGAGGGGCACCTTGCCGGGGTTTTCCAGACGGTGACGCACGCCCAGCGGAATGAACGTCGATTCGTTCTCCGAGAGCAGGAACTGCTCTTCGCCGCGCGTGACCATCGCCGTGCCGCACACGACGATCCAGTGCTCGGCGCGGTGGTGATGCATCTGCAGAGACAACTGCGCGCCCGGCGCCACGACGATGCGCTTCACCTGGAAACGCTCGCCATGTTCGATCGAGTCGTAGAAGCCCCACGGACGGCGTACCTTGCGATGCGTGTCGGCTTCCGGCGCATGCTGTTCGCGGATGCGCGTGACGAGACCCTTGATGTCCTGCACACGCGAGCGGTCCGCGACCAGCACCGCGTCGTCGGTTTCCACCACGATGATGTTGGTCGTGCCGACGCAGGCGACGAGGCGTCCGCCTTCGGAACGCGCATAGCTCGAGGTCGCGCCTTCGAACACCACGCGGCCGCTCGCGACGTTGCCGGACTCGTCCTTGTCCATCGCGTCCCAGACGGCGTCTCACGAACCGAGATCGGACCAGCCCGCGACCAGCGGCACCACGACGCCGTCTCACGGCTTGTTCGGCGTGCCGATGTGTTCCATCACGGCGTAGTCGATCGAATCCGACGGCGCGCGGCCGAAGTTCGCCGCATGCGGACGGAAGAACTTGCCGTCGTCCTTGCCCTCGCCTGCAGCGCGCGGCAGGCTGCGTACATGTCGGGATTGAGCTTTTGCAGCGCGGCCAGCCACACGCTCGCGCGCACGACAAAGATGCCGCTGTCCCCCCAGTACGTGCCGGCCGCGACGTATTGCGCCGCNCCAGGCGGATATAGCCGAAGCCGGTATCGGGGCGCGTCGGCGGAATGTCGAGCGTCGCGATCACGCCGCGTTCCGCGTGTTCCGCCGCGATCGCAATCGCGCGGTGCAGCGCCGGAATATCGGCGATGGAATGGTCGGCGGGCATCGCGACCATGATCGCGTCCTCGCCGTCCTGGCAGGCGGCGAGCGCCGCCAGCGTCAGCGCGGGCGCCGTATCGCGGCGGGCCGGCTCGACAATGATGCGTGTCTTCACGCCGGATTCGCGCGTCTGCTCTTCGGTCGTGAAGCGATATTCTTCGCCGCAGACGATGATCGGCTCGGCCGCGATCTGGAAGTCGCCCGAGAAATCCTTCATGCGGCCGACGGTCGCCTGCAACAGCGAGTCGCGCCCCATGATGCCGATCAATTGTTGTTTCGGAAACTGTTCACGGGACATTGGCCAGAGGCGCGTGCCCGAGCCGCCGGCGAGAATGACGGGGACGATGCGGCGGCACGCTTGCTCCGTCACGTTCTCCACCTCAGCCATCATTTCGCTTGCCGTGCGTGCTTCATTCATCATATCAGGATTCCTGCTTGACAGGCGATTGGTCTAGGCCGCCCGAGAATGATTGATTCACCGAACGCGATGGTTCGGCCAATTGTTCGATGCTTTACGCCAATTCGGATCGGCTTGTGTTCGGCTTGCCGCAAATGGTCGGACTTAATCGTTTGCTTCGCGCCTGCTTTGCATCCGGTACTCCGTCGGCGAGATCAGCAGACGTTTGCGGAAAATCTTGGCGAGCCGGTCGCCGTTGCCCATGCAGCTGCGGCGCGCGATCTTGTCCACCGGCAATTCGGAGTCGGTGAGTAAGGCACACGTCATGGCGAGGCGGGCCTGCAGCAGATAATCGGACGGGGTGATGCCCATCTCGATCTTGAAGCGGCGCAGGAAGTTGCGCTCGCTCATCGCGGCCACCTGCGCCGCGTCGACGACCGAATCGGCCGTTCGCAGTTGTCCTGCAGCCAGCGCGCGGCTGCACGGATCTTGTCGCCGGCCGAGGCCATACCGCTGTCGCTGAGGATCGACACCAGCTTGGCGGCCGAGCCGGGCATCAGACGTTCCGCGACATTGCGCGACACGTCGAGGCCGAGATCGCGCTTGACGATCATCAGCTCGCCCTTCATGGATTCGTAGCGGTCGCCGCCGTCGGCCGACTGCTCGTCGCGCACCAGATGGATCATGGCGGCCGTAGCGCTGTGCGTCGAGCGGACCGCCGATGCCGGCCGCCTCGAGCACCTTGCGGCCTTCGGAGATCGCCTTGACGACGGTGGTCTTGGAATTCACGCGGCGCACCCATTCGATGATGCGGNTCCGCCTTCGACCGACAGGAAGCGCACGTCGTAGGTACAGTCCGTGCGGGTCTTCGCCGACGACAGTTCGTTGGCCATGTGGAAGACCTCCGCGACGATTCCCGCGCCGAGCAGCGAGAATCCGTCGAACAGCAACGTTTCATCTCGGCCTGCGCGGGGCGCGTCGAGGGAGGCGTCCAACCCATCACGGCGGGTTCTAGAGTGGCGTAAGACATAGTCGTCCTCTTGCAGCTATTCGTTTCCAGGAGGTGCGATGAAAGTCACTCGGACATTGCGGCGCATCAAGAACATTCCCGAACTTCGCCGG
>JAQFVI010000298.1 GCA_029439495.1 Caballeronia sp. BR6202001590007
CGTGAAACTTATCGCTCATCCAGCGCAACGCCCCTTCTCACAACCAAACAATGATTTAGCAAACTTTCAAACCTCGTCGGGAGCATTGTTCCACGCCACTCCACGTTCCCAACCAAGAAACTCATAAAAGAAAAGCCCTTAAAACCCTATACACCACCGCCCCAACGCCCAATACCGTAACGTTCAACACACCTTTCGTATCAAACCCTTCAAACCCAAAGAACTCAAACTCCCAAACAAACCGCCCCCACCGCCCCCACGACACAACCCAACCACCGCCTTCCATCCACCTCTTCCTTCAAAAACACCCGCCCGATCGCCGCCGCGAACACCACGCTCGTCCCCGCAACGCCGAAACCGTCCCCATCGCGCCCGACTACATCGCCCAGATCACGATCTCATAAGCCCCGATCGACACCAGTCTCCCCGAGCGACGACGCAACCACCATCAGCGCAGTCTGCATCGGTTCCCACAGCGCGGCGAATCCACGTCGCGCGACGAACAACACGGGCATCAGCCAATAGAACATGAACATCCACGCCGTATAAGTCAGCGCATCGCCGTCCGATAGCCGAACGCCGATCCCATCGATGACCGTATAAATCGCGATCGTCGCGCCGACGGTCAGCGCAGCCAGCGCCCGACTGCGCGACACCTGCCGCTCCTGCACGGCCAGCGCCAGGATCCCGCCGCGGAATTGCATGTGACGCACGGCGCGGTCAGTCAGCAAATCCGCGCGCTCGAGGGATTGGCTCGGCGCGGCGCTCTTCGAACGACATAACCGCCGCGTCGCGCTGACTCCGGCCGGCGAAACTTATCTGGCCGCCATCGGCCCGCTCTTCGATCGGATGTCGGAAGCGACGGCGCGTTTCGGTTTCGCCGATACCCAGGCGCGCGAACTCACGGTGAACGCACTCGCCACCTTCACGCTGCGATGGCTCGTGCCGCGACTCGCTAACTTCCGTGTCGAGCATCCCGACGTCAATGTAAGAATGGAAACATCGAACGAGCCGATTGAAGGGCTGCGCGAGACCTACGACATCGTCATTCGTGGCGGCCCCGATTCATTCTACGGCTTCTCGATGCGGCCGTTCCTGTCCGAGACTCGCCTGCCGGTATGCAGTCCCGCATTGCTCGCGTGCGCCTCTTCTGCGAGTGCCCGCCGATCTGCAGCATCACATGCTGCTCCATACATCGAGCCTGCCGCGCTTGTGGCCGGACTGGCTGGCGAAGGCAAACGTCCCGACGCTCGAACCCTCCGCCGTGCTGACCTTCGATCATTTCTGTCTGACGTTGCAGGCTGCGGTCGACGGCATCGGCGTCGCGATGGGACCAACCGCGCTCGTCGCCGCTGATCTCGCATCGGGCCGGCTGGTCGCGCCCTTCGACGGTCCGCGTCTGCCGTCGCGCAGTTACTGCACCTACGTCGCCGATGCCCGTACCGGCGACACATCGATCACTCTCTTTCGCGCGTGGCTCGAACGCGAAGGCGAGGGCGCGTCGACCGCTTCCGCCTAGCGAGATCGGACATCGCAAGACAGTCTCAGCATGCGGGATCGTCGTGCGCGTATGCGGGTTATCCCTTGCCACGCTCGCCGATCTCGTTTCTTAACATGTCCGATGTCAGACTCAGCATCCGCACGCACGCAATACAGGAACGAGAGGAGTAAATGACGATTCGATCAGTCGAGGTCCGCGTAGTCGAGATTCCCTTCGCCGACGGCGGCTCCGCCAAAACCAAAACGCTGCTGACGTGGAATACGCTCGAAACCGTGCTCGTGCGCATCGAGGATAAGGACGGCCACGTCGGTTGGGGCGAAGCCTTCGGTTACTTCGTCGCGGATGCGGTGGCGTCCGTCATCGATACGCGCATCAAGCCCTTGCCCGAAGGCACGGAAATCGAATCGATCGAAACGTGGAATCTGCGCACGCAGCAGCAGCTTCACCTGTTCGGACGCTACGGCATCACGACCTTCGCGATCTCGGGCGTCGATTTCGCGCTGTGGGACTTGCTCGCGCGTCGCAAGCGTCAGCCGCTCTACAGCCTGTTTGCATCGAACGAGCCGAAAGCCTTGTCGACGTACGCGAGCCTCGTGCGCTACGGCACGCCGGAACTCGCATCGTCGATCTGCGCGCAGACGATCGGCGAAGGTTACCGGGACATCAAGCTGCATGAAATCGACATGCGCGTGATCGAGGCCTGTCATCGCACGGTCGGCGGCTGCGCGACGCTGTCGGTCGACGTCAACTGCAGTTGGGATGACGCGGCCGCGCGCGCCAACGTCGCGACTATGAGCGAACTCGGCGGCTTCACCTGGGTCGAGGAACCGATCTTTCCGCCGGAAGATTTCGCCGCGCTCGCGGCGTTGCGCACGCGAAGCCTGCCGGTCGCGTCCGGCGAAAACTGGTGCACGGCGGTGCAGTTCGCCGATGCAATGAAGGCGGGCGCGGTCGATTACATCCAGACGAGCGTGAGCAAGGTCGGCGGCGTGACGGAGTTCGTGAAGATCGCAGGCGATGCGCGCCGTCGCGAAGTCGGCGTGCTGCCGCATTCGCCATACTTCGGGCCGGGCTTCATCGCGAAGATGCATCTCGCCGTCGCGTTCTCGACGCTTCAGCTCGAATATCTGTATGTGAAGCCCGAAGCCGAACTGATCGATCGGACGCCGATTCGCCGCGGCCCGGCGTTCCAATTGAACGACGCGCCCGGCATCGGCCTCGCGCCGGACGATGACGTCGTGCACCGCTTCATACGCGCGCGCTGAACTGTAGGGCGTGCTTGAGGGCTTCGTCGGAGTCGTCGGCGTTCGAGGCGATCGAGGTCTTCACCTTCAGCAAATAACCCGACCACGGCACGGTGCTCAAGGATTCGATCGGCTGCAAGTGACGGTCGGTCGTGATGTAGAGCGGAGCGCCGGTTCGCCGCGCAGCTTCGCGAACGCGAGTCCCGTCGGCGCCGCCACCGGCAGGCTGACGATGCGGTCCAGATTGTCTTCCTGCGAAAAGCGGATGACGCTCCAGCCTTCTTGCAGCGCGGTCCATAATCCGCCTTCGTCGTCGAAGGCGAGGCCGCACAGGCGTCCCGCGCCCTTGGGCATCGATGCGAACCGCCGCATCGTCGATGACTGCGCGGTCATCGAATAGATCGTGCCCGACTCGGCGGCGACCGCGAACGCGGTGTCGCCCGAGGCGTTCCATGTCATCGCGCTGATCGGTTCGTCGAAAGTCCAGCGCGCATCGAAGCGTCCCTGATCGGTGATCGTGCCGACCAACGTGTTGCGTTCGCGCGCCTGTGCCGACCAGACGCGGTGCTCGCTGTCCGTGCAAAGCGGGGCGATCGTGACGTCGTCCCATGCGGTGCCGCCGCGCATCGGCTCGACGATGCCTTGCCGGGATCAGCCGGCTATGCCGGTTGCCCTGCATCATCATCGGGCCGTCCGCGCTGTCCTGCATGCCGGTGACGGGCGCATCGAGCGCGGCGACGATGCGGTCGTTCGCGCCGTCGAAGCAATGGATCGCGGGCGCGAGCGTATCGACCCAGTACAAACAGTCCGCGCCGTGCGCCGCACTCACCGCACTGGCCGCGATCGGAAACGCGCCGTGAAACGCCCAGCCGTCGATGACCGCGACGATCTCGTCGCTGTCGCGGATCACCTGCGTCGCGGTGAGTTGCGAGCCGACGCGGCGCGCGGCATCCGCGAATTCGGGGCCGAGCAGATCGAGGCGCGCCATCGTTAGCCGATACGCGGGACCCGCGACGCTGGGCGCGCCGCGCACGCGCCCGGTCGGATCGACGATGGCCGCGGCGACGCAGCGAACGCCGAGCACGATCTCTTCGTCGTCGATCGCGTAGCCGCGCGCGGACGTGATGCCGAGTTCGGTCTGCAAACGCCGCCGGTCGGTGATCGTGCGCGCCGTCGCAGCGGTCGAGCGAAAGCACCGAACGCCCGTCGAGCACGGCGAGATACGCGGTTTCGCCGGTCAGATCGCGCAGCGCGCGCAACTCGCCGCGCCGACCAGATCGGGCATCAGATACGGATACGCATTGCGCACGAGTTCGATGTAGCGAAACCCGAGGCGATAGACGCGATTGGCCGCATCGCGTCGAATCAGCCGCCGCTCGACTAGCGTCGCGAGTATGCGAGCGTGGTCTTCGGCAGCCCGGCACGTTCGAGCAGTTCCGTGTTGCTGATGCCGCTCGACGCGCTACCGATCAGATCGAGAATGGTCAGCGCTTTGTCGAGCGACGTCGTGCCTTTGCCTGTAATCATGTCCCATCCCTGGAATTACGGTTGTCGCCTTCAACCGCGATGGTAAGCCGCTGAAGCGTTTAAGCAGCGGCTTACCATCGCCGGCGTGGCGGAATCGGTTCCAAAGCGTGGAACTGCGCCGGCCGCTATCTGACGAGTCTGTCGATCGTGCCCACATACTCCGACTGCGAGAACGCGCCGCCGAGCGTGATTTCGGCGGCATTGTCGAAGGCGGGAACGGGATCGTCACGCAGCACGCGGGCTTCGGCCTGCGCATCGTGCGGGCCGTCTTTCGGGCGATAGCCGAGCGCATAGGTGTCGGCGTTGTCGTAGTGACGGCCGGTCGAATCCGAAATGCCGTACACCACCGAAAACACGATGTCCGGATGCTCGATGCCGATCGACACCAGTTGCCCGAGATCGCGCCAGCTGATCCAGCTACCGAGCCTGCGCCGGTCGATGGCCTGCGTATTGACGTTGCCGATGCGGATCGCCATCACCTGCATGTCGTACTTGTACGCATACAGCGCGCCGATCGATTCGCCGAACGCATGGCGGCTGTCGGGTCGCAACTGACTGTGCGAGCCCATTGCCGGGCCGTGCGGCCTGTGCGGATGCAGCCCGACCACATGATACGAACTCGCATACACGACGCGCCGGATGCCCGCATCGCGCGCGGCATCGAACAGGCCGATGCTGCCTTCGACGCTCAGCCGCACCTGCTGGTCCCAGAGCGCATCGGTCGTGCAGGCGGCGAGATGCATGACCGCGTCGCAACCGCGCAGCAGCGTGGCGAGCGTCGCGCGATCGCAGACGTCGACGACTGCGCTGCGTTCGCCGTCGGCGCAGTCCGCGATCGGCCGGATGTCGAGCGCGAGCACGCGGTATCCGCGTGCGATCAGTTGCCGGCGCAGACCCGTTCCGACCAGACCGGCCGCGCCGGTCACCGCGATCGTCCGGCTCATGCGCGTGCTTCCCGATGCTGCGTTTGCGCGCGGTGTCCGACGGCTTCGTCGACCACAGCGAATGGCGCGGCACGAAGCCGAGCAGCGCGCGCCTTTGCGCCGCTGCCGTGGGTGCGTCCGAGTTCGACCGGAAGCGTCGCCGTGACATACCGGCGGCCGGTGGCTTCGGCGAGATAGGGAATGAATTCCGCGAGGCTCACGGGCGTCTGCGGCGCGAGGTTGAAGGTCTCGTCGATGGCTTCGGGCTTGTCGTGGATCAGCATCAGCCCGTGCACGATGTCGCGCACGTCGACGAGTTCCTGCGTGTGCGGATGGCCGTGCTGGTCGAGCGCGAGCAGCAGCGGTTCGTCGTCGGCCATCAGCGGTTCGAGGATGTCGAGCATCGTGCGCAGTTCCGACGCCTGTTCGGTGGCGGCGCGCAGCACGTTGTAGGTGCCGACGACGTTCGCGTTCCAGATCGCGTCGCGCGCCTGCGGCTGGAAGGAAATCACCGCGGCCATGTGAAACACCGAGTCCGCGCCTTCGACCGCCTGCCGCACGGCCTCGATATCGGCGAGATCGCCGATCACGCATTGCACGCCGAGCATGCGCGTCGCGTCGAGATTGCGATCGTTCGGCAGCGCGATCGTGCGAACGGTGCGGCCTTGCGCGATCAGTGCCTGGGAAAGCGTGTCGCCGACGCGGCCGGTCGTGCCCGAAACGAACACTTGCATGAGACGTCTCCGAATTGATGTGGCGACGACTCTAAGTTGCCGACGTTAGGATTGAAATTGAAGATTTTTCAGATTTTGATAATCAGCGGTTATCAGCGATGGCTTCCAGTAAACAGTCCGGCGCCGACTTCGAAGAGCACATCGTCATGCAATTGCTCGGTCGTCTGCGGCTCATGCATCTGCGCCTGATCGACGCGCTTGACCGTCAGCAGAGCCTGCGCCGGGCGGCGCAGGAGTTGAGCGTGTCCCAGCCCGCCGCGACGAAGATCCTGCAGGATCTGGAAGACGTCATCGGCGTGCGTCTCTTTGATCGTCACGCGTGCTCGCTCGAGATCAACGATTTCGGGCGCTTCGTCGCCATCTACGCGCGGCGCATGCTCGGCGAGACGCAGCGTTTCGGCGCCGATCTGCATACGCTCGTCGCTACCGGGCACGGCACGTTGTCGATCGGCGCGATCATGGTGACGGCCGCCGAACTGATGCCCGCCGCCGTGCTTGCGCTGAAGGCGTCGCGGCCGGGCACGACGGTGCGGCTGATCGAATCGTCGAGCGACCGGCTGCTCGTCGATCTCGCGAAGGGCGAATACGACTTCGTCATCGCGCGGTTGGTGAATCCGCAGGACGCCGTCCGGTTCGAACTGATACCGCTGAACGACGAGCCGCTGTGCGTCTTCACCGCGCGCGACACGTCCCTGCCCGAACGCGTCGAAACGCTCGCCGATCTGCATGCGATGCAATGGGTGATGCAGGATTCGCCGACGCCGGCGCACGCGCTTCTCCGCGCGCGGCCCGATTCCTAAGATGGCGGCTACTCTTCAAGGTAGCGAATCGGGTTCACGAAAACGAAATACCGTTGGATCGTCGGCGGCCTGCTCTTCACGGCGGTCGCGCTGAATTATCTCGATCGCGCGGCGATGTCGGTCGCCGCGCCCTTCATCAAGCGCGACCTCGGGCTCGACGATGCGCAGATAGGCGTGCTCTTCAGCGTCTTCTTCGTCGGCTACTGCCTGTCGTGCGTGCTGGCGGATGGTGCGCGGACCGCTTCGGCCCGAAGCGCGTGTTCGCGGCGGCGGGCGGCTTGTGGTCGACCTTCTGCGCGGCGACGGCGGCCATGTCCCACTTCGGCCCGCTGATGATCGTGCGCGCGCTTTTCAGTCTCGGCGAAGGCCCGATGGGCACGACCATCAACAAGGCCATCAGCAACTGGTTCCCGCGCAACGAGACCGGCCGCGCGGTCGGCTTCATCGCGACCGGGCAGCCGCTCGGCGCGGCGCTCGCCGCACCGGTGATCGGCTTGCTCGCGGTGGCGTGGGGCTGGCGCATCGCGTTCGTCGCGACCGGCGTGATCGGCGTGATCTGGCTCGTCGCATGACTCGCGCTGTTCCACGATACCCCGGCGCAGCATCCGCGCGTGAGCGACGAAGAGCGCGCTGATCGAAGCGGGCCGCCGTCCGGCGAAGGAGCCCGGCGAAGCGGCCAAGGCGGGTGCGTGATCGGTCATCTTCTCCCGCCCAGTGCTGGGCGTCGCGCTGGCGTTCTTCAGCTTCAACTACGAGCTGTATTTCCTGCTGTCGTGGCTGCCGAACTAAACTATCTTGTCGATGCGCGCCATCTCGACGTCAAGAGCATGGCCGTGGTCGGCGCGCTGCCGTGGCTCGGCGCGACCATCGGCCTCGTGACGGGCGGCACGCTCAACGATCTGCTCGCGAAAAAGCTCGGCAATGCGCTGCTCGCGCACAAGTCGATCATCGGCGTGGGCCTGCTGGGTGCCGCGCTGTGCATCGTGTCCGCGAGCCGCGCGACGAGCGCGACGACCGCCGTCACGCTGATCGCCTGCGCGAGCCTGCTCGCGTTTCTCACGCCGCAGACCTGCTGGGTGCTGGTGCAGGACATCGTGCCGCCAGACCGCGTCGGCACGGCGGGCGGCTTCGTGCACTTTCTCGCCAATCTTGCGGGTATCGCGTCGCCGGGACTGACGGGCTACATCGTGCAATACGGCGGCGGCTACGGCGTGGCCTTCGCGTCCGCGGCGGGACTCGCCGCGCTCGGCGCGACCTTCGTGATGCTGCTGATCCGCGGCGATCATGCCCCGCGTGACGACGGCTCGTCCCGCGTCGACGCGCGCGACTATCGACAGACGTAAAAGCGCGAGCGTCGCGAGACGCCTTCATGCGTCGTTCCAATCCGTGGAACCGCACGCGAAAAACGCGCAACGCCCCGGTTTTTCGAAGAAACATCAACGACTAGCATCGACGGCGTGCTCTCAGACTTTCGGCGGCGTGCCTCATCGAATCACACTCAAAGGGAATGCAAGGCATGAATCACCACTATTCGGACTCGCTCGATACGGCGATCGACAAACACGTCGAAGTCAGCGACGAAACGCTCGCCAAACTCGCGAAGGTGAGAAGCGGCTCGCTGACAACGCAGCTTTTCAAGCATGGTTATCACCAGCCGGCGCTCGTCGGTCTGCGGCCGCTCAACAAGCACGTCGAGCCGTGGGCGGGGCGCGCATTCACGATGCGCTTCATTCCGGCGCGCGAAGGCATCGACACCTACGGCACGATGACGACCAAGCTGAACGTCGACATCTGCAATGGCAGGGCATAGAACAGGTGAAGCCGGGCGACGTGATCGTCGGTGACGCCGACGGCATCACGGTCGTACCGCCGCATCTCGCCGAAGAACTCGCGGACTTCTGCACGCGCCAGGACGACATCGAAGGCTATCTCGCCAAGCATCGCCGCGGGCGAGGCGTTGTGGGGCGTCTATCCGCCGAGCGCGCAGGCCTACGCGGACTACGAGAAGTGGGTCGCCGACGGCCATCCGGAAATCGCTTCGGTCATCGGCAAGAAGGGAGCGTAAGCACATGGCCAACATCGACCAGGCGAAATACGCCACGCTGATCCGCTGTTACTTCGACGCCTGCAACGAAGCCGACTACGACAAGCTCGTGTCGTGCTTCACGCCGGATGCGGTGCATTACTTTCCGTCGGGCCTGCCACGACATTCCGTGGCGCACGGCGGACGTCATCGCGAAGAAATGGATCTGGTGCGTGGAGAACCTCGGCTCGCAGTGGACCATCGAAAAGATTCTCGTGAGCCACGACAGCCATGAAGCCGTGATCGAGTGGACGCACTGGAAGAGCAAGCTCGGCACCGCGCTGCGCGGCGACGAATGGTACGTATTTGACGAAGCGAGCGGCCTCATCCGCGAGATTCGCGCGTATTACGCGTCGCCCGCGCAGAAGGACGTGCCGATCAACGAACGCGTGGACTTCGACTATGAAGGCCGCGGCTATCACCTGAAGGCGGCCTCGTGATGATGAAGCACATCGTCATGTTCAAGCGTCTTGCCGACGTCGAGCCTCAGTCGGAACGCGAAGCCGAACTCGTTGCGCAGATGCATGCGCTGGAGAGGGAGATCGATTTCATCCACGAATGAACTCGATTGCCCGATCTGCTGGGACTACGTGCTCGAATCGACCTTCGACGACAAGGAAGCCGTCGAGCGTTATTTGCCGCATCCTGCGCATGTGGAGCTCGTCACGGCGTTGAAGACATATTTTCAGTGGGTCGCGTGTGATTACACGGTAGCCGGCTGAGTCATGCGCTGGCATTCAAGCTGGACGCGACGCGAAACGCCTGGAAATACGAGAGATTCGGCAGAGGCGTGCCGTGC
>JAQFVI010000299.1 GCA_029439495.1 Caballeronia sp. BR6202001590007
GGCTTCTTGTGCACATGCGCGCCCGGCACCGCGCCGTTCGGCTTGGCCGTCGCGGCGACGCTGCCGGTGGCCGACGGCCTGGCGCGCGACGCATCGGCGCGGCCGGTCGGCTTTTTCGGCTCGCGAACGAGGTCGGCGAGCGCCAGTGGAAAGCGCTTGGCGCGCTCGTCGGTCATGAGCGGCGGCTCCCGGCACGCGCCCATTCGCGCGTCTCGGCCATGAGTTTGGTATGCGTGAGATCGAGTTGCAGCGGCGTGATCGACACGAAGCCGTTCGCCACCGCGTGGAAATCCGTGCCTTCGCTGGCGTCGAGCGCGGCGCCCGACGGTCCGATCCAATAGATGGGCTTGCCGCGCGGATCGGTCTGGCGAATCACCGGCTGTGACGGATGCCGCTTGCCGAGGCGCGTGACCTTCCATTCGCCGAGCTGATCGTAGGGCAGGCTCGGGATATTCACGTTCAGCAATGGATGCCCGGGCATCGGATGATCGAGGAAGTGCGTGACGATTTCCGTCGCGACGCGCGCCGCGTCTTCGAGATAGAGCCAGTCGTTGCCGACCAGCGAAAACGCAATGGCCGGAATGCTGAACATGAAGCCTTCCGTGGCGGCGGCGACGGTGCCGGAATACAGTGTGTCCTCGCCGACGTTCTGCCCGTTGTTGATGCCCGACACGACGATGTCCGGCTTGTGCTCCAGCATGCCCGTGAGCGCGATATGCACGGAGTCGGTCGGCGTGCCGTTGACGAAATTGAAACCGTTGGCCGCCTGATGAATGGTGAGCGGCCGGGACAGCGTGAGGGAGTTGGACGAGCCGCTGCAGTTCTGCTCCGGTGCCATCACGGTCACCTCGCCGATGGGCTGCAAGGCATCGTGCAGCACATTGAGGCCGCGCGCCAGATAACCGTCGTCATTGCTGAGTAGGATTCGCATCCGGCGATTGTAACCGAGGAAACATGGCACGCGAACGACTCGCAAGACTGTGCGTTCCCCTACACTACAGCCAGTCCATCAAGGAGCCGACATGCGCGCCGTTCGTTGCAACGTACACGGTTTACCCGACACGCTTTCCATCGAAATGCTGCCCGATCTCACGCCCGAACCCGGCAAACCCCTCGTCGACGTCAAGGCGGCGAGCGTCAATTTCCNGTTCACGCCGGGCGCGGAGTTCGCGGGCATCGCGCGCCTGTCGCCCGGCATGCGCGTCGCCGCCTACACCGCGCACGGCGCGTTCGCAGAGCAGGCGCGCACGAGCGAGGCGGCGTGCATCGCGCTACCGGACGGCGTCGATTCCGCCGATGCCGCCGCCTTCACGCTCCCCTACGACACGGCCTATCACGCGCTCGTCGATCGCGGCGCGATCGCGGCCGGCGATACCCTGCTCGTGCTCGGCGCGGCGGGCGGCGTCGGCCTGGCGGCGATCCAGATCGGCAAGATCCTCGGCGCACGCGTGATCGCGGCGGCATCGAGTGCGGACAAGCTCGTGTTCTGCGAGCGGCATGGCGCGGATGCCGGCATCGACTATGCGCACGAGGACCTGCGCGAGCGCATCAAGGCGCTGACCGACGGCCACGGTCCGGATGTCGTCTTCGACCCGGTCGGCGGCGCCTATGCGGAGCCGGCGTTTCGCAGCATCGGCTGGCGCGGGTGTTATCTCGTGGTCGGCTTCGCCAACGGCGACATTCCGAAACTGCCGCTCAACCTCGCACTGCTCAAGGGCGCGAGCATCGTCGGCGTGTTCTGGGGCGATCACATGCGCCGCGAGCACGCGCTCGTCGAGCGCGAATTCGCGACGATGGTCGAATGGATCGAGGCCGGCGCGCTGCGCCCGGTCGTCACGAAACGCTACGCGCTCGACGACATGATGAACCACCGCGTGACGGGCAAGATCGTCATCGAGATGTGAGGCTGGGCGCCCGCGCGCGTTACGCCCTGCTAACATCCGGCCTCCCCATTTTTGAAGCTCCACTCATGACGAGCGCGCCACTCGACGTCAGCATCATCGTGCCGGTCTACAACTGCGAAGCGTGGCTCGGCGCGCTGCTCGATTCCGTGCTCGCTCAGACAGGCGTCGACCTCGAGCTGATCGCGATCTGCGACGGCGCGACCGACGGCAGCCTCGCGCTGCTCGAAGCCGCCGCCGCACACGATGCCCGCGTGCGCGTCGTGGCGCAATTCAATCGCGGCGTATCCGCGTCGCGCAATGCCAGTCTCGCGCTCGCGCGGCGAATGGAGATCGTCTTCGCGGACGGTGACGACTGGATGAAGCCCGATGCCTTGCGCACCTGGATCGCCTACGGCCGACGCCATGCGCTCGACGTGGTCGTCGGCAGCGGCTTCAACTTCGGCTTCGATGCGCTGCCCGCGCCCGCGCAGCCAGCGCCGCTCTTCACGCGCCAGCCGTGGGACGAGATCGTCGACGGCCGCGCGTGGATGCTGCGCACGGTGCCGAACAACGACTGGGTGGTCTGCGTGTGGCTGCAATGCGTGCGGCACGCGTTCGTCGTGGCGCACGGGCTGCGCTTCGACGAGGGCGTCGTGCACGAGGATATCGTCTGGTCGCTGCGGCTCGCACTGCATGCGCGGCGCGTCGGCTTCGTGCGGGAGTTGTTGTACGGCTACCGACGCAATCCGGAATCGATCGTCAATTCACCGTCGCCGAAAGCGGTAGCGCAACGCGCCGCCGGATATCTGCATGTGATCGATGCGCTCGTCGGCGCGGCGCGCGATCCTGGTACGGCGCCGGACTTTCGCCGGCTTCTGTTGAGGCAAGCGAATCGCGCGAAGGCGAAAGCAGCAACCTGCTGCATATCCTGCGCAAGCGCGTCGACGACGACGACACGCGTCGCCGCTTCGCGCGGCAGTTTCTCAACGCGGGCCACAACCGCACGATGCTGCGCGGCGCGACCAACGCGAGCGAGGCGTGGCGGGCGATTCGCTGCTGGCGGATGATTGCGCGCTTTGCCGCGGATCCGATGCTTCAGAGAAGGTGCGAGCGCCTCAGAGCGTACGCCCCGGCACGCCGTGCAGCACGCCGGGGCGTGCGACGGTGCGCTTGCCCGCATCGGACGCGACAAGCATTCACCGCCCGGCGCATGCTTGTCGCGTAGCGCGCTGAACGCCGCCATCACACGGCGCACGGTGAGCAAGCGCTGCCACAGCCGTTCCTTGAGCACCGATGAACAACACCGGCAACGGCAACACCACCGCCCCCGGACCCCAGCCCGGACGCCATGAGCAGGCGAGACCGCGCCGCATGAAGAGCGCATGAAGAGCATCAGGGTCGGCACGCCGATCGACGATGCCAGATGTCCGAGCCCCGAATCGTTGCCGATGAACCATGCCGATTCGGCGATCCACGTCGCGACATCGCTGAGGCGCGCATGCGCGTGAACGTCGTGCCCTTTCGCTTCGGCATCGCGCCAGTCGGCGAATTCCGCGGGCGCGACCAGAAAACTCGGCTTCAGATGATGACGGGCGAGCGAGTGCCAGCGCCAGGAACTTGCAGACGCTCCACATCTTTTCCGGGTGGCTGCCGGTCGGATAGATCGCGACGCGATTGGCCACGCGCGCGCATCACGCCTTCGGGGACGACCAGACCGTTGGAACGCGTCACGTCGCGCAGACCGAACACGTTCGCCGCGATCTCGACGATGCGATTGACCATATGCTTGGAGCCACCGTACTCGGGCAGATCGGCGAGGCACAGCGTCTTGCCGGTGCGGCTCAGCGTCGCCGCATAACCGGTCGAGCGCAGCTCGATCACGGTGTCGAACGCGCGCTCATGATGCTCCGGACGGGCGACCGTCACCTGCGGAAACCAGTCCGCCAGATCGTTCGCCACCCGGCCGAACACGACCGGCTGATAACCGTTGCGGATGAGATTGTTGACGAGCACGAGTCCGATCAGGCTGTCGCCGATGGGCGCGGGCAGCACCACGGCAAGCGCGTCGCCCGCTTTCAGGGTCACTCGTGAAGAAGACGCGGCCGTCGCCGGACGCGCGAAGGACATGGACATGATTCGCGACTGTGATGAGCAGAACGTTGTCTTCGTCCGCGCGCGAAGCACCGGCTTCAGCCGGCTTCAGGCAGGGCGAACGTTCGCCGCAGAACAAAATTGCCGATTCTCGCAGACCTGTGTGACACAACGCGTCAAAGATGCATCGGCGAGCGAAACGTATCACAAGACGCGAAATTTGTCGCGACTTGCCACATGGCAACTAGGGTCGCGAAGTGCGTGCCATCTCAGAGTTTCTCGGTTTCGCCGCTCTTCGGCTGCCACTTCATCAGCCGGCGCTCGGCAGATAGACGTGCCGCAGCAGTTGCTTGCGGTTCGCACCGAGCATGCGCGCGTTCGCGAGCACGACCGGGCTGACTTCCTTCACGCCCTGATAAGACGTTGAAGAACACGATGAAAAACACCAGCGTCACGCCGAGCGCGACCTTCGACCAGATGCCGAGGCCGAACCATACCGCGAAGATCGGCGCGAGGATCACGCGGGGCATCGAGTTGGCGGCCTTGATGTACGGANACCGGACACCGTGCCGATCGCGAATGCGAGCACGGTTTCAATCAGCGTCACCCACAAATGGACGTAGATCTCCCCGCTCGAAAACCACTCCCAGATGCGTACCAGCACCTTCTGCGGTTCGCCGAAGAAGAACGCGGCCTCGTTCGCGTCATCGAAATAAATGGGCGGTAGAAGCGTCGGGCTCGTGCACGTACCACACGACGAAGCACGCGACGAAGCACGCGACGAGCAGCAGCCATTGCCACAAGACGAGGTTCCCGCGATTCGGGCGCAGCTTGTTCCACATGATGTTCTTATTCGGTGACAGCGGGCTTGAGCTGCTGTTGATAGCCCTTCAGCACTTCCTCGCGCAGCACGCCCCAGATCTGGGCATGCAGTTCGACGAAGCGCGGATGCGAGCGGATTTCGGCGATATCGCGCGGACGCGGCAGATCGATCGCGAACTCGCCGATCGGATGCGTGCCCGACCCCGCCGACAGCACGACGACGCAGTCGGACATCGAGATCGCCTCGTCCAGATCGTGCGTGATGAAGAGCACCGCCTTGCGCCTGGCCGCCCACAGATCGAGCGGCTCGTTTTCCATCAGCTGGCGCGTCTGGATGTCGAGCGCGGAAAACGGCTCGTCCATCAGGATGATGTCGGGATCGAGGATCAGCGTCTGCGCCATCGCGACGCGCTTGCGCATGCCGCCCGACAACTGATGCGGATAGCGGTCGCCAAATCCGCCGAGACCCACGCGCTTGAGCCATTCCTCGCTGCGCGCATCGGCTTCGGCCTTCAGGACGCCCTGGAACGAAAGGCCCGCCGTCACATTGTCGAGGACGCTGCGCCACGGCATCAGACCGTCGGCCTGAAACATGTAGCCCGTGCGCCGGTTGATGCCCTTGAGCGGCTCGCCGAACACGCTCACCGTGCCGGACGACGGCTGCAGCAGCCCCGCCGACACGTTGAGCAAAGTGGATTTGCCGCAGCCCGTCGGCCCGACCACCGAGACAAATTCGCCCGGCGCGATGTTCAGCGTCGTATCGCGCACCGCCGTGTAGCGGTCCTTGCGGTTCTCGCGCGACGCGAACGTGCAGGTGACGTTCGCAAGCGCGAGTGCATGACTAGGCATTCATCGGTCAGACCTTCGCGCTCGCGAGCGCTTTCTTCACGTAGTCGTTCGTCCAGGTCTTCGACAGGTCGATGCTCTTGCCCTTTCACCGTCTCGTCGAACGCCTGCAGCGTCTTGAGCGAAGTCGACGGGCCGTCTTCGGGCATCAGGCCGTCGGGCGACATCGCTTCCTTGACGTGCTGCCACGAATCCAGATAGAGCGCGCGATCGTCGAGCAGATAGCCTTCCGGCACGGTCGTCGCGATCAGGTCCTTGCCCGATGCGCCCTGCAGCCACTTCAGCGCGCGCACCATCGCGTTGGTCAGCGCCTGCGTCGTATTCGGATTCTTCGTGATGAAGCTCTGCGACGCATACAGGCACCCGGCCGGCATGTTGCCGCCGAACACGGTCTTGGTATCCGCGAGCGTGCGCGTATCCGACACGATGCGAATTTCGCCCGCGCGATCAAGCTTGGTCATCACCGGGTCGAGGTTGGCCATCGCGTCGATCTGGCCGGATTCGAGCGCGGCGCCCGCGCCAACGCCGACGCCGATTAACGACACGTCGCTCAGCTTGAGACCCGCCTTGGCGAGCGCGAACGACGCCATGATCGAAGTCGACGAGCCCGGCGCGGTGACGCCGATCTTCTTGCCCTTCAGATCGGCGAGCGACTTGTAGTTCGGCATCGTCTTCTTCGACACCGCGAGCACGATCTGCGGCGCGCGGCCTTGCAAGACGAATTCGCGGAAATTCTGGTTCTTGGCCTGCAACAGGATGGTGTGCTCGAACACGCCCGACACGACATCCGCGCTGCCGCCGACCGCTGCCTGCAGCGCCTTTGCGCCGCCCGCGAAATCCGCGATCTCGACGTCGAGGCCTTCATCCTTGAAATAGCCGCGCCGCTCGGCGATGGTAAGCGGCAGGTAATAAAGAAGAAGAGGTTCTTGCCGCCGACCGCGACGGCGACCTTCGTCTGCTCGGACTTGCCTTGCGCGAATGCGCCCGGCGTGCCGGCGAGCGCACCGCCCGCGAGCACGGCGCCGCTCGCGATGAAGGTTCTGCGTTTCATCGTTGCTGTCTCCTTGGAATTCTTTTTGTTCGCTGCGCGCTATGGCCCGGCTTCAGATCACCTTGGCCGCGCGGTATCGTTGGGATGATACCCGAGCGCCTCCAGCACTTCATCCGCGTGTTCACCGAGTGTCGGCCCGAGCCAACGCGTCTCGGACAGTTTCGGCGTGACGTTCGGCAGCGTAATTTCGCGCCCGTCCTGCCACGGAAAATGCTACAGAAAATGCTACAGCATCTGACGCGCGACGAACTGCGGATTGGTGAACATGTCCACGACGCTGTAGATGCGTCCCGCGGGCACGTCGGCGGCGTTGAGCACGGCGAGCGCCTCGTCGATGTTGCGCGTGGACAGCCACGCGGCGAGCGCCTCGTCGATTTCCTTCGTGCGCGGCACGCGGCCGTCGTTCGAGGCGAGCGCGGGATCGTCGGCGAGATCGGCGAGATCGATGGCATACATCAGGCGCTTGAAGATGGGATCGCTGTTGCCGCCGATCACGATGCTACCATCGCGGCACGGATAGGTGGCACGGATAGGTATTCGACGGCACGATGCCCGGCAGCGACGCGCCGGTGCGCTCGCGCACCATGCCGTAGACTCCGTATTCGGGCACCACGCTCTCCATCATGTTGAAGACGGCTTCGTAGAGCGCGACGTCGACGACTTGCCCCTTGCCGCCGTTCACCTGCTTGTGATGCAGCGCCATCAGCGCGCCGATCACGCCATGCAGCGCCGCGATCGAATCGCCGATGGAAATGCCGATGCGCGGCGGCGACAGCTCCGGATAACCGGTGATGTGACGCAGCCCGCCCATCGACTCCGCGATCGCGCCAAAGCCCAGCCGATCGCGATACGGCCCAGTATGCCCATAGCCGGACAGCCGCACCATCACGAGGCCGGGATTTTCGGCGGACAGCGTTCATAGCCGAGCCCGAGCTTTTCGAGCAGTCCGGGCCGGAAGTTTTCGATGACGACGTCCGCTTCCTTCGCGAGCCGGCGGACGATCTGCTTGCCTTCGTCGGTTTTCAGATTGAGATTGATCGTCACCGACTTCTTGTTGCGCGCCTGCACCGCCCACCACAGCGACGTGCCGCCGACTTCCGGGTAGAGCTTGCGCCATTTTCGCAGCGGATCACCGCCGTTCGGGTCCTCGATTTTAATGACTTCCGCGCCGAATGTGTTTTCAGAGCGGAATGTCGAGCGGCTTGAAACGCGGCGTGCCGTCGGCGAGTGTCTCGTTGAACATCCGCGCGGGGCGCACCCACAGGCCGCGTTCGTGCGGCCACAGATGTTCGTAGACGATCATTGCCTCCTCGGTTTCCGAGTGCCGCGCGACGCCGATCACGCGATACAGCCCGCCCTTGTAATGACGATGCGTCGCGAGCGCGAGGGCTTCGTTTTCTGTCATCGGATGAGGTTCCTTTCGCAACGGGATGAGACAGCTAGACGGAGCGGCGGTCGAGCATCGCACGAGCGATGGTGCCCGCATCGACATATTCGAGTTCGCCGCCCACCGGCATGCCGCGCGCGAGGCGCGTGACTTTGAGGCCGCGCGACTTGAGCGTCTGCGCGAGATAGTGCGCGGTCGCTTCGCCTTCGTTGGTGAAGTTGGTGGCGAGCACGACTTCCTGCACGACGCCGTCGAGCGCGCGACCGATCAGGCGTTCGAAGTGAATCTCCTTCGGCCCGATGCCGTCGAGCGGACTGAGCCGCCCCATCAGCACGAAATAGAGGCCGCGGTACGTCAGCGTCTGTTCGAGCATGATCTGGTCGGCGGGCGTCTCGACGACGCACAGCAAGGCGGGATCGCGTTCTTCGTCGCTGCAGACTTCGCAGATGTCCGCCTCGGTGAAGGTGTTGCAGCGCTCGCAATGCTTCAGATGCTCGATCGCGAACAGCAGCGACTGGCCGAGCTTCTCCGCGCCCGCGCGATCGTGCTGCATCAGGTGATACGCCATACGCTGCGCGGATTTCGGTCCGACGCCCGGCAGCGCGCGCAGCGCCTCGACGAGCGCCGACAAGGCTGAAGGTTGTTTCATGTTTCCTCGAAACGCGCCGCTGGGCGCTTGCGCGCGTGCTTGCTTAGAACGGCAGCTTGAATCCGGGCGGCATCGACATGCCGGCGGTCATGCCGCTCATCTTTTCCTGGGTGGTTGCCTCGGCCTTGCGCACGGCGTCGTTGACCGCGGCGGCGACGAGGTCTTCGAGCATGTCCTTGTCGTCGGCGAGCAGGCTCGGGTCGATCGACACGCGCTTCACGTCGTTCTTGCAGGTCATCGTCACCTTGACGAGGCCGGCGCCGGACTGGCCCTCGACTTCGATCAGCGCGAGCTGGTCCTGCACCTTCTTCATGTTTTCCTGCATCTGTTGGGCTTGCTTCATCAAGCCTGCGAGTTGGTTCTTCATCATGATTCAGCTCCTAAAGACGGGTATGGGGGCGGACGCGCGGCTTCGCCGGCGCCCGGCATGGTGTGTATTCGTGGGCTTACGACGGGTTCGCGCCCGGCGCGGCGATCGGCTTGATCGAACCCTGCACGATGCTCGCGCCGAACTCGCGGATCAGCGACTGCACGAACGGATCCTGTCTGATTTCCTGCTCCGCTTCCTGCTGGCGTTTCGCGCGCGCGGCGGCATCGAGCGCGGCGGCGGTGCGGCGCGCCGGGGCGACCGTGACGTTGACTTCGAGCGCGCGGCCGAGCTTGTCGGCGAGCGCGGCTTTCAGTTTCGCGATGTGCGATGCGTCGCTGTACATCTGCACGGCGACGGCGAGCGTGATCGAATCAGCATCGCACGCGGTCAGTTCGCTGTTGAACGCGAGCTGATAGGCGACGCCCTTGAGAGGCAACTCGATTGCGAGCGCGGGCCATTCGACGGCGACGCCGATGGCATCGAGCGCGACGGCAAGCGGCAGCGGCGTGGTGTCGATCTTCGGCGCGGACGCGGATGCCGAGGCAGATGCGCCGCCGAAGTGCATGTCGTCGGGACCGCTGTCGAACGCGGGGACGAAGCCGTCGTCGGACGGCATGAAGTACGCGTCTTCCGATGACGGTGGGTAGTCGTCTGACACGTCAGCGGGCATGTCTTCCCACGGCGGGATGACTTTCGCGTCGGGGCGCGCGGCCGGCGCGGGCGCGGCTTCTTTGCGCGGCGTCGGCACCTTGACCTGTACGGCGGGCTTCGGCGCGGGCGGCGCAGTGGGCG
>JAQFVI010000300.1 GCA_029439495.1 Caballeronia sp. BR6202001590007
CAAAATGCAAAATGCAAAATGCAAAATGCAAAAACCGCGACTTTGTTTCCGCATTTCTGCGACAATCCGTTAACATCGGAAACTTGCCGAGAAAACGTTACCCTCACGATGAAAAATATGTCTCCGACCATTCGCGACATCACCGCTGCCGCAGGCGTATCCGTCGCGACGGTCTCCAAGTACATCAACGGTGCGCAACGCTTCTCCGCACCGGTCGAAGCGAAACTGAAAAGCGCGATCGAAAAGCTCGGCTACCGTTCCAATCCTCTCGCGCGTTCAATGATCACCGGCCGTATGCGAACCATCGGCCTCACCATCCTCGATATCAGCAATCCGCACTTCACCAACGTCGTGAAGGCGCGAATCGTATCGCGCTGAGGCACGACTACGCCTTGCTGCTGGTCGACATCGACGAGAACCAGACGCGCGAGCGTCCGCTCATCGAGGCGCTTGCGCAGCGCGTCGACGGGCTGCTCGTCAGCTCGCGCCTGCCCGATGAATACGCGCACTGGATGCTCGATCTCGGCAAGCCCGTGGTGGTGCGCAATGCCGAACTGCCGATTCCGAGTGTCGGCATCAACAGCCGGCTCGCGACTTACATGCTGGCGCGGCATCTGCTCGACCTCGGACACGACGCATCGCCTATCTCGGTTTCGAGCATGCGCGCATCAACGACGAATGCATTCGAGGCGCGCGCGACTGTCTCGCCGAAGCGGGACTCGAACTCGACGTCTACGAAGCGCACGCCCCCCACTTCCGTCGCCGGCGAACATGCGTGCTCGCGCGTGATGCTCGAACCCAGGCGCCCGCGCAAGCCGTCATCTGCTACAACGACCTGATCGTGATCGCGCTCGGCTTCATTTCGAACCGCGCCTGATCGTGCGCGACTCGACCGCCACCTGCACGACGGTCGCCGCGTGACCGGCCGCGCGTCGCCGACGGCTTGACGATGATCGTCGCGGCGCGCTTCATGCTCAGGCACCGAGCTTGGCGGGCGCCATCTTCGGCGTCAGCATATGCATGATCACGAAGGCGATGAGATACGCCGATGCACCGATCGCGAACAGCACCCAGTAGTGGCCCGTGCGTTGCAGGACCTGGCCGATCACTTCGGAAAACAGCACGCCGCCGATCGAGCCGGCCATACCGCCGATGCCGACCACCACGCGACGCGGGAACAGGTCGGAGGCCGTCGTGAAGAGGTTGGCCGACCAGCCCTGATGCGCGCCGCCTCGCGTCCGACGATCGCCACCGCGACCCACAAATTCTCTGCATGCGACACGAATGCGATCGGCAACACGGCACATGCGCAGATCAGCATCGCGGTTTTGCGTGCAGCATTCACGGTCCAGCCCGCGCGCAGCAGCGCCAACGAAATCCATCCCCCGCCGATACTGCCTGCCCACCGTGGTAATCGCGTAGATCACGACCAGCGGCAGACCGATGTGCTGCATGTCCATGCCGCGCGATTCGTTAAGCCACTTCGGCAGCCAGAACAGGTAGAATCACCACACTGGATCCGTCAGGAACTTGCCGACGATGAACGCCCATGTCTCGCGCTTCCTGATGAGTTCCTTGAAGCCCGGCGCGCGCCTTCGCATTGACGGGGCATCGGTGGCCTTGGCTTCGTCGCCTTCGTCCGCGATCTCGTCTTCCTGTGCGCTGCCGTCCGGCTGGCGATACATCACGAACCACACGACGAGCCAGACGAGACCGATCCCACCGACCACCACGAACGCCGCGCGCCAGCCGAAGACCACTGCGAACGCGGGAATCAGCGCAGGTGCGAAGACCGCGCCGATATTGGCACCCGAATTGAAGATGCCCGTCGCGAGCGCGCGTTCGCTGCGCGGAAACCATTCGGCCGTCGTCTTAATGGCGGCCGGAAAGTTACCGCCCTCGCCGATGCCGAGCAGCGTCCGCACCATCGCGAAGCCCATCACCGAGCCGACGGTGGCATGCAACATTGCCGCGATGCTCCAGACGAACATCGCAAGTGCATACGAAATGCGCGTGCCGAGCCGGTCGACAATGCGCCCGAGCACAGCAGGCCGATTGCATAGAAAGCCGAGAATGCGATGACATGCGGCCGTACTACACCTGAGTCCAGCCGATGTCGTGCTGAAGCATCGGCGCGAGCAGACCGAGGATCTGCCGGTCCATGTAGTTGATGACGGTCGCAAAGAAAAGCAGCGCGCACACGGTCCAGCGATAACGGCTGGCGACGCGTACCACACCGGCAACGGCAGTGTTCATGTCAGTCTCCGGGACGCGACGGCGCTCGTCGCACCGCGTTTCGTTGTTGCAAATGGCGACGAGCGCCGTGGTCCGTCGCATCACCCTTCGCGGGGCAAGAGCATCCGAACCGGATTTAGAAAACGTTTTTCGGAGAATAATGAGATTGAGGCGTGAGCGGTAGCCCCGTGTTTGCCCTAATAAGTTCGGAACCTTGTTGCATATGGGTTCTCGCGCTAGCCGAAGCCGTAGTTAAATGCATTAATCGTTTTTTTACTCTCTGTTTACCGATATCGTTTCCCGGCCGCCCCGCGGCATTTTGCATGCAAGCAATCGTCGGAATCGAAATGCATTTTGCGTTTTGCATACATGAGCCGGTCGCTGCGCCGTGTGAATCGAGCGGCGGAATACAAAACACATGCCCTAAAGAAGTGCATGCAAAATGCCGTTAAGCGTGGCTTGTCATTGCCCATCCTGCACCGCCCATGCTTCGTCACACTCTGGCCCGCCTCAGCGTCGGCACCAAGTTCGCCGCGCTCGCCTGCGCACTGACGGCCGTTGTCGTCGCCACGTTCACGCTCGCCGTCACGCGTTCCGCCGGCGAACAGATCGATGCCCACGCCCGCGCGCGCGTCGAAAGTCAGAATCGCTCCATCGCGACGATGATCGGCCTTTTACGACGACGCGGTCAGCGCCGAAGTCTCGCGTTTCATGACGATGTTCGCGCACCGCCTGCCCTCGACCTTCTCGCTCGATATCTCGCGCAGCATCGACGTCGGCGGCAAGGCGACGCCGGTGCTGAGCGCGGGCGACAAGCCGCTCAACGGCGACTTTTCGATTCCCGATGCCTTTCTGGCCGAAAGGCGATGCCATTGCGACGATCTTCGCGCGCAGCGGCAACGATTTCGTGCGCGTGACCACCTCGCTCAAGAAGCAGGACGGCGCGCGCGCCGTCGGCATGCTGCTCGATCGCAAGGGACCGGCCTACGGGCCCGTACTCGCGGGCAAGCCCTACATCGGCATCGCCAATCTGTTCGGCAAGCAGTACATCACAGAATACAAACCGGTCATGGATGCCTCGGGGCGCGTGATCGGCGCGTTGTTCGTCGGCGTCGACGTGTCGCGCGAAATCGCCTCGCTGCAGGACGATATCGCCAGGCTGACGATCGGCGCGAGCGGCTATCACTTCGTCGTCGATGCATCGCCCGGCGCGAACTGCGGCAAGCTGCTCGCCGACGTCGATGCAAGCCGCAATCGCTTTCTGCTGCTCGGTGCCGACGTCGTGATCGCGCTCGTCTTCGTGCTGATGTTCACGGTGAAGAAGCTCGTCAGCGCGCCGCTCGATCATGCGACTCGCGCGTCGGAACGCATCGCGGCGGGCGACCTGACCGTGCGTATCGACGACGCGGACAGCGCGCGAGGACGACATCGGCCGGCTGATGCGCGCGATCGACGGCATGGCTCGGGGCCTCGCGCAGATCGTCGCGCAGGTGCGCAGCGCATCGTCGGACATGAGAGACGGCACGGCGCGCATCGCGTCGGGCAGCAGCGATATCGCTACGCGCATAGCGACGCAGGCTGCAAGCGTCGAGGAATCGAATCCGCTGCCAGCATGGAGCAAATCACCTCGACCGTGGCAGAACGCGGCCAATACCGCGCAGGCGGGCGCGCTCGTCGCGACGGCATCGGACGCGGCGCGCGCGGGCGGCGACGCCGTCGGGCGCATGGTGGCGACGATGAGCGAGATCGACGCTTCGGTGCGCCGCATCGCCGACATCACCGCGACGATCGAAGGCATCGCGTTCCAGACCAACATCCTCGCGCTCAATGCGGCGGTCGAAGCGGCGCGTGCGGGCAAACATGGCAAGGGCTTCGCGGTCGCCGCCGCTAAAGTGAAGTGCGCGCTCGCGCAACGCAACGCGGGCGCGGTGAAGGAGATCGAAAGCATGATCGCCGAGTCGGCGGAAAAGGTATCGCAAGGCTATCGCATCGCCGAGCAGGCGAGCAGCACGATGAACGGCATCGTGGAACGCGTGGCGCACGTCAATGCCATCGTCGACGAAATCGGCATCGCTTCGCGCGAGCAGGCAAACGACATCGAACAGGTCAACTCGGCCGTGATGCTGATCGGCGAGGCGACCCAGCAGAACGCGGCCATCGTCGGCGAAGCGGAACATTCGACCGCCGAGATGCGTCCGCCTTCCACTTTCGCGGGATAGGTCCGCAGGTTCTCGCATACCGGCGGACACAACGCGCGACCATCGCGTATGTCGAATCGTCCATTGTGCTTTGGACACTCGATGACGTGCTCCATCACGAAGCCGTCGGCGAGATGCACGCGCTCGTGCGTGCATAGCCCATCGCTCGCGTACACCGCGTCGCTCACGCGATAAACGGTGAACGTGCGCCCGTCATGATCGAAGCGCATCACGTCCCCGTCTTCGATGTCGTCGAATGCTGCGACGTCGATCCATTGCGTCATCGGCGCGGCTCCTCATGCTCTCGTTCAGCGACCTCTGGTCCCGGAACCGGGCGTTCGACGTGATAGGACGGATCGCGCGTCGCCGCCACAGTGCCGGGATGATCTCCGCATACGCCGCGATCGTGCTCGAATAGGGTGGCGGCATGTCGTCCTTGACGACGTCGTGCAGACGCGGCAGAGCATGGCAGAGCATAGTACGGCACCATCGGAAACATATGATGCTCGACGTGATAGTTCATGTTGAGATAGAGAAACCTGAACACCGGGTTCATTCTGATGGTGCGGCAGTTCCTACGATGATCGAGCACGTTTTCCGGCAAACCCGCATGCTGAGTCAGACCGAAGTAGAGATAAAGCCACGCACCGTACAAGCTCGGCAAGCCGACATAGAGCAGCGGCAGCACGCTCTGGAAAACCAGACATGCCGCGATGACGTCCGCGTAAATGCTAACCAAATGCGCGCTTCGCGGATCGCCTTAGGCCATTCGGACCGTGGCACGAAGGTCTCCTCCTCCGCGCCGATGCGTCCGAACGCGGCACCGACGACCTTCGGCAATTCGTTCGCCACATGCTTGAGCGCGAACACGTTCAATGCGATGGCAAGCCAGTCGGTAGGCACCGGCACCCCGATCTCCGGATCGCGCCCGACGACGAGCGTATCGGTGTGATACCGTACATGGCTCCATCGCCAGATCGTGGGACGCCGAAAGACCTGAAAGGACGCTGCCTGATAGAGCGCCTTGTTCATCCAGCTCGTTTTGAACGCGGTGCCATGCCCGCTTTCGTGCCAACGCGAATCGGCCGGATTGCAATACAGCGTGCCGTAGAGCAGGAACGCAGGGACGGCCCACCATGAATGCGCACGCCATGCAACGTAGGCCAGCACGCCGCTTGCAACGATGCATGCATACCAGAGCAGCGTGTCGCGGATCGCCCGCGCATCGCCGCGTTGCACAAGCCCTTTCATGACGGGCCGCGCCACCGCGCACCGATACCACTGCGCATCGGAAAGACCCGCTTGCCTCGCCCCTTCGCCCGCACCGCCGATCAGGCGATAAGCACGATGCCTCCCTTTCGCATCCTTACTTTCTGCTTGCCTGGCTTCCATGGCGTGGTCTCATCGAAGATAGGATTGCCTTGATTCTGCCGCGTCATGCGTTTTTCGCGGCACGCGCATGCACCAAACAAACGCATTGGGCGAGTGCGCGCCTTTGAATCGTGCATAGCATGAACGTGTGCGACGGCGCGTGCAACTGCTTGCGTAGAATGCGCTCTTGGCAGTGATCCGGCCCGATTGCCCGTCGACATTGGCGTCATTTTACCACCAGTCAATAACAGCTCGTCTGCGCGTGGCATCCGCATTGCTAGACACAAGTGATCTCGGGTTCCATGCATGCGCATGAACATGACCCGACACTGCTCTTTCCGGGCAGTCCGAACGAAAATCTCTATGAACCATCAACCTGCCGCCGCATCGAACACTGTCTGATTTCGAGCGCTCGCGCGACGGCAAGAGGACGGATCGATGTTTGAGTTACGCACTTCTACACGCACGAATTACCGCGGCATCGCGCTCAAAGCCGAGTTCTATCGCGATACGGGAAGATTTGGTATAGCGGAAAACGGCATCGTCGTGGCGGAGTGGTTCGCTATTGCATCGGTCGGTAGTTTCAACCATGCGGGCATGTGTCCCAACGAAGCCGATCTGCTGCGTCTGTTACACGAGCACCGTGCCTATCGTACCGGGACCAACGATCCCGCCGACATGCATTGAATCTACCTGACATCATTTACTTAAAGGGAGCTTTCGATATGCCGCTTGAGCCTGACTCCGAGCGAAACCTGAACCGCGATACGCAAGCGCTGCTCACCATCGTCGTGGCTGCCTACAACATAGAGGGCTATATCGAGGAAGCGCTCGAATCCCTGCTCTCGCAGCCCTTCATCGACAAGATGAAGATCATCGTCATCGACGACGGATCGACGGACGAAACGCATGCCGCCGCGCGTGCCGTCGTGGATCGCGACGGCGGCACGCACATCAAACTGGTGCGCCAGAAAAACGGCGGTGTGAGCGCGGCGCGCAATGCGGGACTCGCCGCGGTTCGCACGCCTTATGTGGGCTTTCTGGATGGCGACGACATCTACCTGGAAGGCTTTTGCAAGACCGTGATGCCCGTGCTCGAAGAGGGCAAGTGGGACATGATCGAGTACAACGTCAAGATCATCGACGACGACGGGCGCGTACTCGACGATATCGAACTCGTCGCTCCGCATGCGCAGGGCGGCCAGCCGATGGACCGCGACGCGAGACTGCGCTTCGCGGACGACTTCCATACCTTCGCGTGGACGCGTGTTTATCGCATCGAACTCTTCGACGACATCTCCTTCTCGACCGACCGGCATTACGAAGACATGGCGATCGCGCCGTCGCTCTGCCTGAAGGCGAAGAACGTATTTCGCGTGGCCTTGCCGCTGATCGGCTATCGTCGACGCTTCGGCAGCATCACGCAAAAGGCGGTACTGCGCGACATGCGCGATCTGCGCCTCAACGGTCAGGAAGCGCTCGCGCGATGCAACGGCGGCGAACTCGACGAATTCTGGCTGAAGGTATACGACAAGCTGTATCAGCGCGCGCGATTCGTCTGCGCGCGAGTCGAGCACGGACAGTTCAGGCAGGCGTCCGCCGTGCTCGCTTCGATGACCGACGATCATCGAAGTGCGCGCAATACGCTCGCCGCGCGTGGCGGCATGCGCGTGGTCGAGCTGAAGTATTCGGGACTCAACCTGCGCGCCGATCGCTCGATGCACTTTCTCAAAGGCATCGTGAAGAAAGTGCTCAGGCGCAGGCTCGATCATCATCATCAGCGGGTGCGGTGTCCTGCCGTATCGAATCAATTGAGCGGATCGGCACGCGGGCAGTAAGCGACTCGAGATCCGCCGTGGGTCTCAGCCTTCTTCTATCGCGCGCAGGCTCATCCGCTTATACGCGTCTACCAGCATCGCGCCCTCGCCGCGCTTGTGCACGACGGCGAGGCGCATCGTTTCCTCGCCTAGCTGCCAGATCAGAAACGCGAGCGCGCCCACGCGCTTTGCGGCCGTGCGCGGCCGCACTCGACGGATCGCGTCGGCGAGCATGGCACCGCAGACCCTGCTTTCGGCCAGTTCGATTTCGATCAGCTCCTTGTCCGCACGCAATGCCGACGAGATGTCACGCATGACCGGCTTGTCCCGCACGATCCGGTAATACTGGTCCACCAGTTCCGAAAACGCCGCAAGCAGCGCCTTCTGCGTGTGTACCGCTTCGAACGCGACGCGCACGCATTCGCGGCTTTCTTCCGCATAGGCCTGCGCGAGCGCGTGCACAATCGCGCGCTTGTCCGGGAAGTACTGGATAGAGCGAGCCGATCGAAATCTCTGCGAGTTTGGCAATCCCGCTCATCTTTACATGCTCGCTGCCCTTTTCCTCGACCAATCCCTCGGCCACTTCGAGGATGCGTTCGAGCCGCTCACGGTTGCGTTGCTGCGTGGGCCGGCGCCGTTGCGATGTTTCCGTCATGCCGCTTCCGTCATGCCGCTCCTTCGTCTGCTGTTTAGGCGAATTGAAAGTCCTTGACAGCCGAAAGTGAGTATCTACCATGTTTTAAACATGAGCGACTCTCACGTTTAAAACATCAGGAGCCTGCAATGACGAACTCGCACTTCGAAGCAGCACCCATCCTCGTACTCGGCGGCAACGGCAAAACGGGCAGCCGTGTGGCCACGCGTCTTCGCGACATGGAACGCACGGTACGCGCCGTATCGCGCGTCGGCGCCACGCTTCGATTGGAACCTGGAGCGGCGTGCTGCAAGGCGCGCAAAGTGTCTACGTGACTTATCAGCCGGATCTCGCGGTGCCCGGTGCATTGGAGGCGGTGCGCGCGTTCTTCGACGATGCGATGAAGCATGGCATCACGCGCATTGTGCTGCTGTCCGGGCGCGGAGAGGAAGGAGCGCAAGCCGCGGAAGACGCATTGAAGCAAAGCGGCGCCCGCTGGACGATCCTGCGCTGCAGTTGGTTCATGCAGAACTTCAGCGAAAGCTTTTTGCTCGATCCCGTGCGCGAAGGCACGCTCGCGCTGCCCGTCGGTGGCTACCCGTCGGCGATATCGGCGAGCCTTTCGTCGATGCCGAGGATATCGCCGATGTCGCCGTCGCCGCGTTGACGCAAGCGGGACACGAAGGCGAGTTGTACGAACTCACCGCCCGTGCGCATGGTCGTTTGCGCAAGCGGCGCAATGCACCGGCCGCGAGGCACAACGCGATATCCGGCTCGTGCCCATTGCGTCCGGTGCGTTTCGCGCGGGTCTTTCCGAAGCGGGCGTATCGCAGCCCGAGATCTAATTGATCATGTATCTCTTCACGACCGTGCTCGACGGACGCAACGCGCAGCCCACGGATGGCGTGCAACGCGCGCTGAACCGCGCGCCTCGTTCGTTCGAGGACTATGCGCGGCGCGTCGCCGAAAGCGAGCTCTGGAGCATCTGAACGCTAGGTGGCCGCCCGAAGCGATCGTCGTTTCGCGGTAGACTGTGGCGATGGAAAAGTGCCCTTACTGCAAGCGAATCCGTAATCGAATGGGACGTCACGGTCAGACGTGCCGGACCGCCATCGCCCGAGCGCTGCGTCGTCAGCGCATGGGACTACCGATGGTGCCGAAGGTCATTCGCAACGAGATTCCGCCCAGCGCGAGCACGGGCGAAGTCATCGCGAAGCTCTCCAAACAGCGGCTGCGTGCGCGTCGCGCCAACGAAGAACGACGCGCGCGCAAGGAAGCCGACGACCTTGATCTCTGAATCGCCCGAGACTTGAGAATCAGGCATCGAACGCGATGCCGCGCTCGCGCAACTGCCGCATGCCGCTCTTCACGCTCTTCAAATTGCATTGCGCGCTCTCGGCATCGGCCGCGCGTATTTGTATTTGTTCGTAGCTGCGCTGCGCGATCTCGTGCAGCACGGGTTGAGCGGGCGATTGCTGCTCATCGCGGCTCATCGCGCGAAGCTGCACTTCGGCCGCGCGCTCCAGAAAATAAAGATTGTCCCAGGCTTCCGCGATGCTAGCCGCCGCGACCATCACGCCGTGATTCTTCAGGAACAGCACGTCGGCATCGCCCATCGCGCGGGCGATGTGGTCGCCTTCGCTCTCGTCGAGCGCAAGACCGTTGTAGTGCTCGTCGACGGCAGTGCGGCCGTAGAACTTCAAGGCGGTCTGTCCAAGCCATAGCAGCGGCGGGCCTTCGATCAGACACAAGACCGTCGCGTTCGGCATATGCGTATGGAAGGCGGCTTTCACGCGCGGCAATTGCTTGTGCAAACGCCCGTGAATGAAGAACGCGGTTACCTCGGGCTGCCCTTCGCCATCGATCACGCGACCTTCGAAGTCGCAGATCAAAAGATGCGACGCGGTGATTTCCCCGAACGCATAGCCTACGGATTTACGAAGAAGAAGTCGTCATAGCCCGGCACCATCGCCGAGAAATGATTGCAGATGCCTTCTTCCATGCCGTGCAGCGCGGCAAGGCGAAAGCATGCGGCGAGTTACGCGCGGGCATCGGCAACGACTTGCG
>JAQFVI010000301.1 GCA_029439495.1 Caballeronia sp. BR6202001590007
TCTTGTTTGGCCGGCCCAGCACATTGTTATAGTACCAGACGATCTTGATCTGCGTCTCGTTGGCATCCGATCCGGACATGCCGTAATAGACCTTCTTCATGCCCTTGGGCGACCAGTCGATGATGCGAGAAGAGAGTTCGATGATCGCATCCGTCGAATGACCGACATAGGTATGGTAATACGCGAGCTTCTTCGCCTGTTCATAGATGGCTTCGGCCACTTCGGTGCGGCCATAGCCGATGTTCACGCAATAAAGCCCCGCGAACGCATCGATATAGCTTTTGCTCTGATGATCCTCGATGCGAATGCCCTTGGCCCCCGTGACGATCTTGCCCGGCAGCGCGCCGCTCGCATGGTCGTGCGCATGCGTCGACGGATGCATGAAGTGAGCGCGGTCTTCGGCGAACAATTGTTCGATCGATTGGTTTGTCTGCGTCATGTCCTTCTCCTTGATTCCGGTGTGTCTTTCACGTTGAGTGCGTTCAGGCCGCGCTTGAAAGCGGCAGGCCCAGATTGCCGAGGCAAAAGTATTTGGTTTCGACGAAGGGTTCGAAGCCCTCTACGCCGCCGAACGGAATCGGCGCGCCGGTGAACTTCACGCCGTTGACCGAGACCATCGCGAAGTCAAGCCTCCGCACGAGCTGAAAGATCGTGTCGATACGGTTCGCGCAGACATACGCCGCGAGTCCGTACTCGGCGCGTGCGATGACCTCGTCCAGCGTGTCGAATGCGCACACGGCGGAGATGGGCGCGAAGTTCTCTTCGTCGTAGATGCGCATGCCGGCTCTCGCATCCGCAACGACGGTCAGCTCGAAGAACCAGCCGCCCGATGCGCGCGGCTTGCGCCTTCGCGTCCTCGATGCGCGCAAGCGTCGTGTCGAATGCGGCCTGATGCATGAGCGGACCCACGTCGACATCCGCCTCAAAGGCGCCACCAACCTTGAGCGCCGACACCGCCTGCGTATAGCGCTCGACGAAGGCTTCATACACGGGCCGCGCGACGAAGATGCGATTGGCCGCGCAACAGTCCTGACCCGACGTCTGAAACTTCGCGCCCACGGCCACGCGCACGGCGAGTTCGAGATCGGCGTCCTCCGTCACGACGAACGGCGCGTTGCCGCCGAGTTCGAGCGCCGGCTTCTTGATACCCGATCGAGCCGCTGCCTGAGCGACGAGCCCGCCGACTCGCGTCGATCCGGTGAAGCTGACGGCGCGCACACGCGTGTCGCCGACGATCGTTTCCATCGTCATCTGCGGATCGCCGATGACGACGTTGAATACGCCCGGAGGAAAGCCCACCTCTTCGGCGAGTTGAGCAAGCGCGATCGCGGAGAAAGGCGTTTCATGTGCGGGCTTCACTACAGCCGTGCAGCCTGTCGCCAGCGCGGCGGCGGCCTTGCACGTGATCATCGCGACCGGGAAATTCCACGGCGTGATGAGCGCCGCCACGCCGACCGGTTCCATCACCGTGCCGAGATGCGCGCCGTCGATATGAGTGGGAATCGTGCGTCCGGCAAGACGTTTCGCCTCGTTGGCAAACCATTCGACGAAGTTCGCTGCATAAGCGATCTCGCCCTTCGATTCGCTCAGCGGCTTGCCTTGTTCGAGTGAAAGAATGCCCGCGAGATCCGCCTGATGACGCACGATCAGTTCATGCCAGCGCAGCAGCAATGCGCTGCGTTTGTGCTGCGGCATCCAGCGCCACGACTGAAACGCGCGCTCGGCAGCATCTACGGCGCCGACGATCTGCGCCCGGTCGAGCAGCGGCACATGACCGATGATCTTTTGATCGGCCGGATTGACCACCGCGACCGACGAAGCACTGTCGCTATGAATCCATCGTCCGTCGACATAGCACAGCGATTTGAACAGAACAGGATAACCAAGCAGCATGGTTGCGCCTCCGCTTGATTTTGCTTTCGATACATCCACTTTAAGCCGCTGACGGCTTCGGATTTTTTGGTTCTACCGCGCCGCGTTGCGTGTTTTTTCTGTTCGCGTCGCGAAGACCGCGTCTTTTTTCGGGCACGCTCAAGACGATTCGTCGGCCCATTGAGGCGGGGCATCGCCGGCATTTTTGACGACCTTCGTCACGATGTAGGTGAAGTAGCGTTCGATGCCGAGTTCCTCGACGAGCAAACGATCGATGAAGCGCTGATAGTGATCGATGTCGCGCGACACGACGTGCGCACATAGTCGACGCCGCCGCCCGTCGCATAGCACTGGACGATTTCAGGCACGGCATGAACGCGGTCTTCGAAACGACGCATGTCTTGCGCGGTATGACGCGAAAGCGTCACTTCCACGACGATGCGGCTGCCCTTGAACACAGCGGCTCAGTCCACTTCCGCGCGATAGCCCTTGATGAGTCCGCTCTCTTCGAGCTTTCTCACGCGCTCCCACGCAGGCGAGATCGACAGATTGACCGCTTCCGCGAGGCACGACTTCGTGATGTGTCGCGTCCATCGCACGCAAGAATGCGCAAGATCGCGAGATCGTATCGATCGAGTTTGATCACTCAGCCCGCCACCGCCATATCGCGCTCGACGATATCGGCAACGACCGCCACCGTATCGCCCGTTTGCACGAGTCCCGGAAAATGCCGCGCCGCAAGCAGTCCGGCGCGCCTCACACGATATTCGATCGGCGCGACGCCTGTACGCGTCGTGTCGTAGACGCGTGCGAGCACGTCGCCCGCGGCCACCTCATCGCCAAGATCGCGGCACATTTCGAGCAGGCCCATGTGTTCGCTTGTCGTATAGCAATCGCCATCGGGCATGTCGAGCAACATCGTCGTGCGCCGCTCGCCGGTGCTTGCGGCGCGCTTCTCGACGATGCCCGCATACGCCAGAAAGCCCTGCACGCCGCGCTCCGCGATCGCGACGCTCTTCGCGGATGACGTACCGCCGCCGCCCAGCTCCGTCGACACGAACACCTTGCCCGCGTCTTCCGCTGCGCTGTCGTAGAGACCGACGCTGTCGAGTTCGAGCATGCACATCGAATACGGCGCGCCGAATGCGCGCATCGCCGCTTCGCAACGCGACTGCTGAGTCGCGTCGTTCAACACATGGATCGCCGCGAACGGCAGAAAGTCCAGCGTGCGCCCGCCCGCATGGATGTCGAGCACATAGTCGGCAAGCGGCAGCAGATGACGCTGAAAGTAATCGGCAATCTTCTCCGTCACCGTGCCGTCCGGCTTGCCGGGAAAGCTGCGATTGAGATTGCCCGCATCGATCGGCGACGTGCGCGTGCCCGCCTTGAATGCCGGATAGTTCATGAACGGCACGACGATCACGCGGCCGTTCACATTCGCGGCCTTCAAGGTCGATGCGAGCTTGGCCAATGCGATCGGTCCTTCATATTCGTCGCCGTGATTGCCGCCCGTGAGCAGTGCCGTCGGCCCGTCGCCGCGCTTGATGACCGTGATCGGGATCATGACCGCGCCCCATGCGGAATCGTCGCGCGAATAGGGCAGCTTCAGAAAGCCATGTTGTTCGCCATCGGCATCGAAATCGACGGTCGGGCTGATCGGTGACGCGCGCATCGCACTACTCCTTCACGAACAATTTTCGCGACGTATTGTAGAAGGTCTCGACGCTGGTATCGGTAATCAAAATGCTTTCCGTGATTTCGAGGCCCCAGTCGTCGAGCCACAGCCCCGGCATGAAGTGAAACGTCATGCCGGGTTCGAGGACGGTCTTGTCCCCTGGACGCAGGCTCATCGTGCGCTCGCCCCAGTCGGGCCGATAACTCGCGCCGATCGGATAGCCGCAGCGGCTGTCCTTTTCGATGCCGGACTTGCGCAATACCGCAAAGAACGCATTGGCGATGTCCTCGGTTCGATTGCCCGGCTTCGTGGCCGCGAGCTCCGCTTCGATGTCTTCCACGACGGCCTTTTCTCCATCGATGAAATGCTGCGGCGGCTTGCCGAGATACACCGTGCGCGAGAGCGGACAATGATAGCGCCTGAAGCATCCCGCGATCTCGAAGAAGGTGCCCGCATTCACCGTAAAGGTCGAATCGTCCCAGGTGAGATGCGGCGCGGCCGCGTCGGAACCGGTCGGCAACAGCGGCACGATGGCGGGATAGTCGCCGCCATGACCTTCAATGCCGGTGATGCCTGCCTCGTAGATCTGCGCGACCAGATCGCTCTTCTTCATGCCGGGCTCGACCTTATCGAGAATGCGCGCATGCATCTTCTCGACGATGCGCGCCGTGACGCACATGTATTCGATCTCGCGCGCCGACTTGACCGCACGTTGCCAGTTCACGAGCGTGGTTGCATCGACGAACGACGCGTGCGGCAGATGCTGCGTCAGCGATGCATAGGCCTTCGTGCTGAAGTAGTAGTTGTCCATCTCCACACCGATGCGCTGCTTCTCCCATCCGCGCGCGGCGATGACCTCGATGGACAGATAGTCCATCGGATGGCGTACCGTCGATTGCACGTAGTGATCGGGGTAGCCGACGATATTGTCGTGCCGCATAAACACCGTACGCTTCGCGCCGTTTGCATCCTGACCGCGTCCGTACCAGACGGGTTCGCCATTCATCGCGAGCAGCACGCATTGATGCACGTAGAACGACCAGCCGTCGTAACCCTTGAGCCAGGCCATGTTAGTCGGATCGGTCACGATCAGCAGGTCGATGCCCGCCTGCTCCATAGCCCGCCGCGTCTTTGCGATGTGCGCGTCGTACTCGTCGCGCTCGAACGGCAGGCGCACCACGGGTGCCTCGCCCTGTCTCTGTTGCGTGATTTCGGACATCGTCCCCTCTGTCAAACGATCACTGCGTTGTGGAAAATGCTGCCCACCTGTGCGTCGCGTGCGCGCTGCAAGGCGAGCGTCGTGACGGCGGTATCCTGTGCGCCCGCACCGACGATCGCGACGCGCTTCGCGCCCTTGTGCGCGAGCCAGCGCGCGGCGACCGCGCCCGCGGCGGCAGTGCGCACGGCGGTCAGATAGCCGTTGTCGAGCAGCACGGCTTCGGTCAGTCCGGTGCGCGCGGACAGCACGAGCATCAGTCCGTTGAGACTGGGCAAACCGAGCGATGGATTGTTGAAGAAGCCCGGACTCACCTTGATGGCGAAACTTGAAAAGCCCGGCAAATAAGCGGTTTTACGTCGACTTCGTCCGCATGCTCGGGAATGTCGAGACGCAGGATCGGCGGCATCGCGACGGCTTTGGTCGCAAGCGAGCGAAAGNNNCGAGCAATAAGATCGACGTTGCGGTGGACGTTGTATCGATATTGCAGCCGCTCACGACGACGATCGGGCCCGCCGAACGCACAACGCCGTCGAGCACCGCCGACATGCCGACCGCCGCCGCGCCTTCGACGACGAGCCGTTCCTCGCGATAGGCATGCATGATTCCGCGCACGATCGACACTTCGTCGAGCAGCACGACGCGGTCGATCAGTCGTCGCGTCATCGCGAACGTATGCCGGTTGTCGAGGCCGATGCCGCCGCCGAGCGAATCGGCGAGCGTATCGAGTTCATCGACGATGACGGGCTTGTCCGCGGCAAGGCTCGCATGTATGGCCGCGCCGCGTTCCATCAATACGCCGATGGTTTCGATATCGGGCCGAATGCTTTTCGCCGCGAACGCGATGCCGCTAAACAAACCGCCGCCCGACAAGGGCACGAGTATCGTCGCGGCCTCGGGAAACGCTTCGAGTATTTCCAGGCCTATCGTGGCCTGCCCTGCGATCACGCGCGCATCGTCGAAAGGCGGCACGAACGCATAGCCTTCTTCGCGCACGAGACGTTGCGCTTCGACCTGGGCATCGTCCTGACTCTTGCCCACGATGACCACGCGTACGCCGAGCGCGGCCACCGCATCGACCTTGTTGCGCGGCACGAGCGAAGACACGCAGACCGCCGCGTCGATACCGAGCGCACGCGCAGCATGTGCGACCACACCGCCATGATTCGGTCACCACGCGTGTGCATCCTGCTTCGGCCAATTGCGCCATTGCATTGGTCACGCCGCGCAGCTTGAAGCTGCCGGTCGGTTGAACCGTTTCGAGCTTGAAATGCACCGGCACGCCGGCGGCTTTCGACAGCGCCGCCGATGCAACGAGCGGCGTCACGACCGCACGCCCGTGAATGCGCCGGCGGGCGTGATAAACATCGGCAAGCGTAAGAGCGGACATGAGTGCGGCTGACTAATTGCTAAGGATCGATGCAGCCGAGTCTAATGTCCTAAAAATCGATTTCGATTGTCCTAGTTCATTTGCATGCGCGTTTCAAACGAAGTCATGCACATGAGGAAACTGGCCGAACACCTCACGTATCGTTTCGATGGCCGTGCGAAAGGTGCCTTTGCCGACTTCGGCGCCGACGCACAGACACACCGCATTGGGCCGGTCCGCGCCGCGCACGAGAAACGGATCGGGCGAAGTCACCGCGATATTGCGATTGCGTAGCTCACGCGTGATGTGTTCGGCTTCCCATTCGTCCGGCACGCACAGCCATGCGGACAGCGCATTCGGATGGCTGCCCAGCAGATAGTCGCCGAGCAACTCGCGCACGACACCCTGGTGCATCGCAATGAATCTGCACGAGCCGTTGCGCGGTGCCGTCCATGATCCAGCGCGCCGTCACTTCCGCGATCGGCGACGTCGCCATCCAGCAACTCACGCGCAGCACGCTTTCCGCGCGCAACGCAAGCCGTCGCGGCACCGTCATGAAGCCCGTGCGCAGGCCACTCAGCACCGACTTGGTCATGCTCGTGCAATAGAACGCAAGTTCGGGGATGAGACTCGCGATCGGCGTTTGCGCGCGACGGCAGCGCGCCGTAGACATCGTCTTCGATCACATACACGCCATAGCGCTCGGCGATGCGCGCGATCGCGCGGCGGCGCGAATCGGGCATCATCGCGACCGTCGGATTGTTGAGCGTGGGCGTGCAGACGAGCGCGCTCACGCGTTCGCTGTCGCAGATCTCTTCGAAGTGTTCGGGACGTATGCCGTGTTCGTCGATCTCCAGACCTTTGAGCGTAAACCCGAGCAAATTGGCCGAGCCGATCACGCCATGATCCGTGAGGCTTTCGCATAACACCGTATCGCCGGGTCCGACGATCGACGCGAGCGCGAGAAAGATGCTGTGCGCGACACCGTTCGTCACCAGCAAGGTGTCCGCGCTCGCGGGCATGTTGAGTCCCGCGAGCCATTCGACGCCCGCCCGCCGGTGGTTTTCAAAACCGACGATGGGACGGAACGCCCGTATCCACGGCTGATCCTCGATGGTGGAGAGCGTCGCGCAGACCTTGCGCCACATCGCATCGTGTTCGGGCGTGTGCACGATACGCGCGATCGAGAAGTCGACCACCGACCGTTCGGCCGTATCGAGCATGTAATTCGACATTGTTTCCGTCACGCGCGCCGCGACGAAACTGCCGCGCCCGACTTCGCAGCGGCGACTTTCACGGGACTTGCAGCGAGCGCTAGCGCGGAAACGACCTTGCAGCGCATTCAGCGCACGAACGAAGTGCGCATCGGCTACGCAAA
This sequence comes from Caballeronia sp. BR6202001590007, assembly GCA_029439495.1. Taxonomy (GTDB): domain Bacteria; phylum Pseudomonadota; class Gammaproteobacteria; order Burkholderiales; family Burkholderiaceae; genus Caballeronia. The sequence goes on from JAQFVI010000301.1 coordinate 7,511, forward strand.
CGAAACGCCCTTCGCCTATACGACGCCCGACGGCACCGTGACCGGCGAATCGCTGGAGATCGCCAAGAAGATTTTTGCCAGGCTTGGCGTCAAGAAGGTCGATGCGGTGCTGTGACCGAATGAGGCGCACTCATTCCAGGCCTCAAGACGGGCCGCTTCGACGTGATCGCTGTGGGCATGTACATCACGCCGGAGCGCTGCAAGCAGGTGACTTTTGCGGACCCGCAATATCAAATCCCCGACACGCTGCTGACGATGAAAGGCAATCCGAAGAACCTGCATAGCTACGCCAACGTCGCCAAGCAACCGGACGCGAAACTCGCGATCATGGCGGGCACCGCCGAACTCGGCTATGCACGCAAAGCGGGCATCAAGGACGATCAGATCCTGCAGGTGCCGGACACGACGGCGCAGTTGCAGGCCGTGCGCGCGCGCCGCGCGGACGCCGCCGTGGGCACGGCGCTGACGATGAAAGGCCTCGCGAGCAAGGGCGGTCCGCAAGTCGGCTGGCCCGGTTCAACGACGATCCGAAGCATACGGGTTATGGCGCGCTCGCCTTTCGTCCGGAAGACACGGACCTGCGCGATGCCGTCGATAAGGAACTGCATGCGTGGCTCGGCACCGACGATCATCTGAAGACGGTCGGGCCGTTCGGCTTCGACAAGAGCAACCTGACGTCGAAGAAAGTGCCTGAACTCTGCGGCGGTTAAGGCCGGTATAGCGTCCGTCATCCTTGCAAGGATCCGTCATGAGCGACCTCCGTGAGCTTCTCCCCTTGATGATGCAGGGCACGCTCGTCACGATCGAAATCGCTTTCGCGAGCATCCTGCTTGCGATCGCGATGGCGAGCGTGGCGACGGCGATGCGCTCGGCGCACTCGCGCATCGTTCGCTGGACCAGCAATGCGTATGTCGAGGTCTTTCGCGACACGTTCCTGCTGGTGCAGTTGTTCTGGCTTTTCTTCTGCTGCCCTTGCCGCCTTTCCATCTGCAACTGACGCCTTTCACGGTCGCGATCGTCGGGCTAGGCCTGCACTACGGCGCCTATGGGTCGGAGATTCTGCGCGGCGCGCTGCGCTCGGTACCCGGCGGGCAGTACGAAGCAGCGCTGGCGCTGAACATGCCCGCGGCGGCGCGCGTTGCGTCTGCGGCGCATCGTGCTGCCTCAGGCGATGATCAACGCGCTGCCGCTCGCGACCAATCTGATGATCGAACTGCTCAAGGGCACATCGCTCGTATCACTGATCACTTTGTCGGATCTCACGTTCCGCGCGCGCCAGCTCGACGAAGCGACCTTCCGCACCGCCGAAGTCTTCGGGCTGACCTTGTTGATCTATTTCGTGCTTGCGCAGATCATCGCCAGCGTCATGCGCCATTTCGAGTGGCGTGTGAGCGGTCATATGGCCGTGCACCGCAGCATTCCGAGGGTCGCGTCATGAGTTCCTTCAGCCAGTTGTTCGATGCGAAATACGCACTGCATATTCCTCCCGAACTCGCGCGCGCGGCGTTGTACACCATCGGCATCACGCTGATCGGATTTACTATCGCTGGTGCTGGGACTGCTGCTCGCAATCATGCGGCGCAGCGCGTTCGCGCCCGTTTCCAGAACCACCGCGTTGTTCGTTGAATTCATTCGCAGCACGCCCTTGCTGATTCAGGTCTACGTGCTCTTCTACGTTGCGCCGCTTTACAGTCTGACGATGTCTGCGCTGACGGCGGGCACCATCGGCATCGCGGTGCACTATGCGTGCTATGTGTCGGAGGTCTATCGCGCGGAACTCAACGGCGTCGCACGCGGTCAATGGAAAGTGTCGTGTGCGTTGTCGCTTTCGCCATGGCACACCTATCGCGGCGTGATCCTGCCGCAAGCCATTCGTCCAGTGATTCCCGCGCTCGGCAACTACCTCGTCGCGATGTTCAAGGACACGCCGGTGCTGTCGGCGATCACCGTCGTCGAACTCATGCAGCAAGCGAAGAGTCTCGGCTCCGAAACGTTCCGCTATCTGGAGCCGATCACGATGACGGGCATCTTCTTTCTCATCATCAGCGTGACGTTCGCCTCGAGCGTGCGTCATCTCGAACGGCGCGTGCGTCTGCCTTGAGCAGCGCCATGCACGTCATGACTTTCCCGAACCCGGCGGACGGCGCACGCTTATGCAAATCCAGGAGCAGCAGATAAAACGAGACCTCGACCCCGTGCTCGGCGCGGCTGCCGATGCGCTGATGAATTAGCCAATGAGCGAGCTAATGAATGCGCCGATGGTGCGCTTTCGCAACGTCACCAAACGCTATGGCGCGCTGACCGTGCTCGACGGTCTCGATCTCGACATCGCGCGCAACGAGAAGGTCACGATCATCGGACCGAGCGGCTCTGGCAAGTCGACCATGCTGCGCGTGCTGATGACGCTCGATCCCTTGAGCGACGGCGTGATCGAAGTCGACGGCGAGCTGCTTACGCACGAGATGCGCGGCGGCCGGCGCGTGCCCGCGTCGACGAAACATGTGCGATGTGCGACAGGTGCGCAGCAAGATCGGCATGGTGTTTCAAAGCTTCAATCTGTTCCCGCACATGACGGCCCTGCAGAACACCATCGAAGCGCCGATGAGCTTGCTCGGCCTCTCGAAACAGGAGGCGACCGAACGCGCGCGAGTTGCTGTCGATGGTCGAGCTCGCCGAGAAATGCGATCACTATCCGTCGCAATTGTCGGGCGGGCAGCAACAGCGCGTGGCGATCGCACGCGCCTTGGCGATGCGTCCGAAGATCATGCTTTTCGATGAAGTCACGTCCGCGCTCGATCCCGAATTGTGCGGCGAAGTGCTGAACGTGATCCGCCGGCTTGGCGAAGAGCAAAACCTGACGATGCTGATGG
>JAQFVI010000302.1 GCA_029439495.1 Caballeronia sp. BR6202001590007
CGCCGTTGTACGAAGAAGGTTTCGGGCTGGATTCCATCGACATCCTGGAGATCGCGCTGCTGATTTCGAAGAAGTACGGGTTCGAGCTGCGCTCGGACAACCCCGACAATCAGAAGATCTTTGCGAATCTTGGCGCGCTGGCGGCTCACGTCGCGTCGCATCGCACGCGCTGAGCGGCGCATCGGCGCGATGTCATCGAACTGAAACCCGCTGCATCGAGACTGAACGGCGCGCGCGAACCGCAGCAATCGTCAGGACCCTGCGCGCCGATGCGGCCGCAGCATCGACACCCAATGGAATCCGGTATGGGTCGTGGTCGACGGCAGCGATGACGGCAGCGCCGAGCGCCTGCAAAAGATGGCCGAAGCCGATGCGGACCTGCGCGTGATCGTGCTGCCGGAGAATCGCGGCAAAGGCGGGCGATACTCGCGGGCATCGACGAAGCCGCGCGGCTCGGCTAAACGCACGTCCTGACGATGGACTCGGACGATCAGCATTCCGCGTCGCTGATCGGCACATTCATGGCGAAGTCGCAGGTCACGCCCGCGGCGATGATCCTCGGCAAGCCGAAGTTCGATGCGAACGCGCCGCAACTGCGCGTGCAGGGACGGCGCATTTCCAATGGCTGGGCGAATCTCGAAACCTTGTGGATGGGCATCGGTGATTCGCTGTACGGCTTTCGCGTTTATCCGATCGCGCCGCTTGCCGCCGTGATGCGCGGACAGACCTTCATGCACCGATTCGACTTCGATCCCGAAGCGGTCGTGCGCCTGTGCTGGCGCGGCGTGAAACCCGTCAACGTGGATGCGCCGGTGCGCTATCTGTCGGCGGAAGAGGGCGGCGTCTCGCACTTCCATACGGCCGCGACAACGTGCTGCTCACCTGGATGCACACGAGGCTGTTCCTGGGCTTCCTCGTGCGTTTGCCGATGCTGATCGCGCGGCGTCTGACAGGTCGCTGAGCACCGCGTCGAAACGCTTTTCCGCTGCCGCGTTTAAGTCACGTTTAGGGCGGGCGCTTTAGGGTGACCGGCTCTTGTCCGCACCCGCCCCGGCGCTTCATGACTTCTGCCTTCCTCGTCGACGTTCGTGACGACGCGTTCGGGAACGCGTCATGATGCGATTCCATCTGGTTGCTCTTCATCCTGTTGTTCGCGAGCCTCGTGTCCGCCGTCGTGCATGCAAAGCGCGTGGTGCATAAGCATGTCGTGCACAAGCATGCGGTCCATAAGCGCGTGATCCGCAAGCCGCACAAGAAGCGTCACGTCGCGCAACCGGCCGTGTCGTCGCGCGCGGCCATCGCGGTGGACATGACGAGTGGCCGCACGCTCTATACGAAGAACGCCGATCTGCGCGTGCCCATCGCATCGCTGACCAAGCTGATGACCGCGATGGTCGTCATCGATTCGAAGCGCTCGCTGATCAAGCCCGCGCGCATTACCGATACCGATGTCGATCGCCTCAAGTGGTCGCGTTCGCGTCTGCCCGTCGGCTCGCTGCTGTTGCGCCGGACCATGCTGAGCCGCGACTATCCCGGCGGGCGTTCCGGTTTCGGGCGCGCGATGAACTGCACCGCGCAGCGCCTGCACGTGCCGCGCAGCCACTTCGTCGATCCGACGGGGCTGTCGCCACATAACGTCTCGACCGCCCGCAATCTCACGCGGCTTGCGCGCGCGGCGTATCGCTATCCGACGATCCGCGAATATGCGACTTCGCACGAGAAGCTCGTGCTCGGCGGCGACGGACCGCTCGTCTATCGCAATACCGATCCGCTCGTGTATTGTGCGTCATGGCAGGTCGGTCTGCAAAAGACCGGCTTCACCAACGAAGCGGGGCATTGCCATCATCATCGTGACGATGGTGCGCGGACGCCCGACGCTGTTCGTGCTGCTGGGCGCGCCCGCTGCGCATGCGCACTTCAAAGACGCGACGATCCTGCGTAGCTGGCTGCTCCGGCACCCGGCCGCGCAACGCTGATGTTTTGAACGGAGCGACGATGAACGCACAGGCGATGGTGTGGATGGCGGGACTGTGTATCGTGCTGGCCGCCTGCTCACGTCAGGACACGGTGTTTTCGATGCCGCCCGTCGGCGGCGTCGACACGCTGTGCCTGACGACGCTGTACGGCTTCAATTCGCTCGAACTGCTGTCCGCCGGGTCTGTGCAAGCCGTTCGACCTGCATCGCGACGGCATTTCCATCGGCGAAGCGGCGGCGTTCGCGATCGTCGAGCGCGACGGCGCGCAGGCTTCGATGGTGTTCCAGTAGTAGCGCATCAGCTCGACGCTTTCCTTCTTCTTGCCGACGACGCGCGCGATCAGCGGCACCACGCCGCGCATGTAGAACTTCAGAAACGCGACGCCCACCGCGCTCGATGGACGCGTGATTTCGAGCACGCACAGCCGTCCGCCGGGCGCGAGCACGCGGAAGTATTCGTCGAAGACCTTCGCCAGATCGCTGACGTGGCGCAGCGCGAAACCCATGCTCAGAAAGTCGTACGCCGCGCTGTCGCACGGCAGGGCTTCAGCGGTGCCGATGCGCGTCTGCACGCCCGGCGGCAGATTCGCCTGAGCGACCATGCCCGGACTCGGGTCGACGCCCGCGACCAGCGCGGCATCGCCCGCGATGGCGACGGCCTGCCTCGTCACGAGGCCCGTGCCCATGCCGACGTCGAGCACGCGCATGCCCTCGGCCAGCCCCGCCGCGCGCAGCGCGCGATGCCGATACCACGGACCGAGCCGAAGGCCATGGCGCGCTCGATCGCATCGTAGTCCGGCGCGGTGCGGTCGAAGATGCCGCGCAGCCAGCTGCGACGGCGCGCTTCGTCTGGATAGTAGGACATCAGCGCTTCATGCGGCGCGTGCGACGAATGCGGTGCGTCTCGAGAGGCGTCCTGCGTGCGCTGCGGTGAGGTCATGGCGTGTCCTATCGGTGAAATCGCTTGAGCCGCGCCATCGCGTTTGTAACACGCGGTGATATCTCGCACAGCGCGATGCCTCGTGCATCGTCGATCGCGCGCCGTCGCCGTCAGCGGAACACACTCCACGCGAGCACCATCGAAAACGTGTCCAGCACGAGCGAGGCGCCGCGCCGCACCCGCGCCGAGACTCGCCCAGCGGGCCGGCCCGTGCCGAGCGCCGCGCCGAACGCGATCCACAGCAGCGCGATCGGCACGAGCGCGGCGGTGAAGATCGACATCGACTGGAGAAAGAGCGGTCCGCGCGCGAAGGCGGCCGCCGGAAAGATGGTGCCCGCGAACAACATGGCCTTGGGATTGAGCAGCGTTGTGACGAACAGCGTGCGCACGCCGACGCCGGTGTCCGACACCAACGGCAGTTGGACCGCCGCGCGCCACATCCGCACCGCCAGATAGGCGATGTACAAGCTGCACGCGATGCGCATGAAACCGGGCAGCCAGGCAAGGACATTCGCCGCGTGCGAGAGCACGTAACTCCAGACGGAAATGGCGATCAGATAGCCCGCGAACTCGCCGAACATCAGCGGCATCGCGCGCTTCACGCCGCGTCGCAGGCCGGCGGCGAGCAGCGTATTGGTGGGACCGGGAGTGACGAGAATGACGACGATGCCGGCAAACAGCAGCGACGCCTCGGAAATCGAGAGCATGAAAAATGAGCACGAAGTCGGCGACAACGTGCTTGATACCACACTTCAATGATGAATCCGCGCGAGATCCCGGACGGGCCGGGATCTGCGGTGCCTTATTCCGGCAGCGCGGCCGGCGCGATCGCGGCAGCGGCGACTGCGGTGATGAGCGCGACCAACGCGCTGCCGGCCGCCACGAGCGTCTCGCCCGCGCTCAGCGCGACGGGCGCGGCTTCGGCAACGCTCGCCGCAGCCGTTTCCGGCGCGGGCAGCGCGAGCGCCGTGGCGGGTGCGCATCGTGTTGCGGATGCGGCGTTCCGGACGCGTGAACATGCCGCCGCCGACCAGCGCGACGAACGAAACGATCAGCGGCAGGCCGAGCACCGGCCCCGTCACCGTCACCGTCTTGATGCCGAATTCGGCGAACTTGTCCAGATCGCGCCCCGAGACCGAGCCGACCGCATAGGTCAGGTCGATCAGCGCGGCGCCCGGCACGATCAGGCCGAAGCTGCCGCTCGCAGCCGCGAGTTCGCGCGTGTAGGTGCGCTTGTCGATCACGACCACGATGCGCGGCGGCGTGAATTCGACCGGCATCGACCAGGCGGCGGCCATCACGTCGCGCCACCTGTCGACCATCCTGCTGGTGCTGTTCTCGCTCGGCGGCATAACGGGGCCGACGCTGGCCTCCGCGCTGATGACGCTCGTCGGCCCGAGCGGGCTGTTTCTGTTCAATGCGCTGTCGTGCGTGCTGCTGGCGCTGAGCGCGCGTTATGCGCTGCTGCGCAAAAACGCGGCCGCGGCCCCGGCCGCTGCCTGAGCGCGGCTTTCCGGTTTCGACTCACTTCTCCTTTGCAAGCATCCGCCATGTCCCACTTCCGCCCCGTCAGACTCGAACACGCGAGCCGCCCCATCAACCACGGTCCGACCGTGCTCGTCACCAGCGCCCACGACACGGCGACCCGCAGATGCGACTCCGTGTGGTCCTGCACATGCGACACGATCAGCCCGTACTGCGTGAAGGTCACGGCGACATAGGCGAGCGAGCGTCGCGCACCAGATGACGATCCGGAAATCGAAGCAGAACAGCACGATGCTCAGCACCGCCGAGATCGACGCGGATCAGCGCGACGCCCATGAAGGTCGCGAGTTCGTCGGTGGAGAAGCCGGTGCGCTTAAGATACACCGGCATCAGCGAATAGAAGTTGCTGTAGATGAAGCCCGCGAGGCTTTGCGCCCAGGTCCGCGCGGGCACGCGATCGAGATTCGCGTCGTCGACCTTGGCGGGCCAGCCTTCCATCAGCGTGACCGGCAGCGCGGCGGCGATCGAGAACTGCTGCGCGCCCGAAGCCGTGCCGACATTGAGCAGGAACTGACCGCTGCCGGCCGCGAGATAGTTGATCGCCGCATAGATGCCAGAAGATCTGGCCGCGCTTTTCGTTTTCGACGGTGCCGTTGAGCCAGCTTTCGACCGACGTGTACAGCGCCATGAAGGCGACGCCCGACAGCAGCCGCACGGCGCCGAAGGTCCACGGCGCCTGATAGCCGACCTCGGTGATATCGCGCAGATGCGCATACACGGCCGGGCGGCATCCGGCGGGCGCGCCGAAGCCCGTCCTGATCGTAGTGCCGCCTAGCGGCAGCGTGCGCAGCTTGTCGCGAACGGCGGCCAGTTCGTCCGCAAGCCGCCGGGTCAGCGACGCATAGCCGCCGAACAACTGGCCGAGGCGCATCGGCTGGGCGTCTGCAGGCAAGTCCGGCCCAGATGGAGCACGTCCGCGAATTCGGCGGCCTTGTCATCGAAGATGTCGCCGAACGACGGCGCGATCACGCAGCGGATGCCCGCCTCTTCCAGCGCCCACACGGCCATTTCGCGCGAACTGCCGCAGCCGAAGTTGTTGCCGCCGAGGATCGTGCGGGCATCGCGAAACTCAGGCCGATTGAGCACGAAATCCTCGCGTTCGCCGCTCGGGGGACCGTCGCCGCGATAACGCAGCGTTTCGAGCAGATACGGCCCGAGCTGCCCGCGCACGAGTTGCGAGATGCGCTCGATGCGAATGATAAGATCGGTGTCGTGGTGACGGCTTTCATCGTTGCGGTTCCGTTCGATGCGGCGTGGCGATATGCCCCGCCAGTGCGCTCGGGGCAGCCACGGCAACTTGCGAGATGCGTGCGCGCGCCCGGCCCCTGACGGCCCATGAAATTGCGATTCGAAGTCGATACGCAGCGCTCGCCGCGACCGGTCACGTCGCCGTTCGCGCCGACGCACATCGAGCAGCCCGGCTCGCGCCATTCGAAGCTCGCCGCGAGAAAGATCGCGTCGAGCCCTTCTTCGTGCGCCTGACGCACGACGCTCAATGACCCCGGCACGACCCACGCCTTCACCCGCACGGCGACGTGCCGACCGTCCACCACACGCGCGACCGCGCGCAGGTCCTCGATGCGGCTGTTCGTGCAGGACCCGATGAACACGCGATCGACCGCGAGTTCGTCCAGACGCTGCCCGGCGCGCACACCCATGTAGTTGATTGCGTTCTGCGCGGCGCGGCGGCGTGATTCGTCGTCGAGCATCGCGGGATCGGGGATCGCATCGTCGAGCGCGATGACGTGTTCGGGGCTCGTGCCCCAGGTCACCTGCACGCGGATGTCGCTCGCATCGATGTCGACTTCGAGGTCGAAGTGCGCGTGTGGTCCCGTGGTGAGCGCTCGCCAGTCGGCGACCGCGCGATCGAACTGTGCACCCTTCGGCGCATACGGCCGGTCGCGCAGATAGGCGAAGGTGGTGTCGTCAGGCGCGACGAGCCCGAACTTCGCGCCCAGTTCGATGCCTGATGCACAGCATGAGACGCCCTTCCATCGACAGCGCCTCGACCGCCTCGCCCGCGTATTCGATCGCGAAACCCGTGCCGCTCGCCGCACCGATCTTGCCGATCAGATAGAGAATCATGCCCTTCGCCGTGACGCCTTCGCGCACGCGGTCGTTGAAGCGCACACTCATCGTGCGCGGCCGCTTCTGACGGATCGTCTGCGTGGCAAGCACATGCACCACTTCCGTTGAGCCGATGCCGAACGCGAGCGCGCCCATCGCGCCATGCATGCAGGTATGACTGTCCGCGCAGACGATCGAGGTGTCCGGCAACGACAGGCCCAGCTCCAGGCCGATCACATGCACGATGCCCTGCCGCCCTTCGCTGCCGATATCGAAGATCGGGATGGCGTGATGCGTCATCTGCTCGCGCATCGCTTCGACCATCTCTGTGCTCCATGCCGCATCGCCGGCGGTGCGGCCCGGCACGGTCGAGATCACATGATCGAGCGTCGCATATGTGAGCGACGGACTGTCGACGCCGAGGCCGCACCTCTCCAGCACGTGCACCGCTTCCACGCCGGTGAGTTCGTGCATCAGATGGCGGTCCACCTGCAGCAGGTCGATGCTGCCCGCGAGATGCGCGATCGTATGGCTGTCCCACAGCTTGTCGAAGAGCGTTTTCATGATCGGTCGTCGCTATGCGAGAGATGGCGCTGCCACGCGAGAAAGAGCAGATTGACGAGCATCGCGAACACGAAGAGCATCAGCGCGAGCGCCATGATCGTGCTCGTTTCGTTGCGGTTCATCGCGATCATCAACAAGCGGCCGATGCCGCTCTGCGAAGCGAACATCTCGCCGATCAGCGTGCCGAGCAAGGTCAGCGAGAAGCCGATGCGCAGCCCCGCGACCACTTCTGGCACGCAGGCGGGCAGCAGCACATGGCGCGCGAAATCCGCCGGCCGCATGCGATAAGTACGCGCCGCGCGTCCGTAGATGGGCGGCATGTTGCGTACCGCGTTCATCGTGAAGAGCGTGATCGGCACGATGCCGTGCATGACGCCGAACACGATCTTGGCCCACAGGCCGAGTCCGCAGGCGAGCAACACGACGGGATAGAGCGTGACCTTCGGGATCGAATAGAAACCCATCATCAGCGGCTCCATGACTTCGCCCGCCAGCCTGCGCACGCCGAGCACGAGTCCGATGCATACGCCCGCGATCGCCGAGATCGTGAACGCCGTGCCGAACGCGAGCGAGGTCACGTAGAGGTTCGCGGGAAAGTCCGCGTCGCTGACGATATGGATCGCGCGGCGCACCGTGCTCAGCGGCGTGGGTCAGCACGTCGGGGCCGAGCAGTTCGCTCAGCGCCTGCCACAGCGCGACCAGCACCACGACGAGCACCAGCGCGTCGAGCCAGCATCGCGCGTGACATGCCGTCACGGTGCCGACGAAAACCAGCATCAGCAGCATGAGGCCGTACATGGTGCCGTTGTCGAACGCGTTGTAGGTGAAGGCGATCTAATAGCCGAAGCCCGATCCCGACAACACGAATTCCCTCGCCACCACGGCGATGAACGCATACACGACCGTGAGCTTCACGAACGGCAGGCTCGCCAGCAAGGTGATCAGCCGAATCTCCGCGAGCGTGCTCAGGCGGCATACGCGCGCCGTGCGCAACAGCACGCGCTCGAGGCTGTTGAGCGTATTGACCGCCATCGCGACGACCGCGAAAAGAAAGCCGATGCCGACGAGCGGCCAGCGATTCAGCCCGAAGATGACGATGAGGATCGGATACAGCACGAACACCAGCACCGCGTATACGACAGCAGCAAGGGATCGAGCACGCGCCGCAAACGCGGCAGGCGAAACAGCAGCACGCCGCCGGCGAAGCCCGCGACGACCGCTAGCGCCACCGTGAGCAAGGCGCTGCCGAGCGTCTGCACGATATCGATGGTGTATTGCCCCGACGTGAGGATGTCCCACGCGCTCGCCGCCATGCGCGAGGGCGGAATGAACGATACGGGATCGATCCACGCGAGCCGCGTCGCCAGTTCGAGCAGCGCGACGAATGCGACGACGAGCCCGATGCGCCAGCGCGCCGCGACGTTCACGCGCGGCTCCCCAGCGCTTTCAACGCTTCGTCGCGCAGCAGTCCCCAGACTTGCGCACGGCTTCGTCGATCGAGTGCGTGATGAGCATGACCGTGGCGCCGGTATCGCGCCAGAGCTTGAGCGTTTCGTCGCCCATCAGCAGGCGCGTTTGCTGATCGAGCGCGCCGAACGGTTCGTCGAGCAGCATCAGGCGCGGCCGCACGACCATCGCGCACGCGATGCATACGCGCTGGCGCATGCCGCCGGACAACTGCGCCGGATAAGCGCGCGCGAACGACTTGAGACCCATGAACGAGAGCGCATGATCGACGCACTCGCGCACCTCGTTCTCCGGCACGCCCGCGCGCCGCGCAGCAAAGGCCGCGTTGTCGAACACGCTGAGCCACGGAAAACTCGCGTCCTCCTGAAACACCACAGCGACGCCGTCGGGCACTTCGCGTCCGACCCGCTGGCCTTCGAACTCGACCGCCGCCGCTCGCGGGATTGAGTCCCACGAGCACGTCGAGCAGCGTGGACTTGCCGCAACCCGACGGCCGGGTCCATCTTGTATTGCTTCGCGAGGATCTGCGCCGATTCCTCCCGATGCGCTGCGATGTACTGCGCGGCCTGCGCCGCGCCGCGATGATCCCCTTGATGACGTCGGGATGCTGCTTGAGATAGTCCGTGCGCACGATGCCGACGGTCTGAGTTTCGTTCGGCACGATATCGGCCGAGCGAAACGCGATGCGCAACTGGTCTTTCTTCGCGCTGTACGAAGACTCGGTCATGTAGGCGACGTCGACCGCGCCCTGCTGCAGCGAGGTCAGCATGCCGCTCGAACTGCTGACCGGCTTGCGCTGCGCCTGGCCCGTGAGCTTCGCGCGATCGAGCGCGATGGTCACCACCGTATCGGTGGTCGACTTCGAGCTGCTGTAGCCGATGGTCTTGCCCTTCATCTGCTGAATGTTCGTGATGGTGCCGTTCTTCAGTTCGACCCACACGAGATCCGCGAGGCTCTACACGCCGCCGTGCACGATGGTCAGATCGACGCCTTGCTTCACTGCCGAAATAGCCGCGGGCAATGCGACTTCGCCATAGGGAATCTCGGAAGCCATCGCGTTACGAACGGTCGTGCCGCCACCTTCGGACGTGATGAAGCCGGTCACGTCGACGCCCGCTTCCTTGAAGTAGCCCTTTTCGAGTGCGACGGCGAAGGGCACGCCATACATGCCGTCGCCCAGTGCGTGACCGTCAGCGGTGCGGGCACGGCGCGCACCAGCGCAAAGCGACGCATCGCGCGCGTGTCCCATGCCGCGAGCATCGCGAGCGACACCAGCGCGACCGCGCACGCGGCGATGGAGATCGGGCCGAACGGCGTTTGCGCGATGCCCGCGCCGCTTGCCGCGGGCGCGCCTTCATTGGCGAAGCCCGCCGCGAGCGGAATCTGCTTGATCACCAGCAAAAGACCGATGGCGGCCAGCATGCCTTTGATCACGGATGGACGGCACGTAGGCGGCGAAGCGTCCAGCCTTCAGAAGCCCGAAGCCGAACTGGATCGCACCGGACAACAGCACCGCGAGCAGAAACGCCGAGAAGCTGCCGAGTCCCATGATACCGTCGACGACGATCACGATCAGTCCTGCGGCCGGACCGCTCACGCTCAGTTGCGAGCCGCTCAGAAGCGCGACCACGAGACCGCCGATGATGCCCGACAGCAGCCCCGCGAACGGCTCGACGCCGGATGCGTTCGCGATGCCGAGACACAGCGGCATCGCCACGAGAAAAACGACGGTGCCCGCGAACAGATCGCGCGGCAATGTCGCCAGATGGTTGTTCGATTGCGGGTGATTATGAGGAGTTCATGTTCGATGGACGAACAGATTGCCGGGGTTGGCGTTGGTGACGGTCTCGGCCGGCACGCGGCTGTCCGCGCAACCGATCCACAGCACCTTGGGGCTCTGCCTTACGCAAGACGCGGGAAGTCCAGAAGCGATTCAGGCCGCGCATTGCCGACGTGCGAGGACTCTTAGGGCCAACGCGCGTTTGCACGGCAGCTAATTTCTTACGAGTAACTTTCGCATAAAAAAGTTCAGGCAAGTCCAGAGAAAAATTGCTAAGCAAATGCGCTTAGATGGTGCATGAGTGCTGTTGGAGTTCGCTAAGCAGCATGATTCCGCC
>JAQFVI010000303.1 GCA_029439495.1 Caballeronia sp. BR6202001590007
GTTCCGGTTCATGCGGGCAACGCAACACAGCAAACAGGAGAAGCCGAAAATGAAAGTCGCTGTCATGGGGGCAGTCCGTCATCACGGACGCGGCGAACTGGTGATCGAACCGTCGAGCAATGGCAAAGCCGTCGCTAAAGCGCTCGTGCAGGCAGGCATTCCGACTGAAATCTCCGAAACGTGCGTGGTTCGCTCTGGGCCAAGCTGGTGCTCAATTGCGCGTACAACGCGTTATCGGCATTGGCGCGGATGTCTTATGGGAAATTGGTCAAGGTCGACGGCGTCACCCGGGCCATGCGCGATGTCGTCGACGAATGTCTGGCCGTTGCAAAGGCCGACAGCGTGACTATTCCCGCGACGTCGATGCTGCCGTGCGAAAAATTGCTGAGACGATGCCTAATCAGTTTTCTTCGACGGCGCAGGACATGCATGGCGCGCAAGCAAGCTAAGCGAAATCGACCATCTCAATGGATTAATCGTGCGGCGGGGCGAAGCGTTGGGCGTGCCGACACCGGCTAATCGCATGCTTTACGTACTGGTGAAGTTGAACGAAAACCGGACGAGTTGACCGCAGTCGCGGGCGCGGCCGATGCTAAGACTAAGTGAGCGCAGAATTTCTATGCGCCGCCAACGTCACCACAGCAACCGGAGGTACACCATGAAGACTTTCGTTAAGGCAATGGCCGTTGCCGCCGTATTGGTCGCGCCGGCACTCACTTTCGCGCAATCGGATTCCGGCCTGACGCGTTCGCAGGTCAAGCAGGATCTGCAGCAAGTCGAAGCGGCGGGCTTATAACCCGAGTGTCAACGATCAGACCACCTATCCCGCCGACGCGCAGGCCGCCGAACGCCGCGTGCAGGGCCAAAACGGTGCAATGCAGAACGATCAGGCCTACGGCGGCATGCCCGCGGGCGCATCGGCGTCCGGCATGCGCATGTCGCGACCGATGAACAACGACGGCACGAAGCCGGTTTATTTCGGCCATTAACGCTTCCTAGTCGGCACTGAGCAGGACAGTAATGCCATGGCGCATGGCACTTGAGAGTGCCGCGCGCTATTTTAGATTCGCCTTCGCGCGCGCTTTCAACATCGCGCTGAACTCGTCCAGCCATCCGATCGCCACTCGCCAGCTCTGCCAGTAGAGATCCATACCAGTTAGACGCTTGAGGAACCGCCGTTGCAAATCGTCCTTCTCGTTGAAGTGAACGCAAGGGTGCCTGCCTTAGCGAATCGCGAGTCAACCCCTTGGAGAAATGACGCGCGTGATATGCCGGCGAGCAGACTGCCCGATAACGCATCCTGCCCAGTCTGACCGAACGCCAGCCCTGGACCGGTTCCGCCTGGGTAGTGACCGCGCCTTGCACGTCGCCGTCGCGGACCCGCGCTGCGGTGTGATCCTGATCGTCGACGACCAGATCCAGCAGCAGTCCACGTTCGATGCAGAACTCCGATGCGACATCAATGAACCACGTACTCATGCTGTCGTCGTTGACCGCGATGCGCAACTTGGCGCGGCGCGCATCGATAGCGCCAGGCAGCGCCGGCATGCGTCCGCCGAGTTCGGCTTCGAGCAACTGCACGCGCTCCGTATTCGCGCGGCCCGCTCCGCTCGAAGGATCCGGTTCGAACAAAGGCCAGCAGCGCATCGAGAAGATGCATAGTCGAGCATTAGCGTTCCTTAATCGGCTTAAGCAAGTTAGCTTTGCGAATGTAGCACCGGAACGCATACTGCGGCCATCTCGACTTTTCCAGATGCCCGATCTCATGAACACGCTTCGTCCTTTCGAACTTGAACGCTACTTTGCGCGGTATGAATTCACTGCGCGCCATCTGCTGTGCAGCTCGGATACGGAATCGATGTCGATCGCTTCATTTGTTGGCACTGGACGCCGATTCGACGCAAGGCTTGCATGACACCTGGCTCGGCTATACCGATTATCCCGGCGATCCTGCGCTGCGTGTCGAACTAACCCGACGTTATAAATGCATCGAGGCGCGCCATGTCCTGGCCCACACCGGTGCGCAAGAGGCGATCTTCTCGTTCATGCATGCCATGCTCACGCCGGGCGATCATGCGATCGTGCATATGCCGGTCTACCAGTCGCATTACGCCGTGACGCAAGCAATGGGCGTGAGCGTGTCGCCGTGGCAAGCTCAGGAGCAGGCGAAGTGGCAGCTCGATCCTGACGCGCTTGCCGGGCTTGTTGAGACCGCAAACGCGCGCGATCGTGCTATGCGCGCCACATAACCCGACCGGTTATCTGCCTTCGCGATGCATTCGATTCCATCATGGATTTTGCTCGGAAGCACGGGCTATGGCTTTTTAGCGACGAGGTGTACCGCGGACTACGATCCCGCCGATCGACTTCCGGCAGCCTGCGGCGTGTACGAACTCGGGATCTCGCTTGGCGCGCTCTCTAAAACGCATGGTCTAGCAGGCTTGCGAATCGGCTGGATTGCAACTCGGGACGATGAGGTGATCGAGTGCATGAGCGTGTTCAAGGACTACCTGAGCATCAGCAACAGCGCGCCCAGCGAATATCTCGCGACCATCGCGTGCGCCACAGCGATGCGTTGATCGAGTGAAACGTCTCGATTGTGCGGACCAACCTGCGCTTGCTGGATGATTTCATCGCGAAGCACCGCATTAGGCTGCTTACTTCGAGGCCACGGTTACCAGCAGCACCGCATCGTTTCGATAGACACCAGGGTACATCTTTTTCAGCTCGCCGATCTTGGGCAAATCGTTGATCGCGATATACGGGCTTCTGGATGCTCGGTCAGATAGTTCTGTTGATACGCCTCGGCCGGATAAAAGCCCTTGTAGTCCTCGACCCTGGTGACGACCTTGCTCTTGAACACATGAGCGCCATCGAGCTGGGCGAGATATAGGCCGTGGCCACATCGCGCTGCGTGGCATTGGTCGGAAACACGGCTGAGCGGTATTGCGTGCCATGATCGGGGCCTTGATAGTTCAACTCGGTTGGATTGTGAGCCACCGAGAAGAAGATCTGAAGCAGACGGCCATAGGTGATCTGAGTCGGATCGTAGGTGATGCGCACGGATTCCGCATGTACGGCGGTTTCGCTATGCGTGGCGCCGGCGGTACGGCCGTCGCGCGCTCGGCGGAATGAGCGGCGTTGATCAGTGCGATGGCGCCTGCAGCGAGTGTGGCAACGCCTGCGACCTTGATGGACTTGTTTGAAAGATTGGCCACGACGGCTCCTCAATGGTGTTTTGACGACGAATCGACGTGCCGATCAGCCGAAGGTGAACGCATAGGCTTCGACGCCGGAATCGAGAAATTCGATGCTAAACGTGCGGTCCTTGACGGGTCCTGCCTGTCGAACGAGTTGATAGAGGCGCTGTTCGGTCACCGTGCCGCTGCCGTCCTGCACGTCCGTACCGTGAGACGCGCCCGGCGCCGCACCGTTGATGCTCACGTGAAAGCGAACCGGCTTGCCGTCTTTAGAAGGGCCCAGCACGAGATGCAGATCGCGTGCATGGAATCGATAGACGATTTGTCTCGATGCACCGGCAAGCGTCGCATGCTCGGCGCCGATGTTCCAAGGGCCGGCGAGACCCCAGTCGTTGACGTCCAGCGACTTGGGCGCAGCGTAGTTGCGCACGCGGTTCTGACTTTCGCCGCCGGGCGACATGAACTGCTCCGCGCGTTCGTAGCCGATATAGGTTTCGGGCGAACGCACATCGGCGTTGTCGGCTTGCATCATGGCGCCTTGCGACGACATTGCTCGCGTATCGGCGGGGTGTGCGGCCATTTTCGATGCGTCTGCATGACCCGCTTCGGCGAGCAATTGCTGTATGACGCGCTCCGAGTGATCGGAGTCGCCTTCGCCGAAATGGTGATAGCGAATCTGTCCGTTTGCATCGACGAAGTAATGGGTAGGCCAGTACTGATTGTTCAGCGCACGCCAGATGATGGCATAATTGTTATCGACGGCAACCGGATAGTCGATATTCAGGTCATGAATCGCTTTCTTTACGTTGTCGACGTTGCGCTCGAATGCGAACTCGGGTGCATGTACGCCGATGACGACCAGACCCTGATCGCGATACTTCTGCGCCCATGCCTTGAGATACGGAAGCGTGCGAAGACAGTTGATGCATGAGTAAGTCCATATGTCCACCAACACGACCTTGCCGCGCAAGGCCTCTCTGCTCTCTGATCAGCGGAGGCGAATTGAGCCACTGCACCGCGCCATCGAGCGAAGGCAGCGCGCCTTCGTCGGGCAAGGGTGCGGGCTGGCCCGATTGCGACGGACGCGTGCTGGCGCGCATCATGCCGTTTGCATCGTTGTCTGCGGGGTTTCATGGTGATCTGCGCGGACATCATCATGCCGTCTTTGGGCTTGCCAAGCGTGTCGACGAGCTTCTGTTCGACGCCGGCCATGGCGACCGTCGACACACGGGCGAGCACGCCGGTATCGAGCCCAAATGCGATCGCGACGACGCCGCACAACATCGCCGCGCCGATGCTTTCCGAATCGCCCAGCGAGCGCTTCATCGCGGTAACGTCGTCGAATACATGTCCCAGATGTCCGCTGCAACGGCGGCAGTGCTTCGGTACGCACGACGCCGAACGAGCCGTCGATACGCGAAGTGGTGCCCAGAAGCTCGGCCATCCGGTATGGCTGTCGAATTTGGTGCTTGATGAGAAGACGGGCAGCTTGCATCCCGCACAAGTAAAGGTTCCCGAACGATGTTCGTCATTCAAAGCGCTGCTATAGGGCCTTTCCGTGCCTTCGCGGCGCACACGTCGAACTGCATCGGACCGAGCAGCGAGCGCCATTCGGCCTCGGTATGAACTACTTCGAAGGTTTCGGCCTCGGCGGNAACGGCGGCGTGTCTGCATGATGACTTTCCGTGGTCGTGATGCGTTGACTGGATGCTAAGCGCGCGCGTCGCCAAGTCCTCACCGAAAGTTAAATTAAATGTGATACTTGGGCGCGCGCTTTTATGCACAATGTTGCGGCACGGCTTAGCTGCACCCTCTATCGTGCGCCGAATTGCCTTTGAAGCTCGCGACCACACTCGACACTGCCCGCTCATGGATCAAACCAAGGAACGTTCCAGACGTATCTTGATCGTCGAAGACGATATGCACATCGCCGATATCCTTAGCCTGCATCTGCGCGACGAGCGCTATGAAGTGGTGCATTCCGCCGATGGCACCGAGGGCCTGCGTTTGCTGGAGCAGGGCGGCTGGGACGCACTCATCCTCGATCTCATGCTGCCGGGCGNTCATCATCACGAGCGCGCGGTCGAGCGAGGTTCATCGCATTCTCGGGCTGGAACTCGGCGCCGACGATTACCTCGCCAAGCCGTTTTCGGTGCTCGAACTCGTGGCTCGCGTCAAGGCTTTGCTTCGTCGCGTCGATGCGGTTGCCAAGGATTCGAAGAGCGAGCGTGGACGCGTCGAAGTCGCCGGCATCGTCATCGATCCGCTGACGCGCGAAGCCTGGGTCGATGGGACGCGCATCGAACTGACGCCGCGCGAATTCGATCTGTTTTATTTCTTTGTTATTTCTTTGCGTAGCATCCGGGCAAAGTCTTTTCACGCATGGAATCTGCTAAACGCGGTGTGGGGCTATCGGCACGAGGGCTACGAACATACCGTCAATACTCACATCAACCGCTTGCGCGCCAAGGTTGAAACCGACGCCGCCGATCCCGAACGCATCCTGATGGTATGGGGGTATGTCGTTCTACTGGGCGAGGAACACGATCAGCTTGCGGGCAGGGCATCGGCCAGTGCGGTCCTTAGAACGACGCTTGCGTCGATGGGGCTGGTGACACTGCTAGGTTTGATCGCGGGCATCGTCGCATTCGGATGGATCACCCGGCCGTTACGCCGTCTGACCGAGCGATGCGCAAATTCGATGCGACGAGCGTGCCCGCGCAACAGCCTTTGATTCGGCACACGGCCAATGACAATGAGCGCGACGAGATCGTCGTGCTGGAAAGCACGTTTGCGCAGATGTCGGTGTGACAGGTTTTAGCGTTCGAGGCTTAAACCATCCGCCTAGCCATTCGTCGATTGATTCTTTACGCGATGCCATTTGCTTAATCGTTACTCTGGAAATTCGAGCTGAAAATGCAGGCGAATCGACGGTTTATCGTGATCGATCGCCCAAGGAATATGCTCGGCTTTAAGCATCCTTGGTTTCGCGTAACTGGTTTGCTAGCATGTAATCGGGTTGCGGCCGGCAAGGCGCCTGAACGGCTAGACGCGTCGACCTCGTCGCCTGCAGCCAGACTCCGCGTCGCCAACGCCTCCAGGCAAGCGACGAAAGCCTTCACAGCACAAGCATCGAGCAAAGTCACGCGATGGCTTTGCGCGTGCTCGCACGTCCATTCGCAGCGATGTACGGCATGTAATCGAGTTAGGCGCATACCACGCACTCAAGGCTGCAGTAATCGAACCGGCAATCACGGGTGTCGTGTCGGTCAACGTACCGACCTTCAAGCGGCCCGAGGACAAAACGGCCGAAGAGATGCGCGAAGCGACGCGCAATTCGATGGGCGGCTATGCGATGTCGATGTTCGAAGCGAAGAAATGGAAAAGCGATCTTGCATGGCAACAAGAACCTTCTGGCCGGCGCACCAAGTGGAGAATTCCGGGTTCTGTGTGTTGTCGCCGATGCCGATGCGATTCCTGTCTTCGAACAACACGGTGCAGTCTTGGCTGACGAGTATCGAGCCAAAGGGTTCATCGCCAGCTTCGAGTGCAAGTTGCGCGAGTTCGACGCAGCGGTTTAGATGCTTAAGGTCATTGGCGTTGACCATTACAGGTCCTTTAGGGGTGGATTGTTCGTTATAGGTTCGTTATAGTTTACATAAGGTTAATTATCCAAATTTTGACGATACAGAACAGGAGCGTTTCGCCAGTCCCGTTCAGCATTCCATCGTTTCTTCAGCCCACACGCCCGAATGACGCAAAGTCGATTAACTGCCGCGCGCACTCCCACGCATCCAGCGCCGCGGCGCCTTTACGCCCGGTTTGCGCATAGATGGTTACGCCGTACAGCAGAAAAACCATCTGACGACTCAGTTGGTCCAGGACCGACGGCGGACTGACGTCCTTCAGGGTCTGCCGAAACAGTTCGAACAACGTCTCCCGTTGCGATGTCGCGAGCTGCGTCACACCGGGATCGGTCTTGTATTTGTATAGCGTATCGCCATTCTGAAGCTCTTGAGTCAGTGACCGGTTCACGCCGGTCAGCTTTTCCTTTAGCATGGCTTCGACGAGCTTTCGAGACATTGAATTCCTTCGCGAAATTGAACTTGCGCATAACGGCGTTTCGCGCAGGCACGGGAGCGGTTGGCCGAACGGCAAGGGTTCTGAAGCTGCGACAAATCGCGCCATCCCGCGATTAGCCGAGCCACAAAGAACAGCAGATTTTGAAAATCTGTGGAATTCGATAGAAATTTATCTTGTCTGGTTAAAATAGATAGATCGGTGTCTCCCGAGTATTGCGCGGCGAGACGTCAATGATCGAGCGATGGACGGTCATCACGGCAACCGCTCTCCGCGTATCGAATCCTTGCTCGCAACGTTGCGCTGAAGGCGAATAGGCGCGCGATAGCGCGCCCTCGCCTCCGCCGTTTTGCGGCCTTGGGCTTTCTTCAGCAGTAGCTCTCCATCTTCGCGATACTGGCAGATGCCGGAAATGACGGAGCGTCATCGCGGCCATGCAGTCGTCGGTGCTCGCGTCGAGTGTGGTAGACATCACGTCGGCCGTCATGATCTCGCATACGGTGGTCGTGCGAGAGATCTTGTCCTGCAAGATGACCTTTCGCGCGTAGTCCCGCTTCGTCACGATGCCGCAAATGGCACCCGAAGGGTTACCGCTGATCGTCACCACGATCGCACCGATCTCTGCGCGACATCAACGCGACTGCGTCAATACGCTCGCCTCCGGATCGATTGTGTGAACGACATCGTTCAGTTTGGTCTTGAGCACCTGTTTCACTGTTGCCATTTTCTCGTCTCCGTGTCCGCGAAAAAGTCCGCGTAAATAGTGGTTGATCTGCTAATTGAACCGTCGCTCGGTCGACCAAATGTGACTGAACGGTCTCGTTCAATCGAGATCGAAAAATTCGCCGAGAAGCGACTTCTTCTTCCGCGAATGCCCAAACTTGTCGCGCGACTCGGCGTAACCGCGCGTGTCATGCGATGAGCTAGATGTCGATCGTGCTCGTCGTAGTCGTGATGGTCTCCGCGACGCGCTGCCCGCAGATCCTCCCTGCTTCCTGTAGCGTCGCCTGCGACGCGCGCCGGATGATCTGGTCGAGTTCACCGCGATCTAGCAAGCCTCGGCACGCAGGACAGTAGTCGATTTCGATACCCTCCCGCGCAGTCATGGACAGTTCCGTCGAAGAGCAGATTGGACATTTCATCTCGATTCCTTTCTGATCGCTTTCATTCTGAGTAATCTACCGGACTCGAGGATCTGCAAAAATGCGAAATTCTAGAGACGTCAATTCGAAAAAACCGAAATGGCTGCGAGTAGAGCGCGGAACGACTCCTTTCATGCACACAAACAGTGCATGCCGGCCGATTGAAACATCGAAAACCCCGCAAGCGACTTGCGCCCTATCTCAAAACCCCGCAAGCTTCCGCCTTTGAGCGGCCGATGCCGCCAACGCACCTGAAAACGAAGGTACCCATGTCAGACAAACCGATGATGCGCGAAGGCTCCGACAATCCCGATCTCCTGTATCTGCTGCAGGGAGCGGAAGATTTCAGCGAGCATGTGTTCCCCGACAGCGAACCGCTGTTCAAGAGCCTTGCGCATCGCCAGACGCCGCACACCTTGTTCATCACATGTGCGGACTCACGGATCTCGCCGGAGATGATCACGCAGACCCGTCCGGGTGAACTGTTCGTGTGCCGCAACATCGGCAATATCGTGCCGGCATACGGCGAAATGCTGGGCGGCGTGTCGGCGGTTGTCGAATTCGCGGTGCTGGCGCTTAACGTGAGGCAGATCGTCATCTGCGGACATTCGGATTGCGGCGCAATGAAGGGGCTTGCATCGGGCGCGACCATCGCCGACGAAATGCCGACCGTTCGCGCGTGGCTGCGCAATGCGGAGGCTGCGCGCAGCGTGGTGCTGGCGCGCAAGCTGGAAGAGCAACGTGTCGTGCAGGCGATGATCGAAGAGAACATTCGGCTGCAGCTCACGCATCTGCGCACACATCCGGCCGTGGCCGGACGTCTCGCTCTGAAGCAATTGCAGGTACAAGGCTGGGTCTATGACATCGGCCACGGCAAAGTGTCCGTGTTCGATGAGAACGCCGGAGCCTTCGAATCGATTGCCGAAGCGCGCGAACGTCTGCAGCAAAAGTAATCGCCGGCGAGCGGCTTGCGAATCGTCGCGAGCCGTTCGACACAAACACACTGCGCGAACTTGCTGCACGGCCTCTCTTCTTTGCAGCTAGCTCTTAAGGCACCTTCAAGCGGTCCTCGATGATCGGCAACGCCTTCTGCGAGGCGCGCTTTCAGGCTTTCGCTCTTACCATCCTGCGCTTTCGTGTGCCCTGCCAAGCCGACTCTCTGCATTCGAGGCTAGCTTGGCTGCATTGCGGTCGGTCATTGGCTACGTCGTGCCAAGCAAAGCGATGGCATCCACTGCGCGTTCCTCCATTACCACAACGAAGCTGAAACGCCATGCCTGTCTACGATTACGAATGCACAGATTGCGGTGCTTTCGAAACGGTCCGCCACATCGCCGAGCGCGACGATCCCGCCGAATGTCCGCGCTGCGGTGAGATCGCCGGCCGCGTCACCGTTGGCGCGCCGTCGTTCGGCAAGGCGCAGGTGGTGCTTCCGGTGTATCTGCTGCGAGCGAGGGCGCCGGCAGTTACGGCATGACACATCGCGGCGGATCTCTCTGTTGTCGCTAAGCGAAACATGGTCCTCTGCACCATGCGCGAATCGCACGCCTGATCGCTTCGGGCACGGCCATTGCAGCGCTACTTGCACGTCCCAAGAGGCGTATCATGCGTAACGGCGATGTCGCAGCGAGCGTTCTGGGAACGGGCGCGCGAGCTTGTAATCGCACGCGCGCACGGACTGGCTCGAACCGCCGGCATCGAAGTATGGAAGCTATCACGCTTAAGCAGTGTCGAACGATCAACAGGAGGTAATAAGGATGACGATAGAGTTCAGCGGGCGGCGTCATGTCGTGGCGGCAGCACGCGTCGCATTCGAGGCCAATGTGGATGGCCGGGAAGTCTGGTGCAGCGTCTCCCTCGATGCGCTCAACGATCATTTTGGCAACAGCGGCACCTCATCTCACGATCTCCTCTCTGCGTTCGAAGCAGGACGCATGCGTATAGAAGATGCGGCACGCCAGGCGCTCGAGCGCAATCACGGGCAGTCCGTGGAACTCGAGACGAACGACTTCAAGAAAAGTCAGTAGCGAACCGAGAAGAAGCGGGCGGCGTTGGCCGCCCGCTTTGCTTCGTGCTCGTGCCCGTAGCAACGCCGTTCGTATCGCTTGCCGCGTGCGATGCGAACGTGATCGCGAGTCAATGCGACGCAAGCAACCCCACCAAAAGTCCGGCAAGAGCAATCGCCTTCCAGGGATTCTCGTGGACGAAATCGTCCGTGCCGTCCTTGACCCGGCGATACTGCGCCGACGCCGTTTGCTGCACATCGCCGAACGCCCTGCGCGCACGTCGCGCAGCTTTGACTGCTCGGCCGTCGGGACGATACTGACTGCCCTGCCCCTCGATCATCGCTACCGCGGGTTGCGCCAGCACGGCAGGACTATCTCCTCCTTCGAACACGCTGCCGTGTGCATGATAAGGCATGAATGTGGCAGGCCTTTGCATAACACCGGGCCGATGCTCCATGCCGGACGCGCCC
>JAQFVI010000304.1 GCA_029439495.1 Caballeronia sp. BR6202001590007
CGCTTCCCGCTTCCCGCTTCCCGCTTCCCGCTTTGCGCTTTCATACGCGCGAATGTCGCGACGATCCTGAATTTCGATGCGCCGCCGATTGCCCTGTGCTGCTTCATGCCTTCCGTCGACTTTCCATTACCCGGTTGATGCTGAAGTTCTCCGTACCTGTCATTGCGGTTGTCTTCTCTCTCGTCGCGCCCTTGCCTCGGCGGCATGCGCGACACGCACGACCTCCGCGTTCGCTGTCGATGCGAATCCCGCCAACCCGCCCCACTCGGACTCATCGGTGCGCTCGGCAGCAGGATCGAGATGGGAAATGTCGTGCGACTGTCCGTCACGATCGAAGCAATAGACCTTGTAGTGTTTATCCAACGCTGCATGCGCCAGCGCGCGTGCATACGGCACGGCAGGCAGATCGAACAGCTTGCGCACGCTCGCCGGGTCCGCTTCCAAACGTTTGAACGTCTGCAGCGCCCAGATCATTCCAGCACCACGGACGAATGTGTCGAGACGACCACGCGATAACCCCGGCGCAGCAGCACGAGCACGAGCACGAGCACGAGCACGAGCAGCAGGACAGCCTGAATGCCCTTCGGATGAAGGCCCATTTCCGGTTCTTCGATGACGACCCAGTCGATGGTGTGCGCATCGCTCGGGCCGGTGCGGCGTTTATCCGCGGCTCCGCACAGCCAATACAGCCCCATCAAAATCGGCGTGAACTCGCGCTGCCCCGCCGACCACGACCAGAAACCCAGCGCCTGCTTTTGTCCGTCGATCCTCAGCGTGAGCCGTTTGGTGAAGTCCTGGTCGTCGACGGCGAGACTCGTGCGGCTGAACAGATGTTCCGCGATCGGCTTGCGCAAGGTCGGATTCAAACGCCTGGACACCGGAAAAATCTCGCCCTTCGCGCCGAACTCGTTCTGAATGAGGTTGTGGACGGTATCGCTGAACGCGCAAAGCGCGTATGGATCGCCGAAATTGAAGGTTCCGAAGTTCTGCGAGATGCCGTTCGGCAAGCTCATGACCCGTTGCGCCAGCACGTAGAACAGTCGCTCGTGCCGGGCCTTCCCTGCGTTGCCTGGGAGAGCCAGATCCGAGAGATTCACCGCCCAGCCGTTGAAGGTCATGGACGACTGCTTTCCCCAGCCGCCGCCGATGCCGCACCCTAGGCGTCGAGAAACGCTTCCTCGCTGCCATTGAACGCCATGCCGTGGCGCGCGAACATGGCGTGAATCGCATCGCGGTCGATGACAAGCTTGAGCGTTTCGAGAAAGATGCTCTTGCCCGTCGCCTGCGGACCGACGATGACGGTCAGATCGCCGAAAGCGACGTCGATGCATCGCAAAGGACCGAAGTGCTCGATGGACAAGCGTGGAGGTTTCGACGTGCGCAAAGCTGACTCGCATGGGGAAGTGAAAGACGAGACAGAATGAATGCGAACGTCGGCCGGAACAAGCGATCTATTCCGAATTCATCGCGCTCGATCAGGCATCGAGCGTTACTGCGCGTCACTCCCCATACCCCACGATCCCCTTCACCTCCAGAAACGCCTCCAGCCCCCACTCGCCGTACTCGCGCCCGTTGCCCAACTGCTTGTATCCGCCGAACGGCGAGGCCGGATCCCACGCGGGATAGTTCACGTACACGCTGCCCGCGCGCATGCGCATCGCGACCCGGCGCGCCCGCGCCCGATCCGTCGACTGCACGTAGGCCGCAAGCCCGTACGGCGTATCGTTCGCGATAGCGATCGCTTCTTCCTCGTCGCGATACGGCATGATCGCGAGCACCGGGCCGAAGATCTCCTCGCGCGCGATGGTCATTGAAGGCGTCACGTTCGCGAACACGGTCGGCTTCACGTAGTAACCGCGTTCGAGACCGTCGGGACGTCCGATGCTGCCGCTCGCGAGCGTCGCTCCCTCGTCGATACCGATGCCGATCAGCCGCTGCACGCGCCCGAACTGTAGGTCGCTGACGACCGGCCCGACGCGATGCTGCTGCGCCGCCTTGATCGCGATCGCCACCGCCTCGTCGTGACGCGCGGCCGGCACGAGCATGCGCGTCGGCGCATTGCACGACTGGCCGCTGTCGCTGAAGCACGCATGCACGCCCGCCGTCACCGCGGCTTCGAGATCGACATCGTCGAGCAGGATGTTCGCGGACTTGCCGCCTAACTCCTGATGCACGCGCTTGACCGTCGGCACCGCCAGCTTCGCGATCTCAACGCCCGCGCGCGTCGAGCCGGTGAACGACACCATGTCCACGTCCGGATGCGCCGCCAGCGCCGTGCCCGCGGTCGGCCCGTCGCCGTTGACGAGATTGAAGACGCCACTGGGCACGCCCGCCGCATCGAGCATGTCGGCGAACAGGATCGCGTTCATCGGCGACACTTCGCTCGGCTTGAGTACGACGGTGCAGCCCGCCGCGAGCGCGGGCGCAACCTTGCAGACGATCTGGCTGATCGGCCAGTTCCACGGCGTGATGAACGCGGCGACGCCAACCGGCTCGTGATTGACGAGCGTCGTGCCCTAGCGCTTTTGCCACGGAAACTGTGCGACAGTGCGCAAGGGTTGCTCGATGTGACGCCTGCCGAGCGCAGCCTGCCACGCATGCGACAGCTTCGACGGCGCGCCGATCTCGCGCATGATGAGTTCGGCCATCTCGTCGTAGCGCGCGTCGTATTGCACGAGGATGCGTTCGAGCAACGCGACGCGCTCCTCGATGCTCGTCTGCGAAAACGTGACGAAGGCGCGCTCCGCCGCCGCGACCGCGCAATCGATGTCGCGCGCATCGCCGAGCGCAACCTCGCCGAGCGACGCTTCCGTCGACGGATCGATCACCGACAGACGCTGCTCGCCAAACGGTTCGACCCACGCTCCATCGATGTAGAATTGCCGTAGATGCTCCATGCTCGCCTCAGGCTCGGGCCGCCGCGGACGAACGTCGGCTGACCACGACGATCATCACGAGGCACAGGGTCAACGCCGTCAGCATCGTGCTGATCGCGGCGATGGTCGGATCGATTTCGTCGCGCAGCGTGACGAACATGCGGCGCGTCAGCGTCTGATTGGTGCCGCCAGACACGAACAGCGCGACCACGATTTCGTCCAGCGCCTGAATGAAGACGAACACCGCGCCGGAAATCACGCTCGCCTTGATCTGCGGCAGCGTCACCGCCATGAACGCGCAGAAGCAGTTCATGCCGAGACTGCGCGCGACCATCTCCTGCGTGCGGTCGAAGGTGCGCAGGTCCGCGCCAACGGAAATCAGCACATAAGGCAGGCCGAGCATCGTATCGGCGACGATCAGGCCCGTCAGCGTGTTCACGTAACCCGCCTGCGTGAAGACGAAGAACACGCCAACCGCGACGATGATGATCAGTACCATCAGCGGCAGCATCAGCATCGTGCGCAGNNTTTGGCCGCCTCGATCCACGCGGGATTATCGAAGAACGCGTGATACCAGCGCAGCGAATAGCCGGGTGGCGGAAAGGTCAGGAAGCACGCGTCCGAAAACGACAGCGGCACCACGATGACCACCGGAATCATCAGGAACGCGAGAATCAGCATTACCGATGCGCCGAGCGTCACGCGTCCGAAAGCAATCGAGTTCATTTCGCCCCCAGCGTCTTTTCGAGCGGAATCACGCGGCTCACGGCGTAGAAGATCGCGAACACGCAGATCAGCAAGGCGACGCTCACCGCGCTCGCCGCGCCCCAACTGTTGTAGATCTCGACGTTGCGGCTCACCATCATCGACTTGCCGCCGCCCATCAGTTCCGGCGTGATGTAGAAACCGAGACACAGTATGAACACGAGCGTCACGCCCGCGAGCACGCAGCTCATCGACAAGGGCAAAAACACGCGCAGGAACACATGCACCGGCGATCCGCCGAGACTCGCGCCCGCCTGCGAAAGATTCGCGGGAATCTTCTGCATCGCGGAATAGAGTGGCAACACCATGAAGGGCAGCAGGATATACACCATCCATTGCAATGATCGTGCCGAACTGGTTGTACGAAAGCTGAAGCGGCCGGTCGATCAGTCCCATGCCCAGGAGCGCCTTGTTGATGAGGCCCGTGCGCTGCAGCAGCACGAGCCACGCATAAATGCGCACGAGCACGCTGGTCCAGAACGGCAGGATCACCATGCCGAGCACGAGCGCACTCCAGCGCGGCGAAATCGAGGCGGCGAAATAGGCGACGGGATAGCCGGCAGCAACGTGATCGCCGTCACGACGAAGCTCAGCTTGAAGGTCAGCAGGAACGTGTCGAGATACGCGCCGGTGAAGATGCGCCGGTAGTTCGCGAGCGTGAAGCCGCCATCGTGATACACGGATTCCCACAATAGCCAGCCGAGCGGCACGACCAGCAGCACCACGACCACCAGCAACGCCGGCACCATGAGCAGCAACATCATGCGGTCTTAACGGCGCTGATGGCGCACCGAGGGATCGATCGTCGCGGCGGATATCGCGGCGTGTTCCTGGTATCCGTTTGGCTGTCATCATCCACCCACGGCGTCGAGAAACTGATACCACGCGGCGACGAGCCTCACGCCCGGCGCGCGCAGCGCGTGAAACGGCACGGGCCGCAATCCGTCCTGCGCGCTCGGCGAGCGGGCCGCTCGCCGAGCGCGCAGGACGCATGCTGGCCGACCAGACTCGCCATCGCGACGCCCGCGCCGTTATAACCGAGGCAGAAGGTCGTGGCATCGTCGGCGCTGCCGACATGCGGCAGTGCGTTGAAGGTCATGCCGACATAACCCGACCAGCGGTATTCGACCGGCACGTCGCGCAGTTGCGGAAAGAGCGCCACCATCGCGCGTTGCAGCGCATCGAAGCCGGTCGGTTCGCCTTCCTTGCCGAACACATCGCGGCCGCCGAACAATATGCGGACCATCGACCTTGCGAAACCACTTCATCATGCGGCGCGTTTCGGTATAGCTGCGCCGGTTGACCATCAGTTGCGCGTCGAGTTCGGGCGAAAGCTGCGCGGTCGCGATCATCGCGCTGCGAAACGGCACGAGTTCGCGATGGAAGGCCGAGGTCGCATCGGTCAGATTCGAATACGCGTTGGTCGCGACGATCACCTGATTCATGCGCATCGTGCCGCCGGGCGCGCTCAGCACGACGCGGCCATCGTCGGCGCGCGTCATGCCAACGACGGGCGTGTTTTCGTAGATCGGCACGCCGCGCGCGGTGATGCCCGCCGCGATGCGCGCACGTATTCGAGCGGCAGGATCGTGCCCGCGTCGGTGCCCAGCACGCCGCCGACGAAGCCTCGCGAGCCGGTCTCGTGCTCGACAGCACGCTCATCGACGTATCGTGGAGCGCGGTGCGCAGCCAGTCCGCTTCCGCGACGATCGATGCCAGCGCGCGATCCGTATGCGCGCATCGCAGGCTGCCGGTGTGCTCGAAGCGCGCGCGATCGATCGCGAATTCGTCGACGAAACGCTCGACCACGCGCACGCCGTCATGCGCAAGACGATGCATGCGCTGTGCGACGTCGATGCCTACTCTTTCGCGATTGACGGAAACGACGGCCGGAACTTCGACGACACCACGCCGCCGTTGCGGCCGCTTGCGCCCCAGCCGAGCGGATTCGCATCGAGCACCGCGCAGTCGACGCCGCGCTTTTGCAGCGCATAGGCGGCGCTCAACCCCGAATAGCCCGCGCCGACGATCGCCACTCCCACGTCGATATCGCGGGCGAGCGGCACGCCGGTCGAAACGGGCGCGTCGAACAGCGGCGTGCGGGCGCGGCGGTGTCGTGGGCACGCGCATGCTCAGGCGACGGCGCGGATTTCGGCATCGACCACATCCACCAGTTGCGCGAGCGTCGCGAACTTGCAGGTCGGCGTCGTCACGCTGTCGGGCACCGGCGTCGCGCCGAATCCCTTCACGCCCTGACGGCGTTCGATCCAGCAGGTCGCGTAGCCGAGCTTCGTCGCCACGCCGATGTCGTGATACTGGCTCTGCGCGGTGTACAGGATGTCTTCGAACTTGTAGCCGAAAGCGGCCTGACGTCCGCGGTTGTATGCGAAGAATTGCGGGTTCGGCTTGGCGACGCCGGTTTCGTCGCAACACACGGTATCGTCGAACGGATTGCCGAACGTATGCGCATACGCCGACAGCGCGACGCGATCCGCATTGGTCATCGCGACCAGCCGATAGTGCTTGCGCAGCCGCTTGAGCGCCGCGACGGAATCGTCGAAGGCGGGCTAGTCAAGCACGTCGCGCTGGAACGCGGCGGCCGCGCGCGCATCGTCGTTCAGGCCGAGCGCCTTCGCGAGATGCAGATAGACATTCGCCATTTCATGGCTCGAACGGCCGTAAAACTTCGCGCGCCCTTCCATATACGGCTCGAAAATCTGTTCGTCGGTAAGGTCCTTCGCCTTTGGCCCGCCAAGCCGGCGCACGGAATCGAGCACGCCCTTCTCGAAGTTGATCAGCGTGCCGACGACATCGAACGTCAGAACCTTGAAATCGGTGAGATTCATTGCTTCGTCCTTTACAGGTTGCGCTGCTGCGTTGCAGTCGAAATCGCCCGTGCACAGGCGAAGATAAAAAGGAAAGCGTCAGGCGGACACGACGATCGTGTCCTGCGGATCGAGCGCGACGGTCATCGGCGCGCCCGGTTCGGGGATGCGTTTGCGCGCGTCGTGGCCGCCCGGCTGGCGCAGGCTGATCGCGGTGCCGTCGGCGAGCCAGCGAACACGCGCAGACTCTCGCCCTGGTACAGCACTTCGGTGACGCGGCACGACAGGCGGTTCGCGTGCGCATGACGGTTCTCGCCGTCGATGACGAGCTTCTCGGTCTGCACGGTGAGCAGCAGCTTGTCGCCGCGCGGCAGCGGATGCGCGGTGTGCAGCACGGTGTCGCCGGCGCGCGTGACGTCGAGCATGGTCGCCTGCCGATGAAGCTCGCGACGAAGGCATCGCACGGACGATCGTAGAGACGCTCGGGCGTATCGATCTGCATCGTCTCGCGCAGTTGTTTGTCGAGCGCGGATAAAGGCTCGTCCATCAGAATGAGTTGCGGCTGGAACACGATGGCCTGCGCAAGCGTGACGCGCTGCTTCTGGCCGCCCGACAGTTGATGGATGCTGCGCTCTTCGTAGCCTTTGAGTTCGACCATCGCAAGCGCATCGGCGACGCGCTTCGCCCAGGTCGATTTCGGTTCGCGCAGCGAGAAGGCGACGTTCTCGCCGACATTCATATGCGGGAAAAGCACGTAGTTCTGGAACACGATGCCGATGTTGCGCTTGTGCGGCGGCGCAAATGTAATGTCACGATCGCCGACCCAGACGCTGCCGCCGGACGGCTGCACGAAGCCGCCGAGGATGCTGAGCAGCGTCGTCTTGCCCGAACCGAACGGGCCGAGCAGCGAGACGAACTCGCCCGGCGCGATATCGAGCGACACGTCCTCCAACACCGTGACCGCGCCGTAGCGCTTCTTGGCGGACCTGATCAACACTCCCGTTTTCGCTCGCACGTCCATGGTGTTCGTCTCTTCGAAAGAAGGATTCGGGAAAAGAAAATATACGGTGCGTTATTTTTGGCGGCAATTTCAAAATTGTTGGATCGGGCATAATATTAGATTATGCTGAATCTTTGCTGGAAATTCCCGAGTGCCAATGCGCTGTTCGTCTTCGAGGCCGCCGCGCGCTGCGGAAACTTCACGCGCGCGGCGCAGGAGCTTTATGTGAGTCAGCCCACTGTGAGCCGCATGTTCGCGCGCATGAAAGACCATCTCGGCGTGCGTCTCTTCGAGCGCGTGCGCGGCGGCATCGAACTGACGGAAAGCGGCAAGATTCTCTATCGCAAGATTTCCGAGGGTTTCAGCGGCATAGAAAGCGCCATCCGCGAAATCGAGGCGCTCGCCACGGGCGTCGAGACCGTCACGCTGTCGGTGTCGACCGGCTTCACCACGCATTGGCTGATGCCGCGCATGAGCCGTCTGCATCAGGCGTTTCCTTCTGTCGATCTGCGCTTTCAACTGATCTCCGGACGCATCGGCGGGCCGCTCGTCGATGTCGATCTCAGCATGCGCTTTCTTCATGACGAAGAGATCGACGAACACGCCGTCCTCGTCATGCCGGAGATGTTGCTGCCGCTCTGCAACGTGCGCTATCACGACCACACGCAGATCGATGCCAGACGCGCACAGGGCGACACCGTCATCCTGATGGGCGATGAAGCGATGCGTTCGGTCAGCTCGCGTCTTTCGGCGTCTTGCGCGCGCGGCGTGCGCGATGCGCGCTTGCGGGCAGGCGGAGGTGCTTCGCTGTCGGCGGCGGGTGAAGGCTCCGGCGGCATGTCCGAAGGCGGTGCGAATTCGAGCGACGATTGCGGCATGTCGACGGTTTTCTTCGCCGCGGCCTTGCGGCTGTTTTGGCGCGGTGCGGCAGGTTGTGGCGGCGCGGGTTCGTTCGAGGCTTCGTCGACCGCTTCGGTTAGGGCTTCGATGTGCGGCTCGATGGCCGGTTCGTCGCGCGCTTCGTCGATCGGCTCGTTCGATGCTTCGGCGTTCGCCCGAGTGCTTGCGCTCCTTGCGCCCACCGCGCTTGTCGCGACGATTGCTCTTGCTCTTCGGCTCTTTTGTTTCGACGACGTCCCTGCTCTCTTCGGCGATGGCAGCCGGTTCAGCCTGACGCATCTCCGCGCTCACGACCGTCGATGATGAAGCCGAGGACGAGGACGACGCCCGGAACACGAAGGAGCCGTTCTTCTCATCGCGGCCGACTTCGAGCAATCCGCGCGATTGCGCTTCGTCGAGCAAATTGCCGAAAGCGCGAAAACCGTATTGCGCCTCGCTGAAACCCGGCTTGCGGCACTTGATCGCGCTCTTGAGCACCAACGCTCCCAGATCTTGCCGCTTTCGCCGCGCTCGGAGGCGAGCGCTTCGAAAGTCTCGACGGCGATCGCGATCGCTTCGCGCGCCTCGCGCTTGGCGATCGCGCGTTGCTGCTCGCGAACGAGATCGTCGTAGAAGATGAATTCGTCGCAGTTGGCGATCAAAAGATCGGAGGTCGACTGCTTCACGCCGACGCCAATCACTTTCTTAGCGTTCTCGCGCAGCTTAGAAACGAGCGGAGAAGTCCGAGTCGCCGCTGATGATGACGAAGGTATCGACGTGCGACTTCGTATAGCAGAGATCGAGCGCATCGATGACGAGGCGAATGTCCGCCGAGTTCTTGCCCGACTGACACACATGCGGAATCTCGATCATCTCGAAGCTCGCTTCGTGCATCGCCGACTTGAAACCCTTGTAGCGATCCCAGTCGCAGTACGCCTTCTTCACGACGATGCTTCCCTTCAGCAGCAGACGTTCGAGCACGGGGCGAATATCGAACTTCTCGTAGTTGGCGTCGCGCACGCCAAGCGCCCACGTTCTCGAAGTCGCAAAAGAGCGCCATACTGACGCTGTCTTGAGGTGCGGGCATTCACTTCTCCCGATGTAAAAGGCAGCACGTTGAAAGATGCGCATATGATAGCCGTTCGCGCCCTGCCGCCCCGCCGCCTCGTGCATCAGGCCATGCGCATCAAACGATTGCCTTTTCGATGCCGTCGAGCACTGCGTCGAGCAGGTGCTTCGAGAGTTGCGCATCGGTATGCGCGGTCGCGCGCGACAGCACGATGCCGCCGACCTGCATCGCGAGCGTGACCATCGCGCGATTGCGATACTGAGTCGCGGACTCGTCGGCGTGAGAATCGGATGCGGCGTAATGCTGTGCAAGCAGATTCATGAAGGTTTCGATGCCGCGCGTCATCGTCTCTCCAACCGGGCCGTCCTTGCGCGCGGCATCGGCGGCGATCGGGCAGCCTTCCGCACTGGCGTCGCGGTGCCGCTCGGACAGGTAGCGTCGATAGAAGGTGCGCAGCGCATCGTCGTCGCCCGGCTGCACCTGTCGCAGAAGATCGAGCTTGGCGACGAACGCGTGCTCGCATGCCTCGGCGGCGAAGTGATCTTTCGATTCGAAGTGACCGTACAGGCTGCCGTGCGTGAGGCCACGCGATTTGCGCGACGCCGATGCCGTCGAGCCCGGGTTGACGATAAAGACGCGATGCAGCCGCGAGCAGCGCGGCGCGATTTTGCTTGGCCTGTTCTCTGGATACTTTCATGGAACCTCGGAATGAGGTGCTCCGGCTCGATGGCCAGAGACGAATTGGAATCAGTCCAGTATAACGTTCCGAACAAATGTAGGACGCAAAGCAAGTCCGCGCCGATACGGGTTCCAAATTAACCGGCGAGTTTAAGCGGCAGGTTCGCGAAACTGCGTACTCCGCGGCGGGCGGGCGCACTTTCAACATACGTTACGATGCAGGGTTTTCCACACCCGGCCTTCGCCGTTCCGTCGTGACCGCGTCCGATTTCAAAGCCCTCGCGAAAAGGGTTCTGGCCCACCTCGCCGCATGGCTGCGTCCGCATGCAAGGCCGCGCACCTTACTGGCGCTGCCCGTTATGTTCGTACTTTACATGCTGGTGCTGATTCCATTTACGCCCGGCATCCGCGATATTCGTCGCGCCAAGGTCAATCAGCCCGCGCAAATTTATTCCGCCGACGGCAAGCTGCTCGCCGAATTCAAGCTGACGCATCGCGAATGGGTGAGCCTCAATCAGATCTCACCGAACGTCTCGACCGAAGACCGCCGCTTCTACGAGCATCACGGCATCGATCTGAAACGCACGGCATCAGCAGCGCTGCACACGTTCAAAGGCGATCGTCAGGATGGATCGACCATCACGCAACAGCTCGCGCGCAATCTGTATCCGGAAGAAATCGGCCGCGCGCAGACGCTCAAGCGCAAGTTGAAGGAAGCGGTCACCGCGTTCAAGATCGAGGCGGTGTATTCGAAGGACGAGATTCTCGAAACGTATCTGATACGGTGCCGTTTCTGTACAACGCGTTCGGCATCGAAATGGCCGCATGCACGTACTTCGGCACTTCGGCGGGACAGCTCGACGT
>JAQFVI010000305.1 GCA_029439495.1 Caballeronia sp. BR6202001590007
GCTCGACCTCGCGAAACGCAGCCGCCGGGCGCGATCGTGCTCGATGCGCGCTGCTGCGTGGCGGAGTCGAACGCGCCGCAGATCGACGCGGTCGATGCAGTGGTCGCGACGCTGCGCTTGCTCGGCGAGACCTTGCCGCATGTGCCGGTCATCGTGCTGTCGGAGCAGGGCGACATCGACACCGAGCAGTGCGTGCTCGATGCCGGCGCGGCGGATTTCATCGCCAAGCCGGCGTGGCCCTCCGTGCTGCAGGCGCGCATGCGATGCGTGCGCGTCTCGCGCGCTTCGCTTCGTACAAGGCGTCGTCAGCGGCCCTGAAGAGCAGCGCGGGCGAGGCATCTTCGCGCGAAGCGAGCATCGCGGTCGCGCCGACCGATATCGTCACGTTGGGATCGATGCCCGACGGCAGATGCTCGATGGCGAGCGCGCGCACCTGTTCGAGCAGGCGCTCCGCGATCACCTTCGCGCCGTCGATGTCGGTCTTCGGCAGCAGACACGCGAACTCTTCGCCGCCATAGCGCGCGACCTTGTCGTAGGGCCGCCGCAAGGATTGCGCGAGCGCCTTCGCAATCGAGCGCAGGCACGCGTCGCCGGCCTGATGCCCGTATTGATCGTTGAAGCGCTTGAAGTAATCCATGTCCACCAGCAAAAGCGAGAACGGTGCGGCCTCGCGTGCGCAGTGCCGCCAGTCGGCCTAGAGGAAGTCTTCGTCGAACTTGCGGCGGTTGGCGACGCCGGTGAGACCGTCGAGCAGCGCGCTCGCACGCAGCAGATCGCCCTGCAATTTCAGCGTGAGATGCATGCGTACGCGCGCGCGTGATGACGGGATTGATCGGCTTGCTGAGAAAATCCACCGCGCCGAGTTCGAGCGCCTTGACCTCGTCGTCTTCGCGATTCTGCGCCGTGATGAAAATCACCGGCACGTTGCCCGTCAAAGGATCGGCCTTCAGCCGTCGGCAGACTTCGTGGCCGTCGAGATTGTCCATCACGACATCGAGCAGGTTAGATCTGGCAGTTCGGCATGCGCGATCTGCACGGCCCGCCTGTGCGCCGTTCGTCGCCATGAAGACGTCGCACTCGTGGCGAAAGAGTTCGTACAGCACGCGGATGTTGACCGGTTGATCGTCCGCGATCAACAGCTTCGACGGCGGCTCATGTGCAACAGCCAGGTTTGCATCAGGTCTTCCATGTCAGGGCTTGCTCCAGCATGTCCCGCACGATCCGCGATACGCGCGCGAAGTCCAGCGCTCTCACGCGCGACAGCAGCGACAGCAGCGACAGCAATTAATCGGCCTCTTCCCGATGCGTCTCGGGCGCGAGCGGCGCCAGATTTTCAGACATGGCGATAGCCTGCAGGTTCGAGGAATCCAGCATCGCGACGATGGCGTTCAGGCGTTCGCGCCAGTCGGCATCGGCGAGCGGTTCGCGCTTGGCGGTGTCCTCCGGCGAAGCCGCGCGCGGCCGCGCGAACGCATGTTCGAGACGCTGCGCGCTCGTACTCAGCAACTGCTGCATGCGTGGCACGTTTTCTTCGGCGGTCGCGAGCGTGCGGGCGGCATCCTTCGTTTCGAGCAGGTCGCGTTCTAGCTTGCCCGCGAGCTTGCCCAACGCCAATGCGCCCAGCGTGCTCGCGCTGCCCTTGATCGCATGCAGCACGGACGCCGCGCCGGGTAGATCGCGCGAGGCCAGCTTCGTCGACAGCTTTGCAATCAGCGTGCCGGTCTGCGCGCCGAAGCCTTCGAGCAAACTGCGGATCAGATCGACGTTGCCGCCGAAACGCGTGACGATCGAATCGTAGGGTTCGACGAGGGCGTCGTCGTCTGCGTCGTCATCCTTGTGATCGTGCTGGTCCATTGCTTCGGCCGTCGCCGTATCGTCGGGCGAAAGCAGCGACGACGCGCCGCGGCCGACCTGCTCGCGCAGCACAGCGACGAGCCGTTCGACGTCGATCGGCTTGCCGAAGTGATCGTTCATGCCCGCCTCGATGCAGGTATCGCGATCCGCGTTCGATGTGTTCGCGGTCATCGCGACGATCGGCAGCGCATCGAAACGGCCGTCCGCGCGGATCAGGCGCGTGACCTCGATGCCGTCGAGATCGGGCATCTGCACGTCCATCAGGACGGCGTGAAAGCGCGTGTCGCCCATCAGCACCGCCTCGATGCCTTCGCGCCCGCTTTCGGCGAGCGTCACGCGCGCGCCTTCCGCGCGCAGCATGCCCTCGGCGACCTGACGGTTGAGCGCGTTGTCCTTGACCACGAGCAGATCGAGCCCGCGCGGGCGGCGCGGCCGGCTCGTCGAGCGCGGGCGGCGTGACGGTTTCGCGCATCATCGCGCGGCCGATCGACGACACCAGTTGCTTGGGCGTGACCGGCTTGGTCAGAAAGCCCGCGAACGGGGCCGCGCCTTCCTGCAGCACTTCGCGCCGAAGGCGGTGACGAGCAGCACGCGCGGCGGTGGCGTATCGCCGTGCATGGTGTTGATGAGCTTCGCCGTGTTCAGGCCGTCGAGATCGGGCATGCGCCAGTCAAGCAGCGCGATGTCGTAGGGCGAGCCATCGCGCGCCGTATCGCCGATGCGCTTGACCGCATCGATGCCGCGCGTGACGACGTCTGCCTGCCAGCCGCGCGAGCGCACCGTGCGCTGCAGGATCTCGCCCGCGAGCGCATTGTCGTCGGCGATCAGCACGCGCACGGGACGCGCGAGCAGATCCGCGGATGCGGGCGTGCGCCGAGCGCCGCCCTGCACGCCGAGCGTGATATGAACCAGAACCGGCTGTCTTCGTCGACGCGGCTCTCGACTTCGAGTTCGCTGCTCATCATCGCGATCAGGCGCTTGCAGATCACGAGACCGAGGCCCGAGTCGCCGAAGCGCCGCGTGGTCGATGCCTCGGCCTGAGTGAAGTCTTCGAAGATGCGCTGCAACTGCGCCTCGCTGATGCCGATGCCGATGCCGCTGACCGCGATGCGCACTCGCACCGCATCGCGCTCGGCATGCAGCAGATGCATGCTGACGACGACCTGTCCGGCCGACGTGAACTTGAGCGCATTGCCCGCGAGATTGATCAGCACCTGCTGCAGCCGGAAGCCGTCGCCGACGAGCACGGCGGGCAGCTCGGGATCGAGGTCGAACAGCACTTCGACATCCTTCGTGCCCTGGTTGCCGGAGAGCACGACGCACAGGTTTTCCATCATCGTTTCGGGTTCGAACGGATGGCTGTCGAGCTGCAGCTTGCCGGCCTCGATCTTCGAGTAATCGAGGATGTCGTTGAGCAGGTTGAGCAGCGATTTCGCGGTGGTTTCCGCCTTCGACACGTAATTCTGCTGACGGCCGTTCAGGTTCGTCAGTTGCACCAGATGCAGCATGCCGAGCACCGCGTTCATCAGCGTGCGGATTTCATGACTCATGTTGGCGAGGAACGACGACTTCGCCGCGCTTGCGGCATCGGCCTGTTCCTTCGCGTCGCGCAGCGCGGCTTCGAGTTCGTACTGATCGGTGATGTCGTAGTTCACGCCGGTCATCATGACGGGATGGCCGCGCGCATCGCGCTGGATGCGCAGGCCGGTCTGAATGCGGCGCAGCGAGCTGTTGGGCAACGTGATGCGAAACGGCGGCAGCGCGCGCATCGNGCAACTCGGGCGGGTACTGATAGATCTCGAACATGCGCGCGTTCCAGTGCAGCTTGCCCGAGGCGATGTCCCACGACCAGATGCCGAGTTCGGCGATGTCGGCGGCGAGCAGCAACTGGTCGCGCGCATCGGCGAGATCGCGGCGTTCCTTCTTCTGGCGCGAGATGTCGGTGATTACCGACACGAAGTGCAGCGCGCCGTCGATGCGCATCGCGCCCGTTGAGACGTGCGCGGGAAACGAGGTGCCGTCCTTGCGCAAGCCCGCGAGTTCGACTTCGGCGGTCGGCATGCCGACGCCCGCCGTGAACTGCTTGATGTAGTCGTTGTACGCGGCGAGGTCCGCGGGCGGCACGAGGATGCGGATGTTCATGCCGATAACTTCGCCTGCCGCATAGCCGAAGACCTTTTCGCCGGCGTTGTTGAACGGGCGAATCGGGCCGCGCTCGTCGACGGTGATGATCGGGTTGATCGCGCGAGCACGGTGCGCGTCGTGAGCAGGCTGCGCGTGAGCGCCTGTTCGACGCGATTGCGCGACGTCACCTGACGCACGAGCGTCGCGCCGAACCACGCGATGACGAGCGCGAGCAGCGAGGTCATGGCGGCGTGCCATAGCGTGTCGCGTCACCAGGGCCACAGCACTTCGTCGCACGAGACCGCCGCGGTGACGAAGAGCGGATAGTCCTGCAGTTCGCGATGACTGTTGATGCGCGTGATGCCGTCCTGCCGGGACGGCACCGTGAAGGTGCCCGACTTGCCCTGTTCGAGATGAGAGCGGTCATGGTCGTGTCGACGACACGCTTGCCGACGAAGCGATCCTCGAAAGGGCGGCGCACGACCATCACGCCGTCGTTGCCGACGAGCGTGGTCGTGCCTTTCTGGCCGAGATCGAGGCTGTCGTAGAAGTGCGTGAAGAACGATACGTCGATGATCGCGAGCGCGACGCCCGCGAAGCTGTCGTCGGGCGCGTCGATGCGGCGCGAGACCGGAATGATCCACCGCCCGGTCGAGCGGCTCTTGACGGGCGCGCCGATATGCGGCCCCTGATCCGTATGCGCGAGGTGATACTGAAAGTACTCGCGATCCGCGTTGTTGTAGTGCGTGTCCAGCGTCACCTGCGAGTTGACGACCCATCGGCCGTCCTTGTCGTAGATGAAAAGCCCGTTCAGTTGCGGCAACTGTGCGACGCGTTCGACGAGCGAGCGGTGCAGGCGCTCGATGCGCTCGACCATGCCGATCAGCGTGGTGTCAGCTTCCTTGAAGGTGTCGTTCGAGTGCTGCGCCATCGCGCGCGACAGGTTCGTCGCCGCGATGGTCATCTCTTCGATCTGCACATGGCGCGCGGCGATGCTGCGCCAGACGTTGGTGCCGATCAATTGGACACGCCGGTATTTCCGAATACGGGTGCAAAGGCTCGATGCGCCGGCGCGCTAATGCGAGACGCCTGGCGGGGTGCGATCGAACGCTGTCGTATCTTATCGTGCCATTCGGAGAGACCGTGGGAAAGCGGGCCTGGCGTGTACGAAGCTGTGTGCGGCGATCAAACCTTTAACGGCGAACGCGCGGTGCGGCTTGAGCGCGAAACGGCGCTATTTTTTCGGGGTTTTCCCGATGCCGCGCGCATGCGTGCCGGAAGCGCATGGTCGTTCGTCAGCCCGGCAAGCCGTCGCGCGACGGCTCGTGTGCGTCCTGCCGCGCGACGAAGCGCGCGCGAAACCAGAAGGTCCACGCGAGCAGGCCGCCGTAGATCGCATAGCCGATGATCGGCGACACGACGAGATAGCGTTCGATCGGCCAGTGCCATGCGCACCAGAAGCGCAGCATCGTTTCGACCGTGAGGCCGATGCCCCACACCAGCGTCATGAGGCGTAGCGAGGCGCGCAGCGACGCATTCTCGCGCCAGTACGCTTCGAAGCGCGATGCGCCGTCGCGATGTTCGCGTGCTACCGTCGCGCGCGCCACGCTTCGTGTTCGGGCGGCGAGGTCGTGTAATGGCCGTGGCAGTCGATGATCATGGCGGGTGTCGTCGAAGTAGCGAAAGATCGAAGAATCGAAGGTTCAGAGCGAATGAGCGGTGCTGCCGGCTTCGTCGGAGTCGGCGAGTTCGTCGTCGGGTGGGCGCACGCGCATGACCAGCGCGATGAGCGTCGCGACGACGAGAAACGCCGCAATGGTCACGAGCGCGAGCTTGAAACTGCCGGTCACATTGCGCACGAGACCGATGCTCCACGGCCCGACGAGCCCGCCGAACTGCGCGATCGTATTGATGAGCGCGATGATCGCGGCGCCCGTGCGGAACGAGGCCGCGAGACTCCAGAAGAGCGGATTGCCCGCATAGATGAAGAGTCCGGTCGCGCACAGCAGTAAATACGCGACGACCGGCGAAGGTGCATACGCGCTTGCCGCGATGGCGATCGCACTCATGCCGTACACGAAGGCGAGATGCTTCTTGCGATCGCCGGTGCGGTCCGAACTGCGGCTGATCAGGTACGTGCCAAGCACGCCGAGCAGGGGCGGCGCGGCCGGCAGGAAGCCCACTTCGATATTGCTGAGATGGCCGAGACTCTTGACGATCTGCGGCAGCCACAGAAAGAGCCCGTAGATGCCGACGAGCGCGCATCCGAAGAGGCACCGCGAGACCTCCATACGCGGATGTTGCCCGCGACGCGCCACAGCGAAACGTGTTCCGTGCCCTGCAAGGCCTGGCGTTCGCCGTCGAGCGTGCTTTCGAGCCATTGCTTCTCGGCGTCGGTGAGCCAGTCGGCATCGGCGGGACGCTCCTACATCACGCGCAGCGTGACGAGGCCGAGCAGCACGGCGGGCACGCCTTCGCAGATGAACATCCACTGCCAGCCCGCGAGACCGAGCGCACCGTCGGCATAGGTCATCAAGGCCGTCGAGATCGGTCCGCCGAGCACGGCGGAAAACGAGCCCGCGATGATGTATCCGCCGACCGCGCGCGCCCGGTAGCGCTCGGGGAACCACTTCGTCAGATAGACCGCGACGCCCGGCAGAAAGCCCGCTTCCATCACGCCGAGCAGAAAGCGCACGGTATAGAAGCTCGTATCGTTGCGCACGAACGCGGTGGCCGCCGCGACCGCGCCCAGGTGATGAGGATGCGCGCGAGCCAGCGCCGGGCGCCCACGCGATGCAGCAACAGATTGCTAGGCACTTCGAGCAGCATGTAGCCGACGAAGAATACGCTACCCGCGAAGCCGAACACGGCGGGACTGAAGTTCAGCGCGCGATTCATGTCGAGCGCCGCGAAGCCGATGTTGATGCGATCGAGATAATTGAAGAACATCATTGCGAAGAGCAGGGGCATGGTGCGGCTGTAGACCTTGCGCATCGTCGCGGCTTCGTCGAGCGAAGCGTCCTGCGAGGCTTGTCGATCATCGTCGTCTTCGTGCGCTCGTCGTGGTGCGAGCCTGAATGCCTGTACGGCGTATGCAGTGCGTGCCATGCAGCGCGTACCGGGAACGGACATCATGAGACGTGCATGCGGCATCGTCCAAGACGGAATGCGCATGCTTCTATGCGTTTTTGCTTATAGCAGGGCGAAGCTTTCAGGCGGAATGCAGGGCGTCGCCGGCGCGCGGCAGGCAGTCGAGAAACGCATGCAGATGCGGTGAGGCGTCGCCAGTTCGAAAGCTCGCCGTCAGCGACGTGATCTGCGCGGCCGGATGTTTCGGATAAACGATCAGCGGCGAGGCCGCGAGTTCGTCCACGCGCACCTGCGTTTGCGCATTGAGCGGATGATCGAGCGCGAGCACCGCCATCACGCGTTCATGCAGCAGCGGGCGGGTCGTGCAGCCCGGCCACGGCGGCGCCTGTCTGCCGATGCCGATATGAATGCGCGCATCGCGAAAGGCATCGGCCTGCTCTTCGGTGAGCATCTCGAAGAGCTTGAGTTCGACTTTCGGGTAAGCGGCATGAAAGGCCTTCAGCGCGGGCGGCAGAACGCTGTACATGGCCGAGCGCGTGAAGCCGATGGAGAGCCAGCCGCGCATGCCCGCATCGATCGCGCGCACGCCGAGCGTCGCCTGTTCGATTTGTTCGAGGATGCGCCGCGCTTCGATGTAGTAAGTAGTAAGTAGTAGCTGCCTGCCTCCGTGAGCCGCAAGGGACGGCTGCCGCGATCGACCAGTTGGCTGCCAAGGCGTGTCTCGAGCGCGCGGATTTGCTGGCTCAGCGCGGGCTACGCCATATGCAGTCGCTCGGCCGCGCGGCTGAAGTTCAGTTCCTCGGCAAGCACGATGAAGCATTGAAGGCTGTGTAGATTCATGCGGCGCCGGTCGGGTCAGTGCGTTTTTCGTCGCGTTGTCGTTACGTTATCGCGTATTCGGTTTAAGCGGATAGGCACCCGCCGGCGGATTAGCCGGTGCGCTCGGCGCGGCCGGACCGCCAGGCTGCACGGTCGCCGGGTTGTTCGAATTGATCGACGGATTGGTGTTCGGCGCGTTTTGGTAGCCCGGCGACGAGCGCGGCGGCTTCGACTGAAGCTGCTGATTGATGATGTTCATCTGCCCGAGCTTTTGCGCGGCGCGGCTGTCCGCATGCGCGGCATCGGCAATGCCCAGGCTTGCGATGCCGAGCGTCAACGTCCGCAAGAAGCGCGTTGTGCGTGTCTTGAATGTCGTGGTCATGACGGCCTCCTTGAATGCACCCATTGTCCGCAAGCGAGGTGCCAGCGTTCAGCAGGGTTTTAACGGATGCATCATACGATTGTTTCGGTCGTTGCATCTTCCATCAGACGATGGGCAAGCAAGCCCGCATGCGGCGTGAGCGCGGCGAAGGATCGCGCGCACAGATACAGGCGGCGCGTGGCCCTCGGTTCCGACAACGGGACGATTGCGAGGCCGGGACGCGCGAGCCGTTTGGCTGAAGCTTCCAACAGGATCGCGATGCCCACGCCGGCCTCGACGAGCATGCCGACGTTATCGAGCGCCCGCATGCGAATGCGATAGGCCATCTGTTGACCAAGCCGCGACGCATGTTCGGCGAGATGCAGTTCGAGCGCGGCATTCGCGAGGCCGACGAAGGCTTCGCCGACCACATCGGCAAAGGCGATCCGCGTTTCGTGGCCAATGCGATGCGCGCGGCTCGCCATTACGACGAGCCGGTCCTGCGCGACGAGATGCGTTTCGAGCCGCGCGCGATCGGTCGTGTCTGCGACGATGCCGAGATCGGCACGTCCTTCGGCGAGCGATTGCACGATATCGAAGCTCGTGCGCTCTTCGAGATCGATCGACAGGTCGGGATGCGCCGCGAGGAAATCGGCGAGACGCGGCGGCAGGAAGGCGGCTAAAGCGCCGGTATTCGACAGCAGGCGGATGCGTCCTTTGAGGCCGGTCGCGTAGGTGTGCAGCTCGCCGCGCATCTGCTCGACCTGACCGAGAATCGCGCGGGCATGGCGGGCGAGCGCCTCGCCTGCGGGCGTCGCGCGCACGCCGCGCCGGTTGCGCTCCAGCAGCGCCGCGCCGAGCGCGTCCTCCATGCTCGCGATGCGCTCGCTCGCGGAGGCTAGCCGGCTTGCCGCCGGTCCAGGCGAATGCATCGTCGACGGTCGCGCTCTTTCCGGGCGGCGTCGTCAGCGCCTGGGCGTATCGCGAAGGACTCACGCCGGTAGGTCCGGTATCGATTCCGAAGATGCTCGTCATTACGCT
Organism: Caballeronia sp. BR6202001590007; assembly: GCA_029439495.1. Classification (GTDB taxonomy): domain Bacteria; phylum Pseudomonadota; class Gammaproteobacteria; order Burkholderiales; family Burkholderiaceae; genus Caballeronia. The sequence goes on from JAQFVI010000305.1 coordinate 9,290, forward strand.
GATCGGCGGCTTCGTCGGCGTGGTGCTGCTGTTGTCGACCTCGTCGGCCACCTTTTCCTTTCTGCTGCCGTGGCTGCTGCTATGCGCGAGCTTCGCGCTCGCATTTGGCCGCACGCTCGGCGAAGCATTGCGTCGGCGCTGGCGATCCAGTTCGCGCTTGGCGTGTATGGCGGCTATTTTGGCGGCGCGGTAGGACTGATGATGTTGGCCGTCTGGGGCCTGCTCGATACGCGCGACGTGAAGAGCCTGAATGCGCCGCGCACGCTGCTCGTCAGCGCGGCCAATTCGGTTGCGGTGCTGACCTTCGCGATGGCGCACGCGGTCCGCTGGCCCGAAACCATTGAGATGCTGCTCGCGGCCATCGTGGGCGGCTACGGCGGTGCGCTGATCGGCCGCGCCCGTGTGATCCGCGCGGGGACCTTGCTGCTGAGCGCGTGCATCAGCTCGCGTTTTTCGTGAAGACTTACGGGCCGATGCTGTCCCGGCACGGCTGAAACCGGCGCCCATGCGCGGCTCGATGGAGACGACGATGCTTGTAGCCTTGCTCGAAACCCTGGGTGTGCTCTCGCTGCTTGCGAGCGTGGCGGCGAAGATCGCACTGTCGAGAAAGACGCCGCAAGCGCCTAGTGACGCGAGAACGGAGGCAGTCCCAGCGGTTCGCGCGCGGCTTCGTAAGCGCGGACGTAGCGCGCATCGCCGTCCGCTTCGCGAGCCATCCAGCGCGATAGATGGTCCTGACAGGCATCGTTGGCCATGGCGGCGAAGCAGAGCGAATTCGCGGGCATCATGCTAGCCGCCCAGTAAAAGCCGAACAGCAGGCGCTTTTCCGCCGGTTCCAGCCGGTTCCATCGTGATCGCTTGCGGATCGGTACCGGAGAACCACCGCTCGAGCCTGGCGAGCAGTGTGGCATCCGTTTCGTCGCGATCGTAGGTGACGACATAGCCGCCGCCTGCCTGCGCGGTATGGAAATCGTTCAGCACGATGTCGGCGACGAAGCGCGCCGCGCGTGCATCGACGGTAAAGGCATGCGCCCTGGCGCTCAAGGACGAAAGGGCAAAGAGAAGCGCAAGCAGCAATAGCTGCGTCGACGGTCGGATGCTGTGCGGGTTCACGCCAGTAGCAACGAGAAAGGGGTTCGGCCAGGACGGGCGCATGAGCGAAACTGTCGGAACGGCGATTTTACAGTTTAGTTTGTCTGGCGTTACTTGGCGCACATTAGCGTGCGAAAAGGCAAAGCGCTTTATCGCGGTATTCTAGAAAGAATGCGCTTTCCTTGATCGTCGCCAAAGCTTAAGCGAACTTTGCATGCACCAAAACAAAACGGTCCCGAAGGGCCGTTTCTCTGCGCGATGCGCTAAGCTGGTGCAGTTACAGCAGCTGGATCGTCGAAGCTTGCTTGCCCTTCGGGCCTTGCTTGACTTCGAAGCTCACCTTCTGATTTTCCTGCAGCGACTTGAAACCCTTGGATTGGATTTCGGAGAAATGTGCAAACAGGTCTTCACCGCCGTCGTCCGGCGTAATGAAACCAAAACCCTTTGCATCGTTGAACCACTTCACTGTACCTGTTGCCATTTGACCCAATCCCATTGAGACGAATTACGTTGAAAATGCGCTTCGAATTTCGAGCGGCATATTTTTTTACCATGCCCGCGCTTTGAAGTCCAATAAGCGTTTTTGCTAAGGCGCGGGTCACATGCGCGTCATAGTCGAAGAAATTACATCTTCGATTCTTAGGCTCGGTTTAAATTGCTGAAAAACACGCTTGGTCGGATGAATCG
>JAQFVI010000306.1 GCA_029439495.1 Caballeronia sp. BR6202001590007
AGATAAATGGGTCAACCATGTCCCCAGTCTATATACACACACGAGGAAAGGCGGACATCTGTCGCCGAACTGCCTGTTTTCGGTCTTGCTGAGAGCCATGGTCGCCTCCGGTGGCCGGTCGGGGCATCGGTCGCCCCTGTTTCATTCGATGCCGGAGTGTTGCGCCTGCGAAAATCGCCGTCAGTGAGCATGTGCACAATCGGCACACGGTGCGATGCCGCCGCGTCCGCGGTTCGATGACGCTAGAATGAGCCTCCGCGCCCGGCATCCGGCACAGCGTCGAATGCGTATCGCCAGACCATCAGAACGACGGGGCGCGTCCGTCCTCCATCACCCCACACTCTCCGTTCGTGAATTTCGACGACTACTGCCAGCCAAAGGCCGCTCCCGAAGGCTCCGGTCCGTACTACGCGCTGCGCCGCGCGCCGGTCGCGCAACAGCCGCTTCTGACCGCGCTTTTCGCGCTCTATCGCGAGATCGAGGAAACCGTGCGCGAAACCAGCGATCCGACAATCGGCCGGACCAAGCATGCGTGGTGGCAAAACGAACTCGCCCGGCTCGACGGCGGCGAGCCGACGCATCCGGTCACGAAGGCGTTGGCCGCGCACGGCGCGATGCGTCTGGACGAAGCAGCGCTCGTTGCGCTGGCGGACGGCTTCGGCATGGATTTGGATCAGGCGCGCTATCTCGACTGGCCAAGTCTCGAACGCTATCTCGAGCGCACGGGCGGCGCCTTCGCGACTGCCGTCGTACGCGTCACCGCGCGCCGTCCGGACAAAGCCGCGACGTGGGCCGCGCCGCTCGGCACCGCCCTGCTGCTCGCCGAGCGCGTCGCGGAAATCGGCGACGATGCGCGTCACGGCCGCATCTATGTGCCGATCGACGAGCTGCAGCGCTTCGGCGTGACGGCGGCCGACATCATCAACCGCAAATACGGCGCGGCGTTCACCGAGCTGATGCGCTTTCAAACGCAACGCGCGCGCCGCGCGATCGACGATGCCCTCGCCGCGATTCCCGCCGACGAGCGCAAGACGCAGCGCGTGCTGCTTGCGCAGGCCGCGTTGTCGAAGGCGCTGCTGGACGAGATCGAGCGCGAAGGTTTCCAGGTGCTACATCAGCGCATCTCGCTGACTCCGATCCGCAAGCTGTGGATTTCGTGGCGCGCGCGTTAGGCGCGCAGGATCGGCAGCGGCGCACCGAATCCGGCGACGGCGTTCGCATACAGACGGCAAAAGTCGATGTCGGCGAAAAGGCCGCTTTCGTCGTCGAGTGCATCGAGCTGCGGCGGCACGCCGTAGAGGCCGCCGATCACGCGACCGCCCATCGCGAACTGCGCCGATGCCGCGCCGTGATCGGTGCCGCCCGCCGCGTTCTCGCGCGCGGACTGGCCGAACTTCGAAACCGTCATCATCAGCGTGCGATGCCAGTCACCCGTGCGCATCAGCGCGTCGCGCAGCGTGGCGAGTCCGTCTGCGAGTTCGGCGAGCAGCGCGGCATGACGCGCGGCCTGGCATTCGTGCGTGTCGAAACCATGTAGCATGATGCGCGCGACCGCCGTTTCATCGTGCGCGATCGCCTGCGCAGCCGATGCGCAGCGCGCCGCAAACGATTTGCCGTACGGATGCATCGCGTTTTCGCCGGCCCAGTGACGATCGAGATAGCAAGCGGCATCGGAGCCCGTGTCCCAGATCTGCTTCGATCGAAAATGCGAGCGATTCGGCCGCGCGTAGCCTACGCCCTACACGATCGCGAGATGCCCCGCGCGCCAGTCGGGCATCAATGCGCGCAAGGCGGGATGTAGGCCGGTGCGATCGTCGAGCGCGAGCACGCGTTCGCGCGCAATTGCGAGGCTCGGCCGCAACGCGCGATAACGTACATCGGAAAAAGGGATGACGGTGTTCAATCCATCGTTGCCGCCGTTCAGTTCGACGATGACGAGCGCATGTCGCGAGGCAACGGAAGCCGCATCGGCAGCAACGCTCAGACGCGGCACCAGCGCCGTCGCCGCCCGCGATCGAGGGAAGCGGCGCCGATCCATCGAACGCCAAATCAACGCTTGTAGAGGTCGCGCACGGCTTCTTCGATGTGCTGGCGCAAGAGGCGGCGTTCGTCGGCGGTCGTTACCGTGTGACGCGGCCGAGGCGCGGCCGAAGGCCGGCTGGGCATAGGCATGATGCGTGCACAGCGCGGCGTAGAGCGCACTGGCGATGAGTGTTCTTCGAAGATTGCGCTCGCTGCGCACGAGTCTGCGCCGCCGCGCTCCCTTCATGTTGTTCCCTTCGTTGCTCGACAACCGGACAGCCTCATTCTTTTTCGCACGCGCCTGGCAGGCTGGTCTTGCCGCATGGCACGCTAGTCTAATCGAGTATCTGCCGAATGGTGGGCTCAGCTAAGGGAGTGTACGCACAGAAGCTTTTTGCCGTGCCACCGTCCCCGTAAATTTTGCAACCAAATGTTACACTCGCTTTTGCTACAAACTCGGTGCCGAATCAAACGCGCTAAGATGTCATCATGGAAACCAAGAATCCCTCAAAAATTCTCATAGTCGATGACGACCCGCGCCTGCGCGATCTGCTGCGGCGCTACCTCGGTGAGCAGGGCTTCAACGTGTACGTCGCGGAGAATGCGCCGTCGATGAACAAGCTCTGGGTGCGCGAACGTTTCGATCTGCTCGTGCTCGATCTGATGCTGCCGGGAGAAGACGGTCTTTCCATCTGCCGCCGTCTGCGGGGAAACAACGACCGCACGCCGATCATCATGCTGACGGCCAAGGGCGAGGACGTGGATCGCATCGTCGGCCTCGAAATGGGCGCTGACGATTACCTGCCCAAGCCGTTCAATCCGCGCGAACTCGTCGCGCGGATTCATGCCGTGTTGCGTCGTCAGACGCCGTCCGAACTGCCGGGCGCGCCGTCGGAGACGACCGAAGTATTCGAATTCGGCGAGTTCGCGCTCAATCTCGCGACGCGCATGCTCACTAAGAATGGACAGGAAATTCCGCTGACCACCGGCGAATTCTCGGTGCTCAAGGTGTTCGCGCATCATCCGCGCCAGCCGCTCTCGCGCGAAAAGCTCATGGAACTCGCACGCGGCCGTGAATATGAAGTGTTCGATCGCAGTCTCGACGTGCAGATTTCCCGTCTGCGCAAGCTGATCGAACCGGATCCCAGCAGCCCGCGCTTCATCCAGACGGTCTGGGGCCTCGGCTACGTATTCACCCCCGACGGCGCGGCTTAAACGTTCGAAGGCGCTTCGCCGCGAGGCGCCTTCGATTTCCGAGCGAGTCCGATACGCTTCAGCCTCTTCATTCTCTTCATCGAGCGGAACAAGGCAGACCCATGCGTATCGACAGGCGTCTCCTGGCGCTTGCCTTCGGCGGCCTGTTCTGGCGAACCTTCGCGCTGATCGCGCTTCTCATCACGGTCAGCTTGACTGCGTGGTTCCAGAGCTTTCGCGTCATCGAACGTGAACCGCGCGCGCAACGCGTGGCGTTGCAACTCGTCGCGGTCGTGAAGCTCACGCGCACCGCCCTGCTCTATTCCGATCCCGACCTGCGCCGCGCGCTGCTGCAGGATCTGGAAAGCAACGAAGGCGTGCGCGTCTATCCGCGCGAAACCACCGACAAGTACAAGCTGCAGCCCGACGAGTCGCTCAATCGCCTGATCGAGCGCGACGTGCGTGGGCGGCTCGGCAACGACACGATCATCGCGCAGTCGGTCAACGAGATTCCGGGCGTGTGGATCAGCTTCAAGATCGACGACGACGATTACTGGGTCGCGCTCGACCACGATCAGCTCGATACTGTCACCGGCCTGCAATGGGCCGGCTGGGGCGTGTTCGCGCTGGCCCTGTCGCTGTTCGGCGCGGCGTTTATCACGAGTCTCGTGAACCGGCCGTTCGCGCGCCTCGCGCTCGCCGCGCGCAAGGTCGGTTCGGGACAGTCGCCCGAGCCTCTGCCCGAGCGCGGCATGGGCGTGGCCGCCGAAACCAACCGCAGCTTCAATCAGATGGTGCAGGACCTCGAACAACTGGAGGCGGATCGGGCGCTGATGCTCGCGGGCATTTCGCACGACCTGCGCACGCCGCTCGCGCGCCTGCGGCTCGAAACGGAAATAAGCCCGTCGGACGAAGCGACCAAGCTCGCGATGATCGACGACATCGAGCAGATGGACATGATCATCGGCCGCTTCCTCGATTACGCGCGGCCGATGCAGCGCATGCCCGAAACCGTCGATCTGTCGATGATCGCCGGCGAACTCGCCGCGCGCGTCCAGGCCGACGAAGGCGTCATCATGCGCACGGACCTGGCGCCGGGCGCGGTGATCGAAGGCGACCCGACCGATGCGCGGCGCGTCATCGGCAATTTGCTTGAGAACGCGCGTAAGTACGGCCGCAGCGAGAGCGACGATATCGCGCGCATCGCCGTGCAAACGCGCGTGTCGCACGGCAAGGTCGACATCTCGGTGGTGGACGAAGGCCGCGGCATTCCCGACGATCAAGTCACGCTCATCACGCGGCCCTTCTATCGCGTCGATGCGGCGCGCACGCAGGCCAACGGCACGGGCCTCGGCATGGCGATCGTGCAGCGCCTCGTTACGCGTCAACGCGGAACGCTGCGCATGCGCAACCGCACGCCGCTCGCGGGCTTCGAAGTCAGCATCGAATTCCCGTCCAAAAAGGGCGGCGCGCGCTTCGACGCCTGATCTCCTGGAACCGGCGACGCGCCGGTCCGTCTATCTATCGTCTATCGGCACATTCGGAATTTTCTATCCGGCGCGTTAGACAAATACTATTACATAGATTACTTAATAGAGTTAAGATGTTCCAGGGTAACGCTCGAGCACGTTGGCACGCAAGTCGTTCGCAGATGCAGTTCGTGTCACGCGTGCGTTATGGCGATCCGGTAGTTTTGTTTGAAGTCAGTCTGTCCAACTTTCAACGAACACAGGAGTCACTACATGAAGACCGTCGGCGACAAAGTCGAAGCATTCACCGTCACCGCTGCCAAGCCGGGTTTCAACAACCACGAAGAGAACGGCCAGTCCGCCTTCGAGGACATCACCGAGCAGTCTTTCCCCGGCAAGTGGAAGATCATCTATTTCTATCCCAAAGATTTCACCTTCGTGTGCCCGACGGAAATCGTCGAATTCGGCAAGCTTGCGAAGGATTTCGAAGACCGCGACGCCGTGCTGCTCGGCGGCAGCGTCGATAACGAATTCGTCAAGCTCGCCTGGCGCCGCGAGCACAAGGACCTGAACAAGCTGAATCACTATTCGTTCGGCGACGTGAAGGGCGAACTCATCGATCAGCTCGGCGTGCGCGACAAGGAAGCCGGCGTGGCACTGCGCGCGACCTTCATCGTCGATCCGGACAACGTGATCCAGCACGTCTCGGTCAACAACCTCAACGTGGGCCGCAGCCCGGAAGAAATCTTGCGCATTTTCGACGGCCTGCAGACAGACGAACTCTGCCCGTGCAACCGCGCGGTCGGCGGCGCGACGCTCTAAGCCCTCATAGCCACCAAGCCCGCTTGCGTGCCGGACCGGCGTTCGGCGCGGGCGGGCTCTTTGACGTCCATCGAAAAAGGAGAGATCAATGGAGTTTCTGGCTTCGATCAAGGAACTGGTTCCCGATTACGCGAAAGACATCCGCCTGAACGTCGACGGCACCATCGCGCGGTCGTCGCTCGAAGGCAACGATGCGGTCGGCGTCGCGCTGGCCGCGGCCTATGCGGCGAAGACGACGAAGATCGTCGGCATCATCCGCGACGCGGGCGTGCTGGCGCCCGAAGAGACGAATGCTGCGCTCACGGCCGCCGCGCTGATGGGCATGAACAACATCTGGTATCCGTATCTGGAAATGGCGGACAACGCCGATCTGAAGACGCAGCCCGCGAACCTGCGCATGAACGCGTACGCCTCGCACGGCGGCGTCGACAAGCGGCGCTTCGAGATGTATGCGCTCGCGGCGTCGATCGTCGGCAAGTGCCATTTCTGCGTGAAATCGCACTATGAGAATCTCGTCGCCGAAGGCATGTCGACGACGCAGTTGCGCGATGTCGGGCACATCGCGGCGGTCGTCAACGCGGTCGCGCTGGCGCTCGCGGCGGAAGCTCAGTGAGTGACATAAACGCGCCGCGAAAAAGCGGCGCGAGCTTGCTTCAGTTATCGATCGACATGCGGCGCAACAGCACGGCCGCCTGCGCTTCGATCCCTTCCTTGCGGCCGAGATAGCCAAGCTTCTCGTTGGTCTTGGCCTTCACGTTGACGCGCTCGACCGGCAGCGCGAGATCGGCCGCGACGTTCGCGCGCATCGCGTCGATATGCGGCGCGAGCTTGGGCGCCTGCGCGATGATCGTGCTGTCGACGTTGGCGATCTCGAAGCCCGCTTCCGACACGCGTCTGAACGCCTCGCGCAGCAGCACGCGGCTGTCGGCGCCCGCGAACTCCGTCGCCGTATCCGGAAAATGCCGGCCGATGTCGCCGAGCGATGCCGCACCGAACAGCGCGTCGGTGATCGCGTGCAGCAGCACATCGGCGTCCGAGTGGCCGAGCAGGCCGCGTTCGTAGGGAATCGTCACCCCGCCGATGATGAGCGGCCGACCTTCGACGAGCTGGTGGACGTCGTAGCCCTGTCCGATTCTGAAATCCATCGATGCGACCCTTGTAGAGAAGAAGTGTTCAGGCGTGCGCCGTAAGAAACGCGCCCGCGAGCGCGAAGTCTTCCGGATACGTCACCTTGAAGTTGCGCAGGCTGCCCTGCACGAGCTTCGGCGAATGGCCGAGCCATTCGATCGCGCTGGCTTCGTCGGTCAGATCGTGGCCGTCGTGACGCGCACGCTCGATCGCTTCGCGCAGCATGCCGAGGCAGAACATCTGCGGCGTCTGCGCCTGCCACAACCCGTCGCGCGATTCGGTGCGCGCGATGCGGGCACCGGCGGCGGGTGCATCGGGCATGCTCGGTGCGAGGCGCTTGAGCGTATCGGCGACGGACAGCGCGAGAATGCCGCCGACGGCATCGTCGCGCAGTTCCGCGACCAGCTTGCGGATCAACGCGGGTGAGATGCCTGGACGTGCCGCGTCGTGCACGAGCACCCAGTCGTCGTCGCGCGCGCCGAACTTCGCGAGCGCGAGCAGCCCGTTGTAGACCGATGCCTGGCGCGACGCGCCGCCGCATCGTTCGACCGCGAAGCGCAGACCCGCGAAGCGGCGCGCATCGAAGTGATGATCGTCCGGTGCGAGCACGACGAGGGTCTGCGAGAATTCGGAGCACGCGTCGAATGCGGCGAGCGTATAGCCGAGCATCGGGCGGCCCGCGACGGTCTGATACTGCTTCGGCATCGGCGCGCCGGAACGGCTGCCGGTGCCGGCGCACGGAATCAGCGCGAACAAACGTGAAGGAACGGGCGTGGTCACGGGGCGGATCATGAACCGAGTCAAAGTGAAACCCGAATTTTATAATAGGTCTTTCGCGACCATGTCCGGCGTGCGGGTATCGGAGTTCGGCGGCAGCCAGACGGCAGGCCGCCGCGCTTCGCTCCCCGCGCGTCGGACGGATCAATGCACACTCTATGTCTTCCAAAGCCGTCAACGCGCAGTCCAGTTCTCCCATCGCGCTCGTCAAGGCCGGTCAGCGTTTCGTCTTCGACGGCGCGAGCGGCTCGTCCGATGCGCTCGCCATCGCGCGCTATCACGCGGCCCATCGTGAAGCCGTGCCGCTTCTGACGGTGGTTTGCGCGAGCGCGGTCGACGCTCAGCGGCTCGCCGCCGAGATCCCCTACTTTGCCCCGGACGCGTGCATCCGCTTGTTGCCCGACTGGGAGACGCTGCCCTACGACACGTTTTCGCCGCATCAGGACCTCGTGTCCGAGCGGCTCGCGACGCTGCACGATCTCGGCGAAGACCACTGCGACATCCTCATCGTTCCGGCGACGACGGCGCTGTATCGCATGCCGCCCGCATCGTTTCTCGCGGCCTATACGTTTTCGTTCACGCAGGGCGAGCGGCTCGACGAAGCCAAACTCAAAGCGCAACTGACGCTCGCGGGTTACGAGCATGTGAGCCAGGTCGTGCGTCCCGGCGAGTATTGCGTGCGCGGCTCGCTGATCGATCTGTATCCGATGGGTTCGGCTCTGCCGTACCGCATCGACCTGTTCGACGATCAGGTCGATTCGATCCGCGCTTTCGATCCGGACACGCAGCGCAGCCTGTACCCGGTCAAGGACGTACGCATGCTGCCGGGCCGCGAATTTCCCTTCGACGAAGCCGCGCGCACCGCGTTTCGCAGCCGCTGGCGCGAAGTCTTCGAAGGCGATCCGAGCCGCTCGCAGATCTACAAGGACATCGGCAACGGCGTGCCGTCGGCGGGCATCGAATACTATCTGCCGCTCTTTTTCGACGATACTGCGACGCTCTTCCACTATCTGCCCGAGGGCTCGCAACTCGCCTTCGTCGGCGATCTCGACGCCGCGATCAAGCGCTTCACCAGCGATACCCGGTCGCGCTACGACTTCATGTCGCACGATCGCGAGCGGCCGCTGCTCGAACCGCGCCGCCTGTTCCTGACCGACGACGACTTCTTCACCTTCGCCAAGCCTTTTGCGCAGCTCAAGTTCCCGAGTTCGCCCGAAGGCGGCTGGGCCGTGCCCCTGCCCGGCCTCGCGATCGACCGGCATGCAGACGAGCCGCTGCTCGCGCTGCGCCATTACCTCGATCAGACCGAGAATCGCGTGATGCTGGTCGCCGAGTCGGCGGGACGGCGCGAGACCATCCAGCAACTGCTCGCGGACAACGGCCTGCGCGGCGAGTTGCGCGACACCTTCGGCGAGTGGCTCGTGGCCGATGCGAAGTTCACTCTCGGCATCGCGCCGCTCGCGAACGGCTTTTCGCTGCCGTCCGAAAAGCTCGCAATCGTCACCGAGACCGAGCTGTACAGCAGCGTTGCGCGCCGCGCGGGCCGCCGCCGTCAGGAACAGGCGAGCAACGTCGATTCGATGATGCGCGATCTGGCCGAACTCAAGGTCGGCGATCCGGTCGTGCATGCGCAACACGGCATCGGGCGACATATGGGTCTGGTATCGATGGATCTCGGCGAAGGCGAAACCGAGTTTCTGCATCTCGAGTATCAGAACGAGGCGAAGCTGTACGTTCCCGTTTCGCAGTTGCATGTGATTTCGCGCTACAGCGGCGCGGATCCGGAAAGCGCGCCTCTGCATCAGCTCGGCTCGGGCCAGTGGGAGAAGGCCAAGCGCAAAGCGGCGCAGCAGATTCGCGATACGGCGGCCGAGTTGCTGAACCTTTACGCTCGCCGCGCGGCGCGCGAGGGTTTCGCGTTCAAGCTCGAACCGCGCGATTACACCAAGTTCGCGGAAAGTTTCGGTTTCGAGGAAACGCCCGATCAGGCGGCGGCGATTGCTGCGGTGATCGGCGACATGACGAGCGGCAAGCCGATGGACCGGCTCGTGTGCGGCGACGTCGGCTTCGGCAAGACGGAAGTCGCGTTGCGCGCGGCCTTCATCGCGGTGATGGCGAGCAAGCAGGTCGCGATTCTGTCGCCGACAACGCTGCTCGCGGAACAGCATACGCAGACCTTCACCGATCGCTTCGCGGACTGGCCGGTGCGCATCGCCGAACTGTCGCGTTTCCGGACCGGCAAGGAAGTATCGACGGCCGTGCAGCAGATCAACGAAGGCACGGTCGATATCGTCATCGGCACGCACAAGCTGCTGTCTTCGGAGGTGAAGTTCAAGCGGCTGGGGCTCGTCATCATCGACGAGGAACATCGTTTCGGCGTGCGCCAGAAGGAAGGCCTCAAGGCCTTGCGCGCCGAGGTCGACGTCCTGACCCTGACCGCGACGCCGATTCCCCGCACGCTCGGCATGGCGCTCGAAGGCTTGCGCGATTTTTCGGTAATTGCGACAGCGCCGCAGAAGCGGCTCGCGATCAAGACTTTCGTGCGGCGCGAGGAAGACGGCGTGATCCGCGAGGCGATGCTGCGCGAACTCAAGCGCGGCGGCCAGGTGTACTTCCTGCACAACGAGGTCGAGACCATCGAGAACCGCCGCGCGATGCTGGAAACGCTGGTGCCCGAGGCGCGCATCGCGGTGGCGCATGGACAGATGCACGAACGCGAACTCGAACGCGTGATGCGCGATTTCGTCGGGCAGCGCGCGAACGTGCTGCTGTGTACGACGATCATCGAGACGGGCATCGACGTGCCGAGCGCGAACACGATCATCATGCATCGCGCGGACAAGTTCGGCCTTGCGCAGTTGCACCAGTTGCGCGGCCGTGTCGGGCGCTCGCACCATCAGGCGTATGCGTATCTGCTCGTGCACGATCCACAGTCGCTGACCAAGCAGGCGCAGCGCCGTCTCGAGGCAATTCAGCAGATGGAGGAACTCGGTTCGGGCTTCTATCTCGCGATGCACGATCTGGAGATTCGCGGCACCGGCGAAGTGCTCGGCGACAAGCAATCGGGCGAGATTCACGAGATCGGCTTCCAGCTTTACACCGACATGCTCAACGATGCTGTGCGCGCGTTGAAGGACGGACGCGAGCCCGATCTGAATGCGCCGCTGACGGCGACGACCGAAATCAACCTCCATGCGCCGGCGATTTTGCCGGCCGAGTATTGCGCGGATGTGCAGGAGCGTTTGTCCCTGTACAAGCGGCTTGCCAATTGCGAATCGAGCGATGCCATCGACGGCATTCTCGAGGAACTGGTCGATCGCTTCGGCAAGCTGCCGCCGCAGGCGCATGCACTTGTCGAGACGCATCGGCTGAGGCTGGCGGCCAAGCCGCTAGGGATTTCCAAGATCGATGCGGCGGAGACGGCGATCTCCCTGCAATTCGTGCCGAATCCGCCGGTGGACGGGATGAAGATCATCGAGATGGTGCAGAAGCATAAGCACATCAAGCTCGCGGGTCAGGACAAGGTACGGATCGAGACCCGTAGTCCCAATCTCGCTGTGCGGATTGCTACTGTGAAGGAGACCCTGCGGGCGTTAGGGGCACCGGTTAGGCAGACTGCTTCTGCTTCTCGGTAAGGTCTGTTGGAGCCATTGGTATTGCCGTGCAAAGCGCTTCTCGTGTCTTGCTG
>JAQFVI010000307.1 GCA_029439495.1 Caballeronia sp. BR6202001590007
GCTGAAGCTCGGTGAAGCGCAGGAATTCGGTAACGGAGAGAAATTTGGCCATCGAGATGCGTCGATTGAACGCGACGACGCGTATCGTGCGCATCGTCGCGATTTTGAGAAGGTCGCCATTCTAATGGATGGCCGGCGCTCACTCAGTCGTGCGTCATTGACAGCGATGAGGCCGCGTTTTGCAGCAGCGCCGTGACTTCGTCGACTGAAGGCGTAATGTATTCGTCGATGCGACGCATATAAAGGCAGGTAAGGGCGGCGATCACCTGACCGGATGGGCCGAGCAAGGGGAGCGCGACATCTGTCACGCCGAACGTCTGGCGGCTTTCCTTCCTCGAGAATCCGGCGTCACGAATCTCGCGACGACCTTCATCGATGGGCGTACGGTCGAGCGTCGTTTCGCCTTTGACCTTCGTATGCTCATTCAACATGTGCTCGCGCTGTTCGTCCGATTGGAAGGCCAGCATTACGCGGCCAGAACCGGTATCGATCAGACCGACGTGCGAACCGAGCCGTATAGAAATGCCCCGCGGGCCGGGTCCATCGACTTGCGCGATCACCAGCAGATTGCGCGATCGTAGACGGAAAGATGCACGGACTGCTCGGCGGCTTCGGCGAAGTGCTGCATGACAGGTAGTGTTTCCGCGATCAGCCGGTTCATCGGCGGATGGCGGTGCGCGAGCGCATACAACTTCAGGCTCAGCGAATACGGTCGCCTTCGGGCGAACGAACGACGTATTGCCGCGCAACGAGCCGCTCTAGCATCCGATACATTTCGCTGGCGTTGCGGCCAAGGCTTTTTGTGATCTCCGCCCGCGTCAGTCCCGCTTTTTGTTCGGCGAGCAATTCGAGAATGTCGAGTCCCTTGTCGAGCGCGGTAGCGCGGTAGCGTTCGCCTTCGTTGTCTTCAGCCTCCATGCGCGTAGGGTTGTTGTTGTTCGAAAGAGCGCGAGTCGATGAATTAGGGAATCACCGACTGCCGCGACTTTGTACAAATATGAATAATTCATTCATTTCATTCATAGATGAACTTATACGTGCATTCGTCCGTCGCCGAGTCTCGTTTCACCCGATATTCACATTGCGCGAAGATGCCGACGCGTTTGCCCGCTATCGCATGACGCGTTACTGTTTCGTCTCGCACGGCGGCCAGCGTTCAAATAAAATAATCGACTGAAGGTTGCACATGACCGAAGATCAGCAAACCGATCCGCAGACGATCCTGCCAAGGCGCAAGGTGGGACGGACTTCGCTGGATGTCACGGCCTTGTCGCTCGGGACGGCGCCGCTCGGCGGCCTCTATCACGAACTCACCGAAGACGATGCCCGCGCGACCGTCGATGTTTCGTGGCAAGCGGGTCTGCGCTTCTTCGACACCGCGCCGCACTACGGCCACACCAAGGCCGAACATCGTTTGGGCGATGCCTTGCGCCGCTACCCGCACCCGCGCGACGAGTACGTGCTGTCTACCAAGGTCGGTCGCCGCTTCGTGCCGCGCACCGTTGCCGACGACGGCAGTGAAGGCTGGGCAGCACCGCTGCCGTTTCAGGCGATCTACGACTACACGTTCGACGGCATCATCCGCTCGTTCGAAGATAGCCAGATGCGCCTCGGCATGATCGACATCGATATCGTGTTGATTCATGACATCGGCCGCGTCACGCATGGCGACAAGAACGCGCATTACTGGAGGCAACTGACCGACGAAGGCGGCTTTCGCGCGCTCGAAAAATTGAAGCAGTCGCGCGGCGTGAAGGCCGTCGGACTCGGTGTCAACGAAGGTGCGGCCGTGCGCGAGATGATGTCCGAATTCGACATCGACTGCGCGTTGCTCGCAGGACGCTACACGCTGCTCAAACAAAATACGTTGGATGATCTGCTACCCGAATGTGAAAAGCGTGGCGTCAGCATTCTGCTCGGCGGTGCATTTAACTCGGGCATCCTCGCGCGCGGTCTTGGCGATAAAGCGCACGGCGATCTCAAGTTCAACTACGGCGATGCGCCGGAAGACATCGTCGCGTGTGTCGGCCGACTCGAACGCGTCTGCCGCGACTTCGGCGGCGCGCTGTCGGCGGCGGCCATCCAGTTTCCTTATGCGCATAAAGTCGTGGCCACGGTGCTGATGGGCGCACGCACGCCCGACAAAGTACGCGCCAACGCGGCCTCGTTTGCTGTGTCGATTCCCTCTACGATGTGGGACGTGTTGCGCAACGAAGGCTTGCTGCATCCCGACGCGCCGGTGCCGCAATGAGCCGCTCGATGACCATCGATGCGCATCAGTACTACTGGGATCCATCGCGCGGCGATTGCGGCTGGCTCACGCCCAAACTGAAGCTCTTGTATCGCGTCTTCGGCCTTGACGATCTTCATTGCGCAACGCAGCGCGGCCGATGTGCATCGCACGGTGCTCGTGCAGGCCGCGCCGACGATCGAGGAGACGCGCTATCTGCTCCAACTCGCACGCAGCGAGGACTCGATCGCGGGCGTGGTCGGCTGGGTGCCGCTCGATTCGCCCGATGCGGTCGAGATCATCGACGAATTCGTGCACGAGCCCAAGTTCAAGGGCGTGCGCCCGATGCTGCAGGACATCCCCGACGACACATGGATCGAGCACGCGCCGCGTGAAGATGCGATTGCGTGTCTGATCGACCTGGATCTGGCCTTCGACGCGCTGATCTTCGGGCGTCACATTCCCTCGCTGATCAAATTCGCGGAGCGTTATCCGAAGCTGCGCATCGTCATCGATCATGGTGCGAAGCCGCCGATTCGCGACGGCATCGAACGCGCATGGCAAGCATGGGCCGACGGCATCGCGCAATTGGCGAAACTGCCGCAGCTTCTTCATTGCAAGTTGTCCGGTCTGGCGACGGAAGCGCAGCCGGGCTGGTATGCCGACACGCTCGAGCCGTATGTCGCGCATCTCGTCGAACACTTCGGACCGCATCGGCTGATGTGGGGCAGCGACTGGCCGGTACTCGATCTCAACGGCAGTTATGCCGACTGGCACACGATGGCGCGGCACCTGACGTCCCACCTCGGCCCGGCACATCAGGACGCGATTTTCGGCGGCAACACGCGAGCGTTCTATCGCCTGTGATTCGCACGCAAGCACGAAAGCAAGGTTCAAACACTATTTCGACTGGAGTTGTAGATGGCACAAAGATTGGCAGGCAAGACGGCATTGATCGCGGCTGCGGGACAAGGCATCGGGCTCGCGACGGCCGAACTGTTCGCGACGGATATTCGCATCGAATCGCTCGAAGGCAAGCCGTTCGAAGTGCGCAAGCTCTACGTGCGCGACACGCAGTCGATCAACGCGCTCGCGGATGAAATCGGCGCGATCGACGTGCTCTTCAGCTGCGCGGGCTTTGTGCATGCCGGTTCGATCCTCGAAGTCAGCGAGGAAGACTGGGATTTCGCATTCGATCTGAATGCGAAGGCAATGTACCGCATGATTCGCGCGTTTCTGCCGAAGATGCTCGACAAGGGCGGCGGCTCGATCGTCAACATGTCATCGGCGGCATCGAGCGTGAAGGGCGTGTCGAACCGCTTCGTCTACGGCGCGTCGAAAGCGGCGGTGATCGGGCTGACGAAGGTCGTCGCCGCCAATTTCGTCACGCGCGGCATCCGCTGCAACGCGATTTGCCTGGGCACGGTGGAATCGCCGTCGCTGAAGGAGCGCATCGCGGAGCAGGCGAAGGCGCAGGGCGCGACCGCGTTCGTCGCGCGTCAGCCGATGGGACGCGTCGGCCGCACGGAGGAAATCGCCGCGCTCGCGCTGTATTTCGGCTCGAACGAATCGTCGTTCACGACGGGACAGGTTCATATCATCGACGGCGGCTGGTCCAACTCTAGCTGCGTCGCTACTCCACTCACGAACCACGAAAGAGGATCAAACCAGATGAAGCTGCTTCGTTACGGCCCCAAGGGTCAGGAAAAACCGGGTCTGCTCGACGCCGACGGCAAGATTCGCGATCTGTCGAAGATCGTCGACGACATCGCGGGCGAGACGCTGACCGACGCGGGCCTGGCCAAGCTGTGCGCGACCGATGTCGCGAGCTTGCCGGTCGTCGATGGCAATCCGCGCATCGGTCCGTGCGTCGGGCGGATCGGCAAGTTCGTATGCATTGGCCTGAACTATGCGGATCACGCCGCCGAGTCGAATCTACCTGTGCCGACCGAACCGGTTATCTTCAACAAGTGGACGAGCGCGGTGAACGGCCCGAACGATGACGTCGAAATTCCACGCAACTTGGTGAAGACCGACTGGGAAATCGAACTCTGCGTGGTTATCGGCAAGGAAGCGAAATACGTCGACGAAGCGAACGCGCTCGATTACGTCGCGGGCTATTGCGTCATCAACGACGTTTCCGAACGCGAATGGCAGCTCGAACACGGGCACGCAATGGGACAGAGGCAAGGGTTTCGACACCTTCGGCCCGATCGGTCCGTGGCTCGTCACGAAGGACGAAGTCGCCGATCCGCAAAAGCTCGATCTGTGACTCGAAGTCGATGGCAAGCACTATCAGAACGGCAATACGAAGACGATGGTCTTCAACGTCGCGCAACTTGTTGTGTATCTGTCGAAGGTGATGAGCTTGCAGCCGGGCGATGTGATCTCGACCGCACGCCGCCGGGCGTCGGCATGGGCGTGAAGCCGAACGCCGTGTATCTGAGGGTCGGCCAGACGATGCGTCTCGGCATTCAGGGCCTGGGCGAGCAGACACAGAAAACCGTCGCGGCGAAATAACGCGCGAGACGGCCGTGGCTGCAAGAAGCAAAAAACCTCGCCGAATGGCGAGGTTTTTTGTTTTTCAGGACGACGGGTGGAAAAGGCTTAAGCAAGAGCAACGCATCAGGCGTGGAAAACCGCTTCGGCAGACACGCCTTCGCCGATGCGCGTGATCGTGCCCTGCGCGACCGCGACGAGCCGTTCGGTGCCGCCATCGGTGACGAAGACATCGCACTGACAGGTCGCCTGCGTGATGCCCGAGTGCACGACGCGCGCCCGTGCAATCAGCGTGCCGGTGACGGCGGGCCGCAAGTAGTTGATCTTGTATTCGCCCGTCACGACCTTGGGACCGAGACGCAGCGCGCCGGCGAACGTGAGCGCGTTGTCCACCAGATAACTGACCACGCCGCCGTGCACGAAGCCGTGTTGCTGCCTCAGCTCGTCCCTGATCGGCAGACACAGCGTGAGACTCGCTGAATCGACCTGCATCAGTTTGGTTCCGAGCAAGGCGCTGAACGGTTGCGCATTAAGCGCACCGCGCGCGATATCGACGATTTCGGCCATTCGGACACTCCTTGGGTGGGTTCTGTGCCATCCTGCAAAGACAATAGGAAGCGATCACAACGACTGCAAGAAGCATCTGCATATTTTGTGCAATGGTGCGTTTCGAGGCCGCTTCCGCGTAGACACGCCGCTGCGCAAACGATTCAAGAAAAAATCGGACCTGCCGTAAACCCGCACTATCGCCGCTGGCGCTCCCGCTGGGCGGCTTCAATCTCAGAAGGCGCACGTTCAAGATGTTCGGAAAGGTCAAAGTTTCGACGGGTTTGCTCGCGGTTCTGGTGGTGTTCTGTGTCTTTCAACTGGTGACGGAAGGTCTGGGCTTCTGGTCGCTCTCGCGCACGCACGACGATGTCGGCAGCCTGTCTGACATCGCGCTCAAGCAGGTCAACGCGGTCAACGAGACCACGCAGCATTTGATGGATGCGCGTATCAACCTTTCCCGCGCGGGCACGCGCATGGTGCGCGGCGGCTCCGAGCCGACCGAGATCGTCCAGCACGCGCGCGACGGCCTTGCAGGCCCGCTACGCGGAATATGCCAAGGCGCTCGGCGAACTCGTGCAGTATCTCGACGCCGGCAATATCCAGGCGTTCCTCGATCAGCCGACGCAAGGGTTTCAGGATCGCTATCTCGAAGAGCAACGCCATTTCGTCGCGTTCGGCGATGAAGCCGGCCGCGCCTATCTGGCGTCGATTGACACGCGCTACGCATGGTTCCACGCGGTAGGCATCACGATCGGTGTCGCGCTGATCGCGGGCGTCGTGCTCGTGCATCTGTCGCTGTCGCGCGGCGTGATTCAGTCGCTCGAAGAAGCCGGGCGTCATTTCGAACGCATCGCGCAAGGGCGTCTGGACGAACGCATCGCGCCGCGTGGTACGAACGAGATCGGCCGCCTGTTCGCCGGACTCGCCGCGATGCAGTCGAGCGTCGCCGCCACCGTGAAGACCGTGCGCGAAACTTCGGATTCGATCAATTACGGTGCGGACGAAATCGCGAGCGGCAATGCCGATTTGTCGGCGCGCACGGAAAATCAGGCGGCTTCGCTCGAAGAAACCGTCTCGAGCATGGAAGAACTGACGGCGACGGTCCGCCAAAATGCCGAACATGCGCGTGAAGTGAACGCGCTGGCGGGCGTCGCGCGGCTCGGTCGTCGTCGACGACGTCGTCGAGAAGATGCGCAGCATTGCGCAGAGTTTGGACAAGATCGCGGAAATTATCTCGGTGATCGACGGCATCGCGTTCCAGACCAATATCCTCGCGCTGAGCGCGGCCGTTGAAGCCGCACGCGCAGGCGAGCAAGGGCGCGGCTTTGCGGTGGTCGCGGGCGAAGTTCGCGGTCTCGCGCAGCGTTCGGCGCAATCGGCGAAGGAAATCAAGGCGCTGATCTGCGAATCGAATCTGTTGCGCAGGTCAACGACGGCTCGGCGCTCGTCGAGCGCGCCGGCGAAGCGATGTGCGAAGTGTCGTCATCGATTTCGCGCGTCACGCAGATGATGGCCGAGATCAGCGCGTCGTCGCTCGAACAGAGCGTCGGCATCGAGCAGGTGAATCAGGCCGTCACGCAAATGGACGAGATGACGCAGCAGAACGCCGCGCTGGTCGAGCAGGCCGCTGCCGCTGCGACGTCACTGCACGAGCAAGACGCGGCAATTGAAGGCCGCGGTGTCGGTGTTTCAGATTGGCAGCGCGGCGTAAGCCGTGGCGAGGTGATACGGCGTCGTCGACGGCATGTCGGCGCGTGAGATCGCGCCGTCGCCTGCGCAGCATTCGACCCAGCCGTTCGCATGCAGAAAGCGCGGGCTGAAGCGTGCGATCTGCGCGTCGATGACGTCGCCGGCATCGCCGTGCGTCGCCAGGGCTCGTAGATATTCCGTCTGCGCCCAGATGCGCTGTGTCGCGTCGATCACGCGGCCGGTTTCGTCGAGCGCCGCGACCACGTCGCCCGTGTGCGCATCGACGCCGTGCGCCTGTGCGAAATCGAACGCGCGCGCGAGCCGCGTATCGAGGCCCGCTGACACGAAGGCGGAATGTCTGCTGCCGAGCGCCAGAAAATACCATTCGAACTGATGCCCCGGCTCGAGCCGGTTGCCCGCCGCGCCCATCGGCAATTCGGCGATGCAGCCGCTCGGTTCGTGCACGAACGTCTCCGCGACCGCGCGCGCCAGCGCTTCCAGCCGCGCATCGAAGCGCGTATCGCCGGTGGCGTCGCGGGCCGCGAGCCAGGCTTCGGCGAGATGCATCAGCGGGTTTTGCAGCGGACCTTCGAGCTGCGCGGCGAAATCTTCCGAGAAAGCGGCTTTCAGGAGCGCGCTGCCGTTGTCCGAAAAGCGCGTGTCGATTAGTTGCGACGTCTCGTCAAGCAGCGCGAACGCATCGGCGTTACCGCTTCGCTTCGCATAATGCGCACACGCGAAGACGACGAATGCGTGCGTGTACAAGTCTTTCTGACGTTCCAGCGGCGCGCCGTTTGCATCGACGCTGTAGAACCATCCGCCGTTTCGCGTGTCCTGAAAATAGTGCCGCAACGATTCGAACAGGATCGTGGCATGCGCGAGGTCGCCGGCATCCGAAAAAACGAACAGTTGCCGCGCGCAAGCCATCGCGCGATAGCGCTTAGGCGGCAGCGGCGCATGACGTTCCGGCGCAACCGCTTCGAACGGCAGTTTCAGCGCGGCATCGAAGCCCGCGCCGCGCCAGATCGGCAGCACGGTGTTCGCGTAGTGCTCGCGAAGGGCGGCGGACGTGTCCGCGTGGATGGGCTGCATCGGTTCGTTGAACGATGTGCCGTTCGATTGCGCTTGCTGCATGAGAGGTTCTTCTACAAAGTGGCTCGATGGCGCAAGGAAAGCGCCGCTCAGGCCAGCAGCATAGCAAACCCCGCTCGGCCGACGGCGCGTTTTCCTACAACAGGCCGAGCCAGAAACGACAGGAGGTGAACAGCATGCTGAGCAACGTCGAACTCGTTTCCCGCCTCGTGATGGCTGCCGCGCTCGGCAGCGTGATCAGCTTCGAGGGCGAGCGATCGTCGTGGGCGGCCGGCCTGCGCACGCACATGCTCGTATGCGTCGGGTCGGCGCTGATCATGATCGTGTCGGCGTTCGGTTTCACGGATGTCATCAACAACGACCATGTCGTGCTGGATCCGTCGCGGATCGCGGCGCCGCAGGTCGTGTCGGGCATCGGCTTTCTCGGCGCGGGATCGATTCTGCTGCGCGGCGAGATCGTGCGGGCTAACCACCGGCAAGCCTGTGTGATCGGTCCGGCCATCGGGCTCGCGGTGGGCGGCGGGCTCTATACGGCCTCAATCGCCGCGACGGTGATCATCCTCATCATTCTGGCGGGCATCAAGCCGCTGGAACGGCGTTTCATCAACGTGAAGCAGCGGTGCGCGTTGACCATGCTGGTGGATCGCGGCTCGCTGAGTTTTCACGCGCTGCACGAGGCACTCGGCCCGGGCAGCGCGCGTCAAGCAGTTCATCGTCCAGCAAAGCGACGATTCCCCGAACTCGACGAAGTGCGGGTCGAACTGTCGCGGGCCTCGGCGATGGAATATCGCGCGATCTGCGAACGCTTGCGGCGCGCGACGACATCGGAAAGCCCGCGCGGGCATGCGACAATGCCGCCTCTCGAAAACCATCGCCGGACCGCGGATGCGCCGCGCCCGCCGTCCTGGCCGCTGCCTTTCGACCTTATGCCAGATTCCGTAGTAAAGAATGACGCGAACGGAATGACGCGAACGCTCGTCGCAAGGACACCGCGCGTTCGTCTGCTTCCGGCCCCAGCGCCGACACTGAGAGAAACTTGCCCACGCCGCGTGATCGGCGCAACGCTTCGCGCAACTGAGCGAACCCTATCGCAGCGGTGAGACGCTCGATCTCTTCGCCGAGGATGCCGAGTGCGCCAATCAACAGGCGATGAATACCAATATCCGGCAGGGCACTTTCGAGGGCTTCGAATTGCCGGAGGTCTTTCTGGCCGCCGTGCAGTCGCGGCAGGCGACGCCGGGCGCGAAACGCGTGCCGCTCGCGGATGCATCGCCGGTGGCGCCGGTGCAGACGTCCTTGCTGTCGCACGATGATGCCCCGATTCCCGCGCCGACGCCGTCGTCTGCCGTACCCGATGCGCTTGAGGCGAATGCCGCGCCGCCGGAAAACGGTCACGACCGCTTGCTTGCGTCGCTGGCCGCTACCTTGATTGATCAGGATCGTCACGGCGAAACGCACCTGCACCGCCGCCACGCGGATGCCGTGCCGGAACTCAATCGCGCTCGCGCGACTGCGTTTGCCGATACGGTCGATGCGCTGTGCGCCGTGCTGAACGAACAGCGCACGTCATCGGCGGCGCACGCGCGCCGCATGAAAACCATGCTCGCGCTTATCGTCTGCGCGATGCTGGTGACGGTCGCGACGGGCATCGCGCAAACGACGCTCTTGATGCGTATGCGCGACGACACGCGCTTGTAGCAGGATCGCATCGGGCAGTTGATGCTCGATCAGCAGGCGACGCTCGCCTCGCTGTTCGACACCGATTCCGCGAACGTGCCGATGCCCGGCCGCTACGACGCGCGCGCCGACGCGTTCGACGGCGTTCATGCCGCCGGGCCGTAGCATCGCGCGGCGCTGACAGCGCTGTCACATTCCTGCGACAGATCGCCTCGCCCTCGTGCAAGGCACCTATTCTTCCCGTTTTCGATGATGCCTGCGACACGGGCGTCCGCGTCCCGTCCCCGTTTTCGCAGTGCGCATCCTCGATAATAATGTAGAAAAACTACTAAAATTCTTGACGAGAAATGTTGCATTACACTGGTGTTCGATCAGGGTCAACCCTATAATTCGTTTCTAGGGGAAACCCTCAATCAACCACCAGAGTCAGACATACCAGAGTCAGACATGAGCTACCTCTTCGTCCTCCTGCAGAAACTCGCTTCGTTCTTCGAATCGCCGCATTTCCCGATGGACAGCGATTACTCGTACCAGGCCCGTTTCAAGGAATCGCAACGTCAGCGCAAGGCGCGCGGCACTGCATTCGGTATCCGTCTGCAATGCGCAGCTAAAGGCGGCGCGGGAATCACACAACATTAATGTTTCTACGGCGCGCCGCATACCCCGCCCGCCAGTTGCTTTGCCTGAGCTTGACCTAGTCTTACCTGATGTAGATTTTCTAGATTTATCCCGCCTTATTCTTCCTACGGCCGCTTTCTGCGCGCCTCGCCATTCCGGCCGATTTTCAGACGGCACGGTATGCTGGCTTCCCCCAACTGCACGCCTCTGACGCCCATGAGCGACGTCCATTTCTACAACCTGGCGCAAGCCACCGTCCTCAAGCACGACTCGTTCAAAGCGATTGTCGCGCCACGCGTCATCAGTTGGATCTCGAGTCTGGATGCCGAAGGCCGCGTCAATCTGGTTCCGTACAGCTTTTTCGGCGCGTTCGCGTCCTTTCCGTATGTGATCGGTTTTTCGAGCGAAGGGCGCAAGGACAGCATCGCCAACATCGAGGCGACGCGCGAATTCGTCTGGAACATGTCGACGCGGCCGCTCGCGGAGCAAATTAACCGCACGTCGGCGCCGGTCGCGCACGGCGTCGATGAGTTCGAACTCGCCGGGCCGCCAGGTAGCGGTGCCGCACGTCGAAGAATCGCCGGCGGCGCTCGAATGCAAGCTGCTGCAGATCGTCCGTCTGAAAAACCTCGACGGCGAAGACATGGACAACTGGCTCGCGCCCGGCCAGGTGGTCGGCGTGCATATCCGCAGTGAGTATTTAAAAGACGGCCTCTTCGATACCGCCGCCGCGCGTCCGATCATGCGTGCGGCTATCGCGCTGACTACGCCGAGATCGGCGAGATGTTCCAGATGTTCCGCCCGAGCGCCTGAGCCCCGCCAGCACGGGATTTACCCTATAAGTGCTAGAAAAACCTTCAAAAACGCGCGAGA
>JAQFVI010000308.1:0-7572 GCA_029439495.1 Caballeronia sp. BR6202001590007
GTTTCTCAACGATCGCTTCCTCGTCGAACGCGGACTGAAAAACTACTGGGGCTACAACACCGCCGCGTTCTTCGCGCCCGAACCGTCGTATCTGTCGACACACCGGCTCAACGAAATGCGCATCGCCGTGCGGCAACTGCATGCAGCCGGCATCGAAGTCATTCTCGACGTGGTCTATAACCACACCTGCGAAGGCAACGAACTCGGGCCGACCGTGTCCTGGCGCGGACTCGACAACGCCAGCTATTACCGCCTGATTCCCAGCGACGAACGGCACTACATCAATGAAACCGGTTGCGGCAACACGGTCAACCTGTCGCATCCGCGCGTGCTGCAAATGGTCATGGACTCGCTGCGCTACTGGTGCACCGCGTTCAATATCGACGGCTTTCGTTTCGACCTCGGCGTCACGCTCGGCCGCGAAGGACACGGCTTCGATCCCGGCTCGGGTTTCTTCGACGCCATCCGGCAAGACCCCGTGCTGTCGACGCGCAAGCTCATCTCCGAACCTTGGGATATCGGGCCGGACGGTTATCAGGTCGGCAATCATCCGCCCGGCTTCGCGGAATGGAACGACAAGTATCGCGACGGCGTGCGGCGCTTCTGGCGCGGCGATGCCGGCATGCGTCCCGATCTCGCCGCGCGTCTCACCGGCTCGGCCGAACTGTTCAACCGCCGGTTCAGAAAACCATGGGCATCGGTCAACTTCGTCGCCTCGCATGACGGCTTCACGCTCGCCGACGTCACCGCCTATTCGCACAAGCACAACGAAGCGAATCAGGAAGGCAACAACGACGGTCACAACGAGAATTGCAGCGCGAACTGGGACGTCGAAGGTCCATCCGACGATCCCGCCATCATCGATCTGCGCGCACGGCTCGCGCGCTCGATGATCGCAACGACGATGCTCTCGCTCGGCACGCCGATGATGCTCGGCGGCGACGAATTCGGACGCACGCAACGCGGCAATAACAACGCCTATTGCCAGGACAACGAGATTTCGTGGATCGACTGGAACGCCGCGCAATCGCCGCAGGGCACCACGATGACGGACTTCGTATCGCGCGTCATCGCGCTGCGCAAAAACTACCCGGGGCTGCGCGAAACGCGCTTCCTGTACGGCGATTGCGAAGTGCTGCCCGGCCTCTACGATGTCGGCTGGTTCGACGAACGCGGCAACGCGCTCGCCATCGAGGCATGGCAGGACCCCGAAGGCCGCGCGCTCACGCTTCGCCGAGCCGGACCGGGCAAGGACGGCACGATCGATGTGATCCTGCTCATGTTCAACGCATCGGCCGACAGTCTCACTTTCTCGCCGCTCGCGCCTCACTTGGAATGGAACGTGCTGTTGAATAGCGCTGAACCGGAGGTGATCGAACGACCGCTCATCGGCGGCGAAATCGAACTGGCGGCGCACAGTATCGCCGTGCTGCTCGCGCAGCCGACCGGCGATGCGGACTAGCAAGCGGTCTGGATGGCCGGCGCGCATAGTGGAGCACGTCTTCTGACTGCCCTGCCGCCCGATCCGAGAACGATGGTCCCGAACCGCCCGAGCGAAATCGATCCGACCTGACGAGGCACGCATACGAGAGAAGTACGACCGAAGCACGAGAGAAGCACCCGCACACGAACCGCATCAAGCTCGCTAAAATCCGCTGCCCGCTCTTCCTGGCGGGCGGCACATCAGGCACTCACATCATCATGTCCGAACTTCCGATCGATCCGCACAAGCACCAACATGCGTACTGCCTTCCCTTCGGCGCGCATTTGACCGGCGCCGCGCACGACAATCCGCGCACGCGCTTTCGTTTCTGGGCGCCGTCGCGCGATCGCGTGCAGGTCGAGATTCAGCGCGCGAAAGATACGCCGCCCGAACTCGTCGATATGCAGCCGGCCGGCGACGGCTGGTTCGAAGCCGAAGCTGACGGCGGTGCGGGCACGCTCTATCGTTATCGGCTCGACGAAGATCTCGCGGTGCCCGATCCGGCATCGCGTTTTCAGCCGCAGGACGTGCACGGTCCCAGCGAAGTGATCGACCCGCGCGCCTATCGCTGGACGAACACCGACTGGCACGGACGTCCGTGGGAAGAAACCGTGCTTTACGAACTGCACGTCGGCGCGATGGGCAGCTACGCGGGCGTCACCGCGCGTCTGCCGGAACTCGCGGAACTCGGCGTGACGGCCATCGAACTGATGCCGCTCAACGATTTCTCCGGCACGCGCAACTGGGGCTACGACGGCGTGCTGCCTTATGCGCCTGACTCGTCATATGGCCGTCCCGACGAACTGAAGCAACTGATCGACACCGCGCACGACCTCGGTCTGATGGTGTTCCTCGACGTGGTCTACAACCACTTCGGTCCCGACGGTAATTTCCTCAGCACCTATGCGAAGCCGTTCTTCCGCGAAGGCGTGAATACGCCGTGGGGACCGGCGATCAATTTCGAACGGCCGCAAGTGCGCGATCTGTTCTTCGACAACGCGCTCTACTGGCTCAACGAATATCGCTTCGACGGTCTGCGTCTGGATGCGGTGCACGCGATCGACGACGATCCCTGGCTGCGCGAACTCGCGGATCGCATTCGCAGCTCGGTGGAAACCGGGCGTCACGTTCATCTGGTGCTGGAAAACGAGCGCAATACGGCGAATTTGCTCGAAACGCATTTCGACGCGCAATGGAACGACGACGCGCACAACACGCTGCATGTGCTGCTCACCGGCGAGAGCGAAAGCTACTACGGCGCGTATAGCGACAAGCCGATCGAGAAGCTCGCGCGCATTCTCGCGGAAGGTTTCGCGTATCAAGGTGATCCGTCGCCGATTCACGACGGTGAGCCGCGTGGCGAAAAGAGCGGGCATCTGCCGCCGACGCGCTTCGTGATGTTCCTGCAGAACCACGATCAGGTCGGCAATCGCGCGATGGGCGAGCGCCTGCGCTCGCTCACGAACGACGAAGCACTGTATGCCGCGACCGGCCTGCTGCTGCTCTCGCCGCAAATACCGCTGCTCTNCGCCGCCGCGAATTCGCGAAGTTCTCCGCTTTCACCGATGAAANGCTGGCGGTTCGCGCGAAGCTTATTGCGCCGCATCTGAAGGGCGCGAAGTCGCTGGGCGCGGAAGTCATCGGCGAGAAGGCCGTGCTTGCGCGCTGGAAACTCGGCGACGGCGAAACGCTCACCATCGCGCTCAATCTCGACGACAAGCCCGTCGCGCTCGCGTCGCCGCCCGCCAAGGTCATCTTCGAAACGCCCGCGCGTGCGCAGGATCGCACCGGCGAACTCGGCGGCCATACGTGCCTCGCCTGGCTCACCGGCGATGTGAACCTGAAGGCCAACGAAGCGCACCGCGCGCAAGGAAGCCGCTCGTGAGCGCCGCCGGCAAGACGGGCGAGACCCGCACACCGGCGGACATGACGCCGATCGAAATGCTCGCGCAACGCGCGGGCTTCGAGGTCGAATGGCAGGACGCGCACAAAGAGATGCAGCGCGTGCCCGAAGCGACGCTGCGCATCCTGCTCGACAAGCTCGGCCTGCCATGCGGCAACGCCGCGCAACTCAAGCAGAGCATGGCCGCGCTCGATGCCGAACTGACCGGCAAAAAGCTGCCGCCTCTGATTACGGCGGAAGTCGATCGCGCGATCGCGCTGCCGGTGTCGGCGGCGAAGTCGGGCGTGCGGTATCGCATCGAGATGGAAAACGGCGAAGTCATCGACGGACGCCTCACGTCCCCGAAAGGCGAAGCCCCGCTGCTGTCGCCGATCTCCGAGCCGGGCTATCACACGCTCGTCATCAACGACCATCGCACGACGCTTGCGGTCGCGCCGTCGCGCTGCTACACCATCGACGATGCGTGGCGCACGCTGAACGGCGGCGACGCCGATGCGCCACCGCTTTGGGGCGTCGCCGCGCAAGTCTATGGCCTGCGACGCACGGGCGACGGCGGCATCGGCGACTTCACGGCGCTGGCCGCGCTCGCGACGCAGTCCGCAAAGCGTGGCGGTCATGCGCTCGCGATCAGCCCGATGCACGCGATGTTCAGCGCCGAGCCGAACAAGTTCAGCCCGTACTCGCCGTCGTCGCGGCTCTTCCTCAATGTCAACCACGTCGATCCGGCCGCGGTGCTGGGCGCGCCCGCCGCGCGCGCCGCGATCGAGCAGGCCGGTGTCGCGGACGAACTCGAAGCGCTCGAAGCACTGCAACTGGTCGACTGGCCGCGCGCTGCGAAGGCGCGGCTCGCGGTCTTGCGTGCGCTCTTCGCGTCGTTCAGAAACGATCGCGACACGCCTTTCTACAAGGACTTTTCCGCGTTTGTCGAAACCGGTGGCCGCGCGCTCGAAGATCATGCGCGCTTCGAAGCATTGCAGGCGCAGCAGCTCGAAACGCAAGGCGAAGGGCACTGGCGCAACTGGCCGGAAGACTTGCGCGATCCGCGCAGCGAGGCGGTCGCCACATTCGCCGACGCGCATCGCGACGAAGTCGACTTCCATCTCTTCACGCAATGGCTCGCGGCGAAGGGCCTCTCGCATGCACAGCACGCCGCGCGCGATGCCGGCATGGCGATCGGTCTCGTCGCCGATCTCGCGGTCGGCTGCGACAGCGCGGGCAGTCATGCATGGTCGTATCGCGACGAGATGCTGACGGACGTGTCCATCGGCGCGCCGCCCGATCTGTTCAATCAGGCCGGGCAGTCGTGGGGACTCACGACTTTCTCGCCGCGCGCGATGCGCACGCAGGGCTTTTCCGCGTTCATCGACATGTTGCGATGCGCGTTCGCGAATGCGGGCGGCATCCGCATCGATCACATTCTCGGCCTGCGCCGGCTGTGGCTCGTGCCCGAAGGCGAAAGCGCGAAGGACGGCGCGTATCTGCGCTATCCGCTCGAAGACCTGCTGCGTCTGATTGCGCTGGAAAGCTGGCGGCATCGTGCGATCGTCGTCGGCGAAGACCTCGGCACCGTGCCGCCGGGCTTCACGGAACGCTTGCAGGAGCACGGCTTGCTAGGCATTCGGGTGCTGTGGTTCGAACGCGCGGAACAAGGCGACGGATTCAAGCCGCCGCGCGAGTGGGACAGCGGCGTGACCGCGACAACGACCACGCACGATCTGCCGACCGTCACCGGCTGGTGGCGCGGCGAGGACATCGTGTGGCGTTCGAAGATCGGGCAGCCGATGGCGCGCGCCGATGGCCTCGATGCCGTCGAAGCCGCGCTCGAGGAACGTGGAGAGGATCGCGCGCACTTGTGGCGTGCGTTCCAGGACGCGCAGATCGCGCCCGCCGACGTGGAAGCGCCCGACGTCGACGACGCGCCCGTCGACGAGGCACTTGCCTTCGTCGCCGCGACGCCCGCACCGCTCGTCACGTATCCGCTGGAAGATTTGCTTGCGCTCGTCGATCAGCCGAATTTGCCCGGCTCGATCGACGAGCCCCCGAACTGGCGGCGACGCCTCGTGAAGCCCGTCGACGAGCTTTTTCTCGACGACGCCTTTTGTGATCGCCTGCTCGCCGTCGATACGGCGCGCAAGCGGTCGGTGCCATCCAACGACCAAGACTCTTCGAAACGAGCCGACTGACCATGACCGTACCGCGCTCCACGCTCAGGCTCCAGCTCCACAAAGGCTTCACCCTCGACGCCGCCGCCGCGCAAGTGGACTACTTCGCCGCCCTCGGCGTAAGCCATGCCTATGCGTCGCCGATCACCACGGCGACGTCCGGTTCCACGCACGGCTATGACGTCGTCGATTACACGCGCGTGAATTTCGAACTCGGTGGCGAGGAGGCGTTGCGGCGCCTCGTCGAAAAATTGCGCGCGCACGACATGGGGCTGATCGTCGATATCGTCCCGAATCACATGGACGTGGGCGGCAGCGAGAACGCGTGGTGGCAGGACATCCTCGAATGGGGACGTCATGCGCAGCATGCGCGCTTCTTCGACGTCGACTGGCACTCGCCCGATCCCGCGCTGCGCGGCAAGGTGCTCGCGCCCTTTCTCGGCGGACCCTACGGCGACGAATTGCAGGCCGGCAACATCAAGCTCGCGTACCGTGCGGACGAAGGCCGCTTCGTCATCGAGTACTACTCGAACGTGTTCCCCGTTTGTCCGGTCGATTACCCATCCGTGATGCAGGAAGTGCCCGAACTCGCGCAACGTTTCGCGGGCCTCACGATGCAACCGGCCGACCAGCCGCGCGCCGCCGAGGCGCGCGCCGCGCTCGCGACCATCGCGAAGACCGACGGCGGCCAGGCCGCCGTCGCGGCAATCCTCGCGGCGCATGCCGCCGACACGTCCGCGAGCCGCGACCGGCTGCATCGGCTGCTGGAACGCCAGCACTACCGCCTCGCATGGTGGCGCACCGCCGCCGACGAAGTGAACTGGCGGCGCTTCTTCGACGTGAGCACGCTCGGCGGCGTGCGCGTCGAACGGCCCGAAGTGTTCGAGGCCTCGCATGCATTGATCTTCCGGCTCTTCACCGAAGGACTGATCGACGGCGTTCGTGTCGATCACGTCGACGGTCTCGCCGAGCCGCGCGAATATTGCCAGCGGCTGCGCGGCCGTCTCGAAGAGCTGTCGGTGCAGCGTCCCGAGGCGCTGCGTCACGGCAACGGCCATACGTACTTCGTCGTCGAAAAGATACTTGCGCGCGGCGAGCCGCTGCGCCGCGACTGGCAGGTCGACGGCACGACCGGCTACGACTTCATGAACGATGTCGGCGCGCTACTGCACGATCCCGCCGGCGCGGAGCCGCTCGCGCAACTATGGGCCGACCTCACCGGCCGCAGCGCGAGCTTCGCCGACGAAGCCCTCGTCGCACGCCGCAAGATCCTCGCCGAGAATCTTTCAGCGGAACTCGATCGCGTGACGCGCGCGCTGCATCGGCTCGCGCGCGATACGCAGAGCACGCGCGATTTCACCTTCACGTTGATTCGCCGCGCGGTCGCGGAACTCGTCGTCTTTTATCCGGTGTATCGCATCTATCCGATGGGCGGCGTGCGCAGCGCCGAAGACGAACGCTACTTCTCGCAAGCGCTCGATGCGGCACGCGCGTCGCTGTCGCGCGCGGATCATGTCGTGCTCGATCAGGTCGCGCAATGGCTCGGCGGCAAGCTTCCCGACGACGCATCGTCCGCACAGGGCGAACGCGCCAAGCGCCATGAACGTCCGTGCGAGCGCGCGGCCGACAGGCATCGCGGCGACCGTCATCAGGCGCAAACGCAGGGGCAAAGACAAAGACAAAGACAAGGACAAGGACAGCAGCCGTCGAGCGGCTCGCAACACCGCGCGGCGCAGACACTGTTCTCGCAACTGACGTCGCCAGTCGCGGCGAAGGCCGTCGAAGATACCGCCTGCTACCGCTATGGCAGGCTGATCTCGCGCAACGAAGTGGGTGCCGATCCGGGCGAATTCGTGCTGTCGGTCGAGAATTTCCATGCGGGCAACGAAGAGCGCTTCGCGGGCTTCCCGCATGCCATGCTCTGCACCGCGACGCATGATCACAAGCGCGGCGAAGACGTGCGCGCGCGCATTGCGGCATTGAGCGAGATTCCGGACGAATGGGCGGCGACGCTGAAGCAATGG
>JAQFVI010000308.1:7588-11324 GCA_029439495.1 Caballeronia sp. BR6202001590007
GAGCGCGTGTGGCAATGGCAGCAGAAGGCACTGCGCGAAGCGAAGCTGCACACGAGCTGGTTCGCGCCCGACGCAGCCTATGAAAACGCCTGCAAGGAGTTCCTGTTCGATATCGTTGCGCCGCAGCGGCGCAACGGCTTCCTGCATGAACTGTCGGCGTTCGTGACGCGCATCGGGCCGCTTGGCGCGATCGACAGCCTGCAGCAAACGCTGTTGCGGCTGACGTCGCCGGGCGTGCCGGATCTATATCAGGGCACGGACCTGTGGGACTTCAGTCTCGTCGATCCCGACAATCGCCGCCCGGTCGACTATGCGTTGCGCCGCGCGTGGCTCGCGGAAATCGAGGAACAGGGGCCGCCTTCCGAACAACTTGATCACTGGCGCGACGGCCGCGTGAAGCTCGCGGTCGTGCGGCGCGCGCTCGCGTTGCGCAAGCATTGCGAGTCGCTGTTTGCGCAAGGCGAATACATTCCGCTGAAGGTGGAAGGCGAACACGCGAAACACGCGATCGCGTATGCGCGTCATGCGGGCAGCGCGTTTGCCATCGTGATCGCCACGCGGCTCTCGGCGCCCTTGCTCGAAGCGAATGCGGACCTGCCGCTGGTGGATCCGCAGAAATGGGGCGATACGTCGATCGTGCTGCCCGAGGCGCTGCATTCGCGCGCGCTGTTCGACTGGCTCAGCCCGAATGCGCCGAAGGCCGAAGGCGAGCACCTATTCCTGCGCAATGCACTCGCCGGCATGCCGGTGGCGCTGCTCGTCGAAGAAGGCGTGCCGAAGCCCTGAGGTTCATGTGCCCGGCCCGCTGAAGATCGGCGGCCAGGGTGCTCAGTCGGTTTCTTCGAGCGCCTCTTCGCGCGGATATACGCGCACCAGCACGATGCGGGGCCCCTTCATCTTCTTCACGACAATATCGAAGCGGTCGAACTCCACGCGCTGGCCTTCCGTGGGAAGATCGCCGAGCGCGTTGATGACGAGGCCGCCGACCGATTCCGCGCGGCCTTCGTCGATATCGATGCCGAGCGCGCGTTCGAGCGACACCACCGGCAGACTGCCCTTGCCCATCAGCGTGCCGTCGTCCATGCGCGACCAGTCCGCGTCGCCCTGACGGAACTCGTCGTGAATCTGGCCGACCAGCGCGCCGAGCAGGTTATTGAGCGTGATGAAGCCGATCGGCTTCGCACCCTTGCGCCCGACGATCGCGAAATGCGGCGCGCCCTTGCGAAAACGCCTGAAGAGTTCGAGCGCGGAGAGATTCGGCGCGACGTACTGCAAGGGCCGCGTATGACGTGACAGCTTGTCGATCTTGTCGGTGTCCTTCGACAGCGAGAAGTTGAAACCGCGTCTGCTGCTTTCTCCCGCGAGCAGCAGATCCTTCAGATGGATCATGCCGATGACGCGCTCGCCCATCGCATCCGCATAGAGCGGATAGCGCGAGAAGCGATGGCGCGAGATGATCGCGAGGTTCTCGCGCATCGGCAGATCGTTGCGCAGGCCCACGAGTTCGTGTGCGGGACGCATCAGGTCCGACACGGTCATGCGGCTGAAGTCCAGCGAATGCGCGATGGTGTTCCACTCGTCCTCGTTATACGAAGACGGCCCACCCATGCGCTTGCCGCGCAGGATGAGCTTGAGTTCGTCCATCGAATAATGCGAGTCGTGTCCGTGTTCGGCGGACATGCCAAAGAGACGCAGCACGAAGTTCGCGCTGGTGTTGAGGACCCAGATGAACGGGTACATCACCCAGTAGAAGCCGTAGAGCGGCGTGGCGAGCCACAGGCCCACCTGCTCCGAGCGGCGGATGGCCCATGATTTGGGCACGAGTTCGCCGACGACGATATGCAGAAACGAGATGACCGTGAACGCGAAGAACAGCGAGATAGTCTCGATGAGCTTTTCCGACTCGACGCCGAGCAGCGAGAAGAGCGGATGCAGAAGCGTAGCGAACGCGGGCTCGCCGATCCAGCCGAGCCCGAGCGAAGCGAGCGTAATGCCCAGTTGACAAGCGGACAGATAGGCGTCGAGTTGCGAATGCACTTTTGCGAGCAGGCGGCCGGGCAGGCCGTTCTTGCGCGCGATGGCTTGCACGCGCGTCGCTCTCAGTTTGACGAGTCCGAACTCCGCCGCAACGAAAAAGCCGTTCAGTGCGACGAGCAACAATGCGCCGATGAGCGCGACAGCTTGAGCCAAAACAACTCTCTCTGAGAATGGAAAGCGTCAGTATATGGGCGACAGGCAATCGAAAGGGGATTTACGTCGCGCGGCCTTCTATTGCACTTCGACGGCGTGCTCGCTACATGCCCGCGACGGGCACGCGCACCGACAGCGTGACCTCTGCGCCGTCGACGACATCGGCATGCTCGAACACACCGCCATGCGCTTCCGCGACGCGCTTGCACAGCGTGAGTCCCCAGGCGATGCGGCCGCCTTCGCGCGGTTCCAGCGCCTGACGGCGCGCGAAGGCTTCGAGCACATGCGGCGAAGCGGCGTCGTTCAAAGCCTGCGCCGACGCGGTGAACCGAACGTCCGTGCGCCACATGCTGCCTTCGACGTTGCTCGACACGCGCACGCGGGCATTGCGGGCACTCGCCTCGGCGGCGAACGACTGCATGAGCCACAGCGTCTGAAGGAGACGTTCGGCATCGCCTTCGACCTGCTCTTCCGCGAGCGGCGACTCGATGTCGATGACGACGCCGCGCGCATCGGCGACACCCGCGCGCGCCAGCGACGCACTGCGCTCCAGCAACGGACGCGAGGCCACCGGCGTCATTTTCAGCGCGACGGCCTTGGTCTCGGCGCGCGTCGTATCGACGGTTTGCTCGATGAGCTTCACCTGCTGCTCGACGCCCGAGCGAATGCCCGTCAGCGCACGCTGCGCGGCGGGATCGTTGGCGTCGACCTTGCGCTCGAGCACATAGCCCCAGCTATGAATCGCGTTGAGCGGGCCGCGCAGATCGTGCGACACGATGGACAGCGCATGATCGCACATGAAGAGCGCAGCCTCGGTACGCAGATGCGCGACGCGCGCCTGGGCATCGTGCTCGCCCGCCGCGCCGCTCGTGACCGGCGAGACGATCAGCGTGACCAACTCCTTGCAGGGAAGCGCGATGACGGTGAAGTGCCGCGCGATCTCGCCGTCCTGAACGACGATCTGCGCGCGCCGCGTTCCGTTGCCGGCGAGCGCGGCGTCCGCGGCCTCGGCGAGCGCGGTGCGAAGCGGCGCGGGCAATGCCGTATCGGCAAGCGCGCGGCCGGTGAGCGAAGCGGGATCGATGTCGAAGACGTGCGCGAAAACGGCGTCGGCGGAAAGGCAGCGTTGCGCCGCATCCAGCACCAGCACGCCGTCGTTGCCCGCAACGGACGAGTCGTTGGACTGTGCGCCTGCGGGTTCGACCGTACTGGAAAAAGACGTTGTCACGGTTGGGATCCTTGCTTGTATCGATGTTGCGGTTGACGTCGCCGAAGCAACGATAGGACGGCAATCAAGCTTAGTACGTGACGCAAACGATTCGTACCAGTCAATCGAAAGCCATTATATGTGACGCACCTGCGCGCATGCGGCAGCACCGCCCGCGCTTAACGAACGCTTGTCCGATTCGGACTAAGCACTGAAGCGAGCTGCATTACGGCAAATACGCCCAATGCGATTTGCTCAAAAACCATGGCGCGGTAAATTGAACCGCCCTAATTCGGCACCCACCTAATCCAGCACCCATAAAAATTGCCGCTAAAAGCG
>JAQFVI010000309.1 GCA_029439495.1 Caballeronia sp. BR6202001590007
TATCCGCGATCTCCGTCAGCGGATTCGACGGCGTCTCGAGAAAGAACAGTTTCGTGCGCGGCGTGACGGCGGTGCGCCATGCGTCGAGGTCGGTCGGATCGACAAAGCTCGTTTCGATGCCGAACTTCGGGAAGATCGTCGTGAACATGCCGACGGTCGAGCCGAACAGGCTCTTCGAACTCACGATGTGATCGCCCTGCTGCATCGACGCCATCACCACCGACATGATCGCCGACATTCCCGACGCGGTCGCCATGCACGCCTCGCCGCCTTCGAGCGCGGCCAGGCGGTTCTGGAACATCGTCACGGTTGGATTGGTGAAGCGCGAATACGTATAGGCTTCTTCGCTGTTCCTGAACTTCTCGGCGGCTTCAGCGCCGCTCGAGAAGCAGAAGCTCGACGTCAGAAAGAGCGCCTCGGCGTGCTCGTTGAACTCGCTGCGCAGCGTGCCCGCGCGGACCGCGAGGGTGTCGAAGTTGAAATCGTCTTGCATGGTGCACTCCGGATGCTCGGTTGAGAATGGGCGGAAGGCGCTCGCAAAAAAGCCCGCTCGTCCGATCGACCGAGCCTGACATGCCGCGCGAAAGCGACGCGAGACTTACTCGACCGACAACTGCAGATGCAATTGCGAGCGCGCCATGCCGCCTTCCTGGGCATCGCTCGCGGCATCGCGATCGGATTGCGATTGCGGCGCGAGACGCGCGCTTTCGACGCGATCGAGATAGTCGGTCGTGATATCGCCGGTGATGTAGTTGCCGTCGAAGCACGATGCCTCGAAATCCTTCAGCTCCGGGTTGATGTCGCGGATCGCGTTCTTCAGGTCTTCCACGTCCTGATAGACGAGATAGTCCGCGCCGATCATGCGCGCGACTTCGTCGTCGCTGCGGCCGTGCGCGACCAGTTCGCCGCGCGTCGGCATGTCGATGCCGTACACGTTCGGATACTTCACCGGCGGCGCGGCGGACGCGAAGATCACCTTGTTCGCGCCGGCATCGCGCGCCATCTGCACGATTTCATGCGAGGTCGTGCCGCGCACGATGGAGTCGTCGACGATCAGCACATTCTTGCCCTTGAACTCGATGCCCATCGCGTTGAGCTTCTGGCGCACCGACTTCTTGCGCACCGCCTGACCCGGCATGATGAAGGTGCGGCCCACGTAGCGGTTCTTGAAGAAGCCTTCGCGATACTCGACACCGAGCTTGGCAGCGACCTGCATCGCGGCGGGGCGCGACGAATCGGGAATCGGCATCACGACGTCGATCGCGACATCGGGCAGCACGCGCTTGATCTTTTCGGCGAGATAGTCGCCCATGCGCAGACGCGCATTGTAGACCGGCACGCCGTCGAGGCACGAATCCGGGCGCGCCAGATAGACGAGTTCGAAAATGCAGGGATTGAGCACCGGCTTTTCGGCGCATTGATGGCTGTGCAGATTGCCGTCGGCATCGATGAAGATCGCTTCGCCCGGCTCAACGTCGCGCACGAATTCGAAGCCGATGCCTTCGATCGCCACCGACTCCGACGCGACCATCCACTCGACGCCGATCGCCGTTTCCAGCTTGCCGATCACGAGCGGTCGGATGCCGAACGCATCGCGGAAGGCGACGAGGCCGTAGCCCACGATCAGCGAGACGATCGCATACGAACCCTTCACGCGCCGATGCACGCCCGAGACGGCCTTCCACAGCGCGGCGGCATCGAGTTGCAGGCCGGAACTGGCGAGCTGCAGTTCGTGCGCGAACACGTTGAGCAGCACTTCGGTATCGGACGCCGTGTTGATGTGCCGCCGGTCGATGCGGAACATCTCGTCCTTCAGTTGCGTCCAGTTGGTCAGGTTGCCGTTATGCGCGAGGATGATGCCGAACGGCGCGTTCACGTAGAACGGCTGGGCTTCTTCTTCGCTCGATGCCGAACCGGCGGTCGGATAGCGCACCTGGCCGATGCCCACGTTGCCCGGCAGGCTGCGCATGTTGCGCGTGCGAAACACGTCGCGCACCATGCCGTTGGCCTTGTGCATGTGGAAGACATTGCCGTTTGCCGTGGCGATGCCCGCCGCATCCTGTCCGCGATGCTGCTGCAGCAGCAGGCTGTCATAGATCAGCTGGTTGACGGGGCTTTGGGAAACTACACCTACGATCCCGCACATGGCATGGTCCTTCAAAGAGTCGAAACGGGGTCAAGGCAGTACCGGCTATGCGCGCCCACCTTTCTCAAAAAGTGGCCGCGGCTCGGCCCTCGTGGGGCGCGGCGGGCGGGACGGCAAAGCCGTGGCGCATTCCTCGCGTAGCCTGCCGTTCGTCTGGTGTGCGGCGTTCGACGCCTAGTCGCGCGATGCTTCGGGCCTGACGTGCACATACGCGGCGAGCGTATCGGGGAGCAGCGATCTCAATTCGCGCACGCCCTGCTCGGCATACGGTCGCAACAGCGCATCGCGCCAAACATCCATTTTCGGCAGTTCGGTCAAGCCGGCGAGGGCGACCAGAACCACTACCAATATAGCGCCTCTGACGAGGCCAAACAGCAGGCCGAGCGAGCGGTCGACGCCGCGCAGGCCGGTCACTTCCGTGATGCGCGTCAACAGTGCCGACAGCACCTGCGCGAGCAGCAGCACC
Source organism: Caballeronia sp. BR6202001590007 (assembly GCA_029439495.1). Taxonomy (GTDB): domain Bacteria; phylum Pseudomonadota; class Gammaproteobacteria; order Burkholderiales; family Burkholderiaceae; genus Caballeronia. Next base: position 2,613 of record JAQFVI010000309.1, read on the forward strand.
GCGCCGACCACCAGCAGGAACGCCACCAGCCACTGCGTGAGCATGCCGTCCGGCCAGGTCGACGGGATGTACGGCACGACCACACCGACGAATTGCCCCGCCACGATGATCGCGACGANCGGACAGGCCAATCACCGCCATCACGGCATAGTCGAACGCGGTGNNCGTCCGCCTGCTTGCGATGTTCGAGATATGCGGGCACGCCCGCGCCTTTCAACTTGTTGACCCAGTTCTGAGCGGCGGTTTCGTCGTCGAACTGGCCGATCTGCAGCACGAAGCGGCTGCCCGCGGGCGACGACGGCGTGTTCGCGGCCGTGGCGAGCGGTTCTGCTGCGGGTTCGGGAGTTTTGGGCTTCGCTGCCGCGCTCGGGGCGGGCCAGAATTCGGCTTTCGGCTGCTCGGGCGTGGTGACGTCTGCCTTGGCCTGTGCCGCCAGCGCGGAAGCGAGCGCCTGCTGCGACTGTTGCGTCTGTTGAAGTTGCGGCTGAGTCACGCCCGCCGAGACGCTACCGGATGCCGCCGGCCCGTCGTGTGCAACGCCCGACTGCGTTTCGGCATCGGTCGCTTCACGCGATTTCTTCGCGCTGGCCGCGACCGGGCGGTTCGGGATGTCGATGGAGATGTCGTCGGTAACGGGCTTGGGCTGCGAATCCAGCACCATCGGCAGGACGATGACCGTAGCCAGCACCAGCGCGACCGCGCCGACCAGACGGCGGCGCGCGCGCTGCTTCTCAGGCAGGGTGGAATCGAGCATCATCGCGTCGGCGTCGGTGCGCTCAGGGCGGCGCGTGCGGCGTTCCGTGCGGGCGGTATGACACACGCCGCACGAGGAATCGGGATATGCGTCGCGACCAGAGTCATCTTTCTTGCCGAACGAGAAAAGTCCCATGTATGGCTTGGTGCGTAAGGCTTCGACGGCGACCGTCTCAATGATGCAGGGATTTCTGATAAGCTATGATGCCGGCCACCGTGTAGAAACTGCCGAAAACCAAAATTCTATCACTTTCGGACGCCCGGCTTAACGCATCTCGAAAAGCATCGGCGGGTGTCGGGAAAAGAGCAACGCTGCTGTCGGGGCCGTCGTTGACACCGGCTTCCCGCAACGCGGCCTCGAGTTGCTGCGGCGATGCACCACGCAGCGTCGGCAATGCCGTCACGTTCCAGTGATCGATTTCGCCCTTCAGATGCTGCACGACGCCATCGATATCCTTGTCGCTCATCACGCCGAACACGGCATAGGTGTAAGGAAAGTAGCCCATGTTGCCGAGATTCTGCGACAGCACGGTGGCAGCATGCGGATTGTGCGCGACGTCGAGGATGATCTGCGGCTTGCCCGGCAGCACCTGGAAGCGGCCGGCCAGTTCGACGTTGGCGAGTCCGAGGCGGATGTTCTGCACCGACACCGGCAGCCGGTCGCGCAGCGATTCGAGCGCCGCCAGTGCCGCCGCCGTGTTGATGAGCTGGTTTGCGCCGCGCAGCGCCGGATACGCGAGCGCGAGACGGCGCTGCTCGCGGCCGAGATAGCTCCACTGCTGCCGTTCGTTGCCCGGCTGCGCTTCGTAGCGGAAATCGCGGCCGACCAGCCACAGTTCCGCACCGATCGCCTCGGCGTGATCGATGAGGCTTTGCGGCGGCGACGGATCGCCGACGATCGCAGGCTTGCCCGCGCGGAAAATGCCCGCCTTCTCGAAACCGATCTTCTCGCGCGTGTCGCCGAGGTATTCCGTGTGGTCGATGTCGATGCTCGTCACGACCGCGCAATCCGTATCGACGATATTGACCGCATCCAGCCGGCCGCCGAGGCCGACTTCGAGAATGACCGCATCGAGCCCGCGCGAGGCGAACAGATGGAGGATGGCGAGCATCGTGAATTCGAAGTACGTGAGCGAAACCGGCTCCGGCAGGCTCGCGCGCGCCTTTTCGACCGCTTCGAAGTGCGTCAGTAGATCGGTATCCGATGCGTCCGCGCCGTCGATGCGGGCGCGCTCGTTGAACGCCAGCAGATGCGGCGAGGTGTGGCAGCCGACGCGATAGCCGGCGCGCAGCAGAATCGCTTCAACGATCGCGCAGGTCGAACCCTTGCCGTTGGTGCCGCCGACCGTGATGACCGGGCAATCGAACGCGAGTCCGAGCGCGGCCTTCACTTTGCCGATGCGCGCGAGACCCATGTCGATGCCGACCGGATGCGCCGCTTCCAGATGCGCGAGCCACGCGTCGAGAGTGGGAAATGTATTCATTTTCGGGACCGAAAAACAAAACTCCGCGCAGAACCAAAGTTCACGCGCGGCGGCGCTGCGTTGGTTGGCCTTACGCGACGGCGTCGGCGGGTTGCCGCGTCATCAGCGCCATCAACTGGGCGATTTCCTCGCGCATCTTGCGGCGATCGACGATCATGTCGACCGCGCCCTTGGTCAGCAGAAATTCGGCGCGCTGGAAGCCTTCCGGCAGCTTCTCGCGCACGGTCTGCTCGATCACGCGCGGACCCGCGAAGCCGATCAGCGCCTTGGGCTCGGCGATCACGACATCGCCGAGGAAGGCGAACGAGGCGGATACGCCGCCCATGGTCGGATCGGTGAGCACGGAGATGAACGGCAGTTTGGCGTCGGCCAGCTTCATCAGCAGCGCGGTGGTCTTGGCCATCTGCATCAGCGAAAGCAGGCTTTCCTGCATGCGCGCGCCGCCCGAAGCAGTGAAGCAGATGAACGGCACGTTCTGTTCGAGCGCATTGCGCGCGCCCCGCGCGAAGCGTTCGCCGACCACCGAGCCCATCGAGCCGCCCATGAACGAGAACTCGAAACAGGCCACGACGCAGGGAATCGTGTGAATGGCGCCGCCCATCACGACCATCGCGTCGGTTTCGCCGGTGTCGTCCATCGCTTCCTTGATGCGATCCGGGTACTTGTGGCTGTCCTTGAACTTAAGCGCATCGACCGGCACGACTTCCTGGCCGATTTCATAGCGGCCTTCCGGATCGAGCAGGCGATCGAGCCGCTCGCGCGCGCCGATGCGCATGTGATGGCTGCACTTCGGGCAAACGTGCAGATTCGCCTCGACGTCGTTGCGATAGAGCACGGCTTCGCACGACGGACACTTCACCCACAGCCCTTCCGGGATGCCCTTGCGGCTCTTGGGATCGGTTTGTTTGATCTTCGGCGGCAACAATTTGTCGAGCCAGCTCATCGTTATTCCTTCAGTGATCATGTGCCGCACCGCGCGGATCGTCGGGGATCGCGCGGGCACGGCGACGTGTTGTTACCTGGTGACGTCCAGCGCCTGGCGAATCTCGGCGGTGAAGCTCGCGAGCGACGCGGCGGCGGTCGCCGGCGGCGCTTCTTCCAGCAATTGAACGAGCCGGCTGCCGATGACGACGGCATCCGCGACATCGGCCACAGCGCGCGCGGTTTGCGCGTCGCGAATGCCGAAACCGACACCGACCGGCAGAAGCACATGCGACTTGATGGCCGGGATTTTACTCGCGATGTTGGAAACGTCCAGATTTGCCGCGCCGGTCACGCCCTTGAGGGACACGTAATAGACGTAGCCGTTGGCGATTTTGCCGACGGCGGCGACGCGCTCGTCGGTGGAAGTCGGCGCAAGCAGGAAGATCGGATCGATTTCGGCATCGCGCATCGCCTGGCCGAAGGCTTGCGCCTCTTCCGGCGGATAGTCGACGACGAGCACGCCATCGACGCCCGCTTCCTTCGCCGCCCAGGCGAAGGCTTCCGCGCCCATGCGCTCGATCGGATTCGCGTAGCCCATCAGCACGATAGGCGTGGCGTCGTCGGTTTCGCGGAAGCGTTTGACGTCGGCGAGCACGCTTGTCAGCGTGACGCCGTGTGCGAGCGCGCGTTCCGACGAGCGCTGGATCACCGGGCCGTCGGCCATCGGGTCGGAAAACGGCACGCCCAATTCGATGACGTCCGCGCCGCCCTTGGCGAGCGCGTGCATGAATTCGACGGTCTGCTCGGGATTCGGGTCGCCGGCGGTAATGAATGGAATCAGGCCTTTTCGGCCTTGCGCGGCGAGCGCCGCAAAAGTGCTCTTGATGCGCGACATGACAATTCTCTTCGTAAACGCCGCGTTGCGACGCATGATTTCGTGATATAATAAAGAAGTTTTCGTTATTCGTCGGCTTCTTCGATGATCTGCGCGTTTTCCATCGGAACAACGATGCGCCCGACGCGAGCATCTGCGACGCGCTTATGCACGATCTCGCAGTAATCCGCGTTGATCTCGTAGCCGCCGAACTGGCGGCCGTGGCGCGCGCAGGCGACGGCGGTCGTGCCGCTGCCCATGAAGGGATCCAGCACGCGACCGCCGGGCGGACAACTCGCCAGCACCATGCGTTCGACGATCTCAAGCGGCTTTTGCGTCGGATGATCCACTCGCTCGACATGCTGCCGATGCAGGCGCGACACGGACCATACGTCTTTCGGGTTGTAGCCCATCTCCAGCCACTTGCTGCCTTCGAAGATCTTGCGCGAACGAGCCTTCTTCGTCACTGTGTCATAAGGAATGCGCACCGGATCGAGATCGAAGTAGTAGTCCTTCGATACCACGAAATAACCGATGTTGTCGTGCACCGACGAGTATTTGCGCGTCGTGCCGCCCATGCTCGGAACACGCCGGTCCCAGACGATCTCGTTGATCATCAGCAGACGGCGCTTCAGGAACACGAACAGTTCGGGCGAATACTGCCAGGTGCAGAAGATGTACAGCGAGCCGCTCGGCTTGAGTTTCGGAATCGCCAGGTCGAGCCAGCGGTACGTCCACTTGAGAAAGGCTTCGCCGGACAACATGTCCGAATCGTTCCCGTAGTTCTTGCCCAGCCCGTAAGGCGGATCGGCGACGATCAGATCAATCGACGCATCGGGAATGTTCGGCGCTTCGGCCAGAAAATCGCGGTTGAGAATGTCGATGTCGATGTCGATGACGGTGCGCATCGGTCCGGGCTTAGAACTGGATGCCCGATCGCTCGGCGACCGTGTGCATGTCCTTGTCGCCGCGGCCCGACAGGTTGACGAGCAGCACCTTGTCGCGCGGCAGCGTCTTCGCGAGCTTCGCGCCGTAGGCAAGCGCGTGGCTCGATTCGAGCGCGGGAATGATGCCCTCGATGCGACAGCAATCGTGGAAAGCCTTGAGCGCTTCGTCATCGGTGATGCCGACATACTCGGCGCGGCCCGCGTCCTTCAGCCACGCGTGCTCGGGACCGACGCCGGGATAATTCAGCCCCGCCGACACCGAATGCGTCTCGATGATCTGGCCGTTCTCGTCCTGCAGCAGGTACGTGCGGTTGCCGTGCAACACGCCGGGGCTGCCGCCCATCAGCGATGCCGCGTGACGGCCCGTGTCGATGCCGTCGCCCGCCGCCTCGACGCCGATCAGCCGCACGTCCTTGTCGTCGATATACGGATAGAAGATGCCCATCGCATTCGATCCGCCGCCCACGCAGGCGATGACCGAATCCGGCTGGCGCCCGGCCATTTCCGGCATCTGCACGCGGCATTCGTCGCCGATCACGCGCTGGAAGTCGCGCACCATCATCGGATAAGGATGCGGCCCGGCCACCGTGCCGATGATGTAGAAAGTGTTTTCGACGTTGGTAACCCAGTCGCGCATCGCTTCGTTGAGCGCGTCCTTGAGCGTCTTGGAGCCGGATTCGACCGGCACGACGGTCGCGCCGAGCAGCTTCATCCGATAGACGTTGGCGGCCTGGCGCTTGACGTCTTCCGCGCCCATGTACACGACGCATTCCATGCCGAAGCGCGCCGCGCTGGTCGCCGTCGCCACACCGTGCTGGCCCGCGCCGGTCTCGGCGATCACGCGCGGCTTGCCCATCTTGCGCGCGAGCAACGCCTGGCCGATCACGTTGTTCACCTTGTGCGCGCCAGTGTGGTTCAGGTCTTCACGCTTCAGATAGAGCTGCGCACCGCAGAGCATTTCGCTCCAGCGCTTCGCGTGATAGATGGGCGACGGACGGCCCACGTAATGCTTCAGCTCGTAGTCGTATTCTTTCTGGAACTCAGGGTCCTGACGGGCGGCATCGTAGGCGATGCGCAATTCGTCGAGGGCGTGGATCAGCGTTTCGGAGACGAACATGCCGCCATATTGGCCAAAATGGCCTCTTTCGTCTGGTAAGTTGTACATTGCATCACTCTCGCTGACTACGAAGCGCGTCCGTCGGACGGCGGCTTCGCCAGATTCACTCGGCATCCGCGGCGCGTACTGCGCGCACAAACGCTGCCATGCGGGCGGGATCCTTCACGCCCTTGGCGCCCGGCACTTCGATGCCGCTGGAGACATCGACGGCAAACGGGCGCATGCGCCGGATGGCTTCACTGACGTTTTGCGCGTTCAACCCACCACTCAAAACGGCCCGATGCCCGAGATCTGTTGGGATAACTGACCAATCGAATACCTTTCCGCCACCGCCGAAGCCCTCGACGAGAGCGTCGAGCAAGATGCCATGTGCGGCCGCATACTGAAGCGACGATTCTAGCAAATCGCCTGCTGTTGCATCAGGCCCGACACACACTGCGCGCCAATAGGGCAAACCCACAATCGCGGCGAGTTCGGCGCATTGCGCGGGCGTTTCGTCACCGTGGAATTGCAGCAGAGTCAGCGGCACTTCGGCCGTCACTTCGCGGATCCACTCGGGCGTCGCGTTGACGAACAAACCGACTGACGACACCAGCGTCGGTACGTATCGCGTCAGTTCGGCTGCCTGCGCGACGCTCACCGATCGTGCGCTCGGCGGGTAGAAGACGAAGCCGACCGCGTCCGCGCCCAGATCGACGGCGAGGCGCACGTCGTCCGTTTTCGACAAGCCGCATAGCTTGATCCTGGTTCGATGGAGTTGCGCTTCGTTCATGTTGTGTCGGTTCGATCGTCGGTCCAGATGGCGCTCCACGGCATGCTTTCGACATGCGGCAGCGGCACCGCGAAGCGCTCAGGATAGCCGACCTCCGCCAGATACAGCCCGTCCGGCATGAAGGTCGGCGCGGCGGCGCGCCGATCGCGCGCGGCGAGGACATCGGCCATCCACGATGCCGGATGTCGGCCCCGGCCGATCGTGACGAAGCAGCCCATCAGGTTGCACACCATGTGATGCAGGAACGCGTTCGCCCGAAAGCGAAAGTGCACGAAATCGCCCTGCGCGCGCACGTCGATCTTGTAGACGTGCTTGACAGGCGTTTTGGACTGGCAATCGGCCGCGCGGAAGGACGAAAAGTCGTGTTCGCCGACGAGGCACGTGGCGGATTCGCGCATGACGTCGACGTCGAGCAGCGTGTGCACCCAGCCCGCGCGTTTCGCGAGCATGGGTGAACGCACCGGATGAACATACAGAACGTAGTAATATGTGCGCTCGAACGCGGCGAAGCGGGCGTGGAAGTCGTCGGGCATCGGCTTCGCCCATTGCACGGCGACGGTATCGGGCAAAAAGGCGTTGGTGCCGCGCACCCACGAAAAATCGGCGCGATCGAGATCGGTATCGAAATGGACGACCTGGCCGAGACCGTGAACGCCGGTGTCCGTGCGCCCCGCGACGACGGTCTGCAGCGGCATCTGCGCGAACTCGGCGAGCGCGCGCTCCAGTTCGTCCTGCACCGTCTTGCCGTGCGGCTGCGACTGCCAGCCGCAAAACGCCGAGCCGTCGTACTGGACGCCCAATGCAATGCGCATATCAGGAGTGCGAGGCGAATGTCGACAGGAGCGTGGTCGCCTGCTGGCGCGTCGCCGGATCGTTCGACGCGATGACTTCCTGCAAAAGCGTGCGCGCGCCGGGCAGATCGCCCAGTTCGATATATTCGCCCGCCAGCTCCAGCTTGTTGCGCGCGATGGCCGCAAGCTGCTGCGACGTCAGCGACGGCAACGGTTCCGTTTTGGGCAGATTCGCTGCGAAATCGAGGCTCAGCGGCGGAAACTGCGTCGCGCCCAGGCCCGCGACCGATGCCGCGCCCGCCGTGCCGGCTTCGATCTGCGTCGTGACGAAGTCGCTGTCTGCCGGACGCGCACGGGTGTCGGCGGAAGCGCTCGGCACGAACGGCGCGGGCGCCGGGACAGGCGACGTTTTCGGCTGTTCGTTCGTCGATGTCACCGGGCCATTCGGCAGATTCAGCGTCAACTCCATGCGCGGCGGCAGGCCGAGATCGAGCGAGTCGAGCGCCTGAATCGCGTCCTGCGGGAATTTGGGCATCGGGAAACGCATCGGCGCCGCCGATTCGTCGTCCTGATCGCGCAAAGCGCGCTCCTGCTCGGCCAACTCTTGCGCCGCGCGCAGTTCCGCACCGAGCGCCGCGATTTCGCGTTCGGCCGCCTTGCGTGCCTGCTCGGCCTGATGTTCCTGTTCGGCGGCCCGCTTCGCTTCGGCTTCGCGCAGTTGCAGCTCGCGGGCGTGCAGGTCTTTCGCGAGGGCTTCGCGCGCAGCGAATTCGCGGGCGCGATTCTCGCGCTCCTCGGCTTCTTCCGAGGCGGCCTGACGGGCGGCGGTCTGGCGCTCTTGCTCTTCCCATTTGCGAGCTTCACGGTCAGCCGCTTCGTGTGAGGCGATATCGCGCGATTGCGCGTCGTGCGACTTGGCATCGCCCGATGCCGCGCCGTGCAGCGGTGGCATGAAGGCCGGATGATGCGTGGCGGACGGCGCGGGTACGAAGGGTGCCGACGATGCTTCGATGTCCTTGGGCGCTGGTGTTTGGGCCGGCTCTGGCTCGACGGGCGTCGGTGGTTCGGCGAGTGTCTGCGCCTCGGCGGCGTCGTAGTTCTCGAGGCTCGCCGCGACGGCATTCAACTCCGACTGATCGCGCTCGACGGCCCGGCCTTCGAGATCGTCGGCAACTGCGGCCGTCGCTGCAGCGGCACCGGCGGCGGCCGTGCCGTCGTGGCGCGGCGTATCGGCGGCAGCCGGCGGCTGAGCGTCGTCGCGCACCTTGCGCGAGGTAGCGGCGGCCGCGCG
>JAQFVI010000310.1 GCA_029439495.1 Caballeronia sp. BR6202001590007
CGTGGGCCGCGCCGCGCTCGGACTGCTGCCGCGCGCGAATGCGACCGTGCTGATCGTCGCCGCGCGCGACACCTTGCTGCTTGCCGCGAACGTGCCGCCGCTCAAGGGTCCGCGCTTGCGTCAGGCGCTGCCGAACGTCGTCGAGGATCAACTCATCCAGGATCCGCAGACCTGCCATATCGCCGTCGATCCGGTGCCGCTCGCCGATGGCCGGCGCGTGGTCGCGGTCATCGATCGCGGCTGGTTCCGCTTCGTGCGCGAGGGCTTTGCGGCGGCGGGACATCGCAACGTGAAGGCCGTCCCGGCGATGCGCTGCCTGCTCGTCCCCGCGATGGCCGACACGAGCGAAGTCGCCGACGCCACCCAGAGCGCGGAGCGTGCCGAATCCGCCGAGGACATCGGCGTGCCGCCGCCCTTTATCGCCGGCCTGCTCGGCCATGTGGTGTCGACCGCGCCGGCGCTGATTGGCGAGATCGCCGCGCCCGCGCATGCGCCGACGCCGCTTCTGGAAGTCGCCGTCGCGCGGGGCGAACGCGCCGCGCTCGGCGAAGGGCTCGCGCTGCCGGAAGAATCGGTCGTGCCGATGCTCGACGCGCTCGCGGGCAACCGGCCCGCTTTCGTCTATTCGCTCGTCGATCTGCCCGGCGACGAACCGTGTTTCGCGTCGGTGCGCGGCGCGGGCCATCACGCGAGCGACGTGCCGCTCGCGCAGCCGCTCGCGTTCGAAGCGCTGGCGCGCAATGCGCTCGCGAGCCGCTTCGACCTGTGCCAGTTCGAGTTCGCGGCGCAGCCGTGGCGTCTCGATCGCGCGACGATGTGCCGCCTGCGCGTGCCGATCGCACTGGTCGCGGCGTCGGTCGTGGTGTCGATCATCGGCGTGAACGTGCAGTGGCTTCAACTGTCGCGCCAGCGCGATGCGATCGCCACGCAAGAGACCGAATTGCTGCTCAACGCATTCCCGAAGACGACGACCGTGCTCGACGCGCCCGATCAGATGGCACGCAATCTCGATCGGCTGCGCACGGCGTCGGGCGAGCTGTCGCCGTCGGATTTCCTGTCCCTCGCCGATGGCCTCGCGCGCTCGCTCGGACCGGTGCTGGTGAACGGCATCGCCGGGCTGGACTATCGCGAACGGCATCTGGAAGTGACTTTCAAGCCGGAAACCAAGGTCGATCCCGATTTGCAGAAGCGCCTGTCGGCGAACGGGCTGAACGGCGCGATCGTCACCAACACGGGCAAATGGACCATCAGGAGCGGCCAATGAAAGCGGAAATCGGACGAACGCTCTCGGAGTTCTGGGACGTGCGCACGCCGCGTGAAAAGACGCTGCTGATCTGGGGCGGCCTCGCGCTTGGCTTCGCGCTGGTTTATCTCGTGCTGTAGACGACCACTTACGAAGGCCGTGAGCGTCTGCGCACGCAGTTGCCCAGCATGCAGCGCCAGCTCGCGACCATGACCGCGCAGGCCAACGAAGCGCGTGCGCTCGCGGGCAGCGCGGACGGCGCGACGCCGACCGGTGGCGCATTGCGCGATGCGCTCGCCAAGTCGTTAGCAGACAACGGCATGCAGTCGACCAACGTGCAGGTGATCGGCGCGGCGGTGCAGTTCCAGTTGAAGAACGCGTCGTTCCCCAACTGGACGATGTGGCTCGACGACGCGCGCAAGCAGTTCAAGGTGCAGGTGTCGGAGGCACATATCACCGCGCTGAAGCCGGACGGTCAGATCGATCTGACGGCTTCGCTGCAACCGGCCAGCATCAAATGAGTTACTGGATGCGCCGGTTGCGCAGCACCTTGCCTGCGCTGTTCGTGATGATCGTGTCGGTCGCGGGCACGCTGCTCGTGATGATGCCTGCCGCGTGGATCGTGCCGCAGTTCGCGAAGGCGACGGGCGGTCACGTCAATCTGGTTGATCCGGCGGGATCGCTGTGGCGCGGCTCGGCCACGCTGATGCTCGCGGCGGGCAGCGACGGCGGCGGTGCGACGCTGCTGCCGGGCCGCATCGAGTGGACCACGTCGTTCTGGCCGCTATTCGCGCGCCGCGTCCATATGACGATGCGCCAGACCGACGCGATGCCCGATGTCGTCGTCGATGCGAACATGCGCGGCGCGACCCTGACCGCCGGCGAACTCGCCGTTCCCGCGACGCTGCTCGCCGGGCTTGGCGCGCCGTTCAATACGCTGAATTTCGAAGGATCGGTGAGGCTGAACTGGACCGAGTTCCGCGTGCTCGGCAAGAACGCTTACGGGCAACTCGTCGTCACGCTGGACGACATGGCTTCGCGGGTGTCGCGCGTGAAGCCGCTCGGGTCGTATCGCGTCGCGCTGCAGACGCAGGGTGCGAATGCGGGCATCGATCTGTCGACCGCGAAAGGGCCGCTGATGCTGACCGGAAGCGGCTCGATCGCGCCGGAATCGACGTCGTTTCAGGGCACGGCGAGCGCCGCGCCCGACCAGCGCGAGAACCTGACCGGGCTGTTGAACCTGCTCGGCCGGCACACCGATCCGGATACAGTCGCCCTGTCCTTCGTCAGGTGAGGCGCCGCCGGCGGCGCATCGATGCCGCCCGTTTCCTGATCCATCTGCGCGGCATCCCAGCCGCCGCCGAGTGCCTTGACCAGTCCCACCGACGACACCATCCGCTGACCCGCGATGCTCGCGAGCTTCTGCTGCGCGGTGAACGCGGTCGTCTGCGCGGTCAGCACGTTGATATACGCAACCGTGCCCGCCTTGTACTGATTGTAGATGATCGCAAGCGCTTGATTTGCCGACGCGACAGCCTGCTCCTGCACGCCGATTTCGCGCTCCAGAATGCGCAGCGACGCGAGGTTGTCCTCGACGTCCTGGAACGCCGTCAGCACCGTCTGCCGATAGGTCGCGATCTGCTGATCGTAGGCGGCGCGCGCGGCTTCGGTACGCGCGCCGCGCAATCCGCCGTTATCGATTGCGGATGCCTGCGCGGACTGAAGCTGCGTCTGCGCCTGAATCACGTTCGAGCGCGCGACGATGCCCTGCGCGTACTGATTCTGCGTGAGTCTGAGCGATTGCTGATAAGCCCGAACGGTTTCGTCGAGCAGCTTTTGCTGGGCATCGAGCGCGCGCAACTGGAAATAGGTCTGCGCGAGCGTGGCCTGAGCAGAAAGACGCGCGTTGGTGAGATCGGCGGCAGCGCCCTGCTGTCCCGCTTTCTGTTCGGCGACTTGACGCCGCACGCTGTCCCACAGATCCGGTTCCCACGACGCATCGAGTGCGAGGCTGAACTGATTGTTCACCGAGCCCTGCTGGCCGAAGCTCGAACTTGACGTCGAGCGGTTTCCCGCGCCCTGACCGGAACGCGTCGCCGATGCCGATGCACCGATGGTCGGGAAATAGGACGCGCACGCTTCGCCGCCGAGCGCGCGCGCCTGCCGGTAGGCGGCCGCATATTGCGCGATGGTCTGGTTCGACGCGTTCAGTTGCGTCTGGAGATCGTCGAGGCGCGCGTCGCGATAGATGGACCACCAGTCGTCGCGATCGGACTGATCCGCGGGCTGCGCGACTTTCCAGCCGTCGGGTGCTTCCTTGTAAGTGGCGGGCATCGGCGTCGCCGCCGGACGCTGATAGTCGGGGCCGACCGCGCAACCCGGGATGAATGCGGCCATCGCGATGGCGGACAGGCGCATCGCGCGGTGTGCGGAGAAGAAAGTCGGAACGGTGGAGCGATACGGCATCTGCAAAGTCCTCGCGGCGCGCGATCGACGGGACGAACGCGGTCAGCCGGGATAGTAACGGAACGCGGCGCAGGGCAGGGCGCGCGTCAGGCAGACGTTAGCGTACCGGCTTCGTCGTAAGACGGGTGTTACACGGGGGACGAAATCGGTTACGGCAGGTTACGGCCACTCGCGCCGCCACCGCCCGGACACGCGCACGACGCCGGCAGCATCGGAAGCGAGGACTGCGGCGACAGTTGCGGCTGTTGCGACGAGGATTTCGAGGAAGCCTGCTTCGACTTGGCAGCTGCTGTCGCGTGCCGATGCCGATTTTCATACCAGCCCAGAGCCAGGACCACGAACGAGCCGCCCGGCAGCAGGAAGACGATCAGATACAACGCGAGTTTCCACGACGGCAATTTCTGCGGAACGAAGTGGCGGGAGGCGTTGGCGATCGTACTGCTGACTTGGCCGAAGCGTTGGCGGGCGGTGTGGGCGAGGCGGGTCATTTCAAGGTCCTTGGGGCGCCGGACGGACCGGCGCGGCTGGCGATCAGAACATAGTCTCGAATGGCGCATCAAGCGCGTAATTCGTTGATCAATATAATATTAACTGTGCAAGTATTTTCAAGATTCCACTGGTTGCTTTTTAGAATGTTGCTTTATTGGCACGATATGCGAGCGATTGCCACGGTCTGACGAAGGGCTTGCACGAGAGCAAAGCTTCGCTCTCGTGCATCGTCAATGATTGATCAGGCAGCTAATGACGCGGCACGAAAACCCGGCGGACGAATTTTCGTGGGAATGAAGGCTTATTGCGGGGTCAGCGACCGGCCGGATTGTCCCGGCTGACTTTCCAGATTGAGTGGAACCGGCTGCGGAATGGGGTTGACTACCACGCTGCTCGGCGCGGGCGTCGCGGCTTGCGGCGTCGTGTAGCGCGAGGTCGGCGGGCCGTTGCGCACGAACTGTTTGAAGTCTGCGCCCGCCTGCCACGGATTAGGCTTGCAGCCGAGCGGATGATCGCAATGCGCGGCGAAGCCGATGGTCGTGGTGGCTTCGTTGGTCGGTGTCATCGTGATCTGATACGCGAGCGCGCGCTTGTTGCTCGACGGGCCCGCCGTCTGAATGATCGAGTTGGTGATCGTCTGGATGCGGTATTCCGAGTGGTTGGTCACCCAGACCTGCGCGCGCGCCCACCACGCGTCGCATTCGGCTTTGCTCATGCACGTCAGCGGCTGCGTGGCCTGTTCCATTGTCGTGCTGCTGACCTGATCTTGCGACGCGCAGCCGCCCAGCCATGCAAGCGATGCCGCGGCCAACGTCGCGCTTATGAGTTTGATGCCCATCGTTTTCCTCTAAAGACAAGTCACCAATTTTTGACTGCTCGAATCGGGCGATGTTTCCGCTCGTTTCCCTCTGTTGCAAAAACGGGTAAGCCTTGCCTGCGTGCCGTGGCAGAGGCAAGGAAAAACTGCGCTCAGGCCGCCGGGCGATCCAGTCAGTAGTCGCGATAAGCCGCGACGAACTCGTCGAACGATTCGCGATCGTCGCGCTCGACGGCGGCCTGATCTTCGAGCGATTTCGCGGCGAGCGCTTCCATCTCGCACGCCTGATCGGCGGGCAGTGGACGGCTACGGAAATGCTCCGCGTGCGCGCGGCTCAGATCGAGTGCGAAGGCGTCGAAGGACTGGCCATGGTCGCGCATGGTCTTGAGCACGCGCGCCGACGGCGTCAGCGACGTATCCGCGATGCGCGGACGCAGCGCGTTCAGCGTGCGCGTGTGATCGTCATTGCCGTTGAGCGAATCGAGCGTCGCGGTGACGGACGCGATAGCATCGAAGAGTTCGCTGGCCCAGTCCTGCAACGAAATGTGCGCGCCGTCGCGACGCAGCGCGAGACCCGGCTTGCGGCCTTCCTTTGCGACCTCGCTGAAATTGGCGTTTGCTTCGACGCTCGCATCGTGCGGCAGCGACGGGCTCTCTTCGAGCGCGCAGTAGAGCAGATAGGCATTCAGAAAACGCGAAGTCTGCAGCGAGATGCCGGTCGGCTCGAACGGATCGATATCGAGGCAGCGCACCTCGATGTACTGCACGCCGCGTTCCGACAGCGCATGCAGCGGACGCTCGCCCGACTGTGTGACGCGCTTGGGCCGGATGGTCGAGTAGAACTCGTTTTCGATCTGCAGCACGTTGGTGTTGATCTGCACCCACTCGCCTGCGCGCTGCGTGCCGATCGCTTCGTAGAGCGGATAAGGCTTGCTCACCGCTTTCGCGAGCACGTCGCAGTAGGCGTTCAGATCGTCGTAGCTCGGCAGCAGATCCGCTTGCGCCGGATTGTTGGTGTAGCCGAGATCGCTCATGCGCAGACTAGTCGCGTGCGGCAAATAGAACGTGTCGGCATCGAAGGCTTCGAGCGCATGCGCCTTGCCTTCGACGAAGCGTTTGCCGAGCGCCGGCGACGCGCCGAACAGATACATCAGCAGCCAGCTCGTGCGGCGGAAATTGCGGATCAGCGCGAAGTAGCGTTCCGACTGGAAGTCCTGCGCCGACAGCGTGCTCGACGGATCGAGCGCCTGCCATGCGCGCCACACGTCTTCGTGCAGTGAGTAGTTGTAGTGGATGCCGGCGATGCACTGCATCGTGCGGCCGTAGCGCAGCGCGAGTCCGCGCCGATAGACGTGCTTCAGTTGGCCGATGTTCGACGTACCGTAATAGCCGAGCGGAATGTCGTCCTCGGGCGGCAGCGCGTTGGGCATCGAATCGTTCCACAGCAGCTCGTCACCCATGTTCGCGTAGGCGAAGCGATGCAGCGCATCGAGACGTTCGAGCGCCGTCGAGATACCGGCCTCGGCAGGCGTGATGAGTTCGACGAGCGCTTCGGAGTAATCGGTCGTGGTGAAGGGATGCGTCAGCGCCGAACCGAACGCGCGCGGATGCGGCGTCATCGCGAGCTTGCCTTCCGGCGTGACGCGCAGGCTTTCTTTCTCGATGCCGCGCAAGCCTTGGCGCAGCGCGCCGGCATACGGACCGGAGGCGAGCGCGGCCAGCCTGCGTNAGCGAAGCGTGCCGATCGTATATTTTTGAGATAGCGGGCACTTTAACATCTCGATCGGGGCCGTGCTTGAACCCGGAATGCATAGGGTTTACGGGTTTTTCGAGGAAATTCAGCGCGCGTTGAATGAAAAAAGCGCCTCGTAAAGAGGCGCCCCACATGGCTCGAAATTCGTGCGTTTCAGGCAGCGTCGCTCGCGGCTCGCTCGGTTTCCAGGAGCTTCTCCTTGCGATGCAATTCCCAGCGATAACCCGCGATCGCGCCGTCCTTGCCAATCACGCGATGACACGGAATCGCGAGCGCGACCGGATTGGTGCCGCACGCATTGGCCACCGCGCGGACCGCGGCAGGCGCGCCGAGCGATTCGGCGATGTCAGTATAGCTGCGCGTCTCCCCGTAGGGAATCCGGCGCAGCGCATCCCACACGCGCCGCTGAAACGCGGTCGCGCCGATGTCGAGCGGCAGATCGAAACGCTCGCGCGTGCCTTGCAGATAGGCACGAATCTGCGCGACGAACGGTGCCATGCGCGCGGCATCCTCGATGCATTCGGCGCGCGCGAAGTTCGCGTCGAGTTGCGCGACGAGCGCACGGCGGTCGTCGCCGAAGGTAATGTTGCACACGCCCTTGTCTGTCGCCGCGACCAGCACGATGCCGAGCGGCGTATCGGCGAGCGCGTAGCGCACCGTCGATCCCGCACCCTTGCGCCTGTATGCCGACGGCGTCATGCCGAGTTCGGCGGGCGCGGCGTCGTACATCCGCGACGGCGAACCGAAGCTGGCATCGTGCGTCGCGCGGGTCACGTCGCGGCCACGTTCGAGCGCATCGGCACGCCCGCGCGTTGCGCGGCCTGATACTGACGCGGCGATACGCCGACGATGCGCGAAAAAAGCTGCTGCAGATGAAATGGGCTGACGTGCACGGCTTCGCCGAGTTGCGCGAGCGTCATGCGCTGCTGCGGATCGGCGTCGAGCACCTTGCATACGCGTTCGACGATCGCGAGTTCGCGTGGCAGGCTCGTCGGCTGACAGCGCTTGCACGGGCGATAGCCGGCGGCGGCAGCATCGGTATCGTCGAAGAACTCGACGTTTTCGCGACGCGATGCGCACGACGGCCGGCAGAATACGCCGGTCGTGCGCACGGCGAAGAAGAAGGCGCCGTCCGCGCGCGGATCGCGATCGACGACGGTCTGCCAGCGGTTTTCGTCGGATGAGAAGGCCAGATCGCTGCTGCGGCTTGGGTCTTCGATGTTCGCTGCGGTGTTCATATCGACCTCGATGGCTTCAGGGTATGCGACCACTGGAGCCGTGCCGACGAGGTTACGCGCCGATTCTTGCGCTATCATCGGGGCGCTTTTCGGGCGCATTCAGGCACCATCGCTTCAAATTCTAACACGCAGATGCGACAGTTCGACGCCATTGGGATTTTCACTAAAAAGTATTGCGTCGCATCAAGTGACTGTATAGTGTATAGTATTAAAATTGTATCCTTCTGATATGGATTCAGCTCGCCCAACAAGGCGGGCTTTTTTCGTCTGTACTTTTCGGCAACTTTCCGCTCAGGATCAAGATGAAAAAACCGGGCGTTCGCCCGGTTCGGTGTTTGCGCACTGGCCGTCGGATCAAAGCACGTAGCGCGACAGATCTTCGTCCTCGGCCACATCGCCGAGCGCGCGATCCACATACTCGGCATCGATCTTCACCGGCGTACCGGCATGATTGTCCACCGTGAACGACACTTCCTCCAGCAGCTTTTCGATGACGGTATAAAGCCGGCGTGCGCCGATGTTCTCCGTCTTCTCGTTCACCGAAAACGCGATCTCCGCCAGACGGCGAATGCCTTCTTCCGTGAAGTCGAGTTCGACGCTCTCGGTCGCGAGCAGCGCCTTGTATTGCTTGACGAGGCTCGCATCGGTCGAATTCAGGATCGACTCGAAATCCTGCACCGAAAGCGAGTCGAGTTCGACGCGAATCGGAAAGCGGCCCTGCAGTTCGGGAATCAGATCGCTCGGCTTCGCGAGATGGAACGCGCCGCTCGCGATGAACAAGATGTGATCGGTCTTGACCATCCCGTACTTCGTGTTGATGGTCGTGCCTTCGACGAGCGGCAGCAGATCGCGCTGCACGCCCGCGCGCGAGACTTCCGCGCCGCCCGCTTCGCTGCGCGAGGCGATCTTGTCGATCTCGTCTAGAAACACAATGCCGTTCTGCTCGACATTCTGCACGGCCTTGCTCTTGACCTCTTCGTCGTTGAGCATCTTGCCGGCTTCCTCGTCGGTCAGGAGTTTCAGCGCTTCTTTCACCTTGACCTTGCGGCGCGTTTTCTTGCCGCCGCCAATGTTCTGGAACATCGAGCGAATCTGCTCGGTCATGTCTTCCATGCCCGGCGGGCCCATGATGTCCATGCTGGTCTGCGGCATCTCGACGTCGAGTTCGATTTCCTTGTCGTCGAGCGCGCCTTCGCGCAGACGCTTGCGGAAAGTCTGGCGCGTCGCGTTGTCGCTTTCGCTGCCCGTTTCCGACGCGCCCGGCGAATTGAAACCGACCGGCCGCGCCGTCGGCAGAAGAATATTGAGGATGCGATCTTCGGCGCGGTCCTCCGCCTTGGTGCGCACCTTCTTCATCTCGGCTTCGCGCGTCTGCTTGACCGAGATTTCGATCAGATCGCGCACGATGCTGTCGACGTCGCGGCCGACGTAGCCCACTTCCGTGAACTTGGTCGCTTCGATCTTGATGAACGGCGCATCCGCGAGCTTGGCGAGACGCCGCGCGATTTCGGTCTTGCCGACGCCCGTCGGCCCGATCATCAGAATGTTCTTCGGCGTGATTTCCTGACGCAGCGGCTCGGCCACTTGCTGACGGCGCCAACGATTACGCAGCGCGACCGCGACGGCTTTCTTCGCGCGGCCCTGGCCGATGATGTGCTTGTCGAGTTCGGAGACGATTTCGGAGGGAGTCATGGTGGTCATCGCTGCTGTCCTTTATTCGATCGTCTCGATGACGCGATTGTGGTTGGTGTAGATGCACATGTCGCCGGCGATGGTCAGCGACTTCTCGACGATGTCGCGTGGCGAAAGCTCCGTGTTCTCGACGAGCGCCAGCGCGGCGGCTTGCGCATACGCGCCGCCGGAACCGATCGCGGCGATGCCGTGTTCCGGGTCGAGCACATCGCCGTTGCCGGTGATGACGAGCGTCGCGTGCGCGTTGGCGGTGATCAGCATGGCTTCGAGACGGCGCAGCATGCGGTCGGTGCGCCAGTCTTTCGCCAGTTCGACGGCTGCGCGCGTGAGATTGCCCTGATGCTTTTCGAGCTTCGCTTCGAAGCGATCGAGCAGCGAGAACGCGTCGGCGGTGCCGCCGGCGAAGCCGACCAGCACCTTGCCGCCATAGATGCGGCGCACCTTCTTCGCGCCCCCTTTCATGACGATGTTGCCGAGCGTCACCTGACCATCGCCGCCCAGCGCGACTTTGCCGTCGCGCCGCACGGAGACGATGGTCGTGCCGTGAAATTGTTCCATGTGCGTTCCTTGTGAAGACCTGAAGGACGCACGGCGGCTTTGATACAGTCGGGGCCGCCGCGCAGTCAAGAATTCGATGGATGCACGGCGCGGGGTTCCGTTCGACGCATGGGTCGGCGAACAGCGCCGCGCACGCGCCCATGGCTTGCGAAGCGTGATGCAGACACGTTGGATTTATTTTAGGGCGCGTCGGCATATATCAAGACGCACTGGACGCCATTGCGCACATTCGGCTGCCCAAAAGCAAAAAGGCACCCGATGAACGTGTGCCTTTTCAACATGCGAGGTTTTTGCGGCGGCGTCTTCCCCGTGGCGGGCGACGATCCCGCGACGTTCGCCGATGCGCCGTGCTTCAGTCGCCGAACAGCTTCTGGCGCAGTTCGCGGCGCTCTTGTGCTTCGAGCGAGAGCGTGGCCGTCGGACGGGCAATCAATCGCGGAATGCCGATCGGTTCGCCGGTTTCTTCGCACCAGCCGTAATCGCCGGATTCGATGCGCGCGAGGGACTGCTGCACCTTCTTCAGAAGCTTGCGCTCGCGGTCGCGCGTGCGCAGTTCCAGTGCGTGCTCTTCCTCGATGGTCGCGCGATCCGCCGGATCCGGCACGATCACCGTTTCCCGCAGATTTTCCGTCGTTTGGCCGGCATTCTTCAGAATGTCCGCTTGCAACTGCTCGAGCCGATTTTTGAAGAAGGTGAGTTGTTCCTCGTTCATGTAGTCCTTCTCGCTCATCTTCAGGATTTCGGCTTCGGTCAAGAGTTTCGTTGTCATCTGCTTGCTTCTTCAATGTAAGGCGATGTCTTCGCAACGCCCGCAACTGCGTTACCCGCATGCGGCGCTAACGGCGTCGCATGCGGGTAACGCAACACGTTGTGGCGGGGCCGAACTCCTTTGGAAACCGATATTGGATGATGCTCCGGACATTTGATTGCCGGCCTGCGGTGCGCCGTCTCGATTCGCCTTCCCCGGTGATTCGAGACGCCGTCCCGACGGGACACCCCTTCTCCTAACCATCCGTCGGCAAGCCGTAGAAATGGTCTGACTTCGGAAGTGCCCTTCTCCAGTGGGGCTGTATTGTAACTGAACCGCATTTTCCGGCGGTAACCGAGGAAAACCCTGTCGATTCGTGCCGGAATTCAAAAATATAACGCCTGA
The DNA here is from genome assembly GCA_029439495.1 of Caballeronia sp. BR6202001590007. Lineage (GTDB taxonomy): Bacteria > Pseudomonadota > Gammaproteobacteria > Burkholderiales > Burkholderiaceae > Caballeronia. Next base: position 11,410 of record JAQFVI010000310.1, read on the forward strand.
ACGTACAAAAGCGATGACGGTTCGTGGTCGCGATTACATAGGCACAACGAAAGTCAATCACGAAAAACGCCGCACGCAGAGCCAGTCGCGACTCCGCTGCGGCGTTTGCATTTCCCAATGCGCCTTCCGCCGCCTTTCCGCTTGCGCGGATCGGCTCATTGAAGCGAGTTGCGTGCCCGTTTATTTGACGAGGCAGGCGTCCAGGCCGT
>JAQFVI010000311.1 GCA_029439495.1 Caballeronia sp. BR6202001590007
CGCCGTGCAGGACGGCTACGCTCAAGAAGAGCGATACGTCGGCGAGCGTGGGACTGAGCGTACTCGGCTCGCTGTCGCTGCCGATCCGCTCGAACAGCGACGCGATGGTCAAGATCTCCAGCGAAACTGTGCCCGCCGGCAAGTTCTACGACCGCTTCTTCAACCTGATGGGGCACTACCTGAAACGGTGCCGCGCAGCGCGCCCGTCGCGGGCGAGGAAGTGAAGAGCAAGCCGCTCGCGCCGTCGCTGATCGTCAGTTCGCCCGAACTGACGCCGACGCCGGTGTCCGCATCGACGTCCGCATCCGACAAGTCGACGGTGCGCTGACGCCCATCACTCCGGCACGTTCACCGCGCCGCCACTTACCGTAATCGCGTTCGCTCCCGGCGTCGCCGAAATCGCCGGCAGGTTCGCCGCCGTCAACGCGGGCGCAGCGCCCGCCGTGCTGCCGTGCGGGACCTGCGAAGGCGGCAAAGGTGCGTTGTTTTTCAGATGTACCCACATCAGATTCAGCGCAGATTCAGCGCCTGAAGGTTGTAGTAGTGCACCGGAATGAAGCGCGTATCGAAAACCCGCGACACTCAGGAACGCGTCGAAGTGCTGGCCGTTCATCACTTCGTAGAGCGCGAGCTGGCTCTTGTTGCCTTCGGCGAGCTGATTCGCGCCGAGATACGGGCGCAACGCATGGTTGATCGGCACCAGCGCATCCGCGCGTCCCTGCACAATGATCGCCGGCTTGCCGCGCAGGTTCGCATTTACGCGGATGGCGTTCACGCTCGCGCTCATCGTCGGATTGCCGTCGGTCCACAGCGAGCGTAGACACGCCGCGCCCGCGTAACTTCCGTCCGCCGTCGCGAAGCGATGATCTGCCGCGCCGCTCGTCCCCGCGTTGTAGACAAGGTTGATGCCGTTGGTCGGCGGCACGCCGTTGCCATTGCCGAACACCGTCGGCATCGGCGCAACCGCAGGCGCGACGCCCGCCGCGCCGGTCGCCGCATTGGTCGTGCCGAAGCTGAAGTTGCACAGGTTGTCGACGACGCTTGCCTAAATGAACCGCATGCGAACCGCGGGCGGCACGCGCTCGATCGGATAAGGCGATCGGCGGGCGCGAGGCGGCCGAGCGCGCGCTCCGGGCTCGTCGAGGCTCGGAACGACGCACGAACGAACCCGCGATGCGGTTCGCTGCTGCAATGGTAATGCGGTACTGTGAGAGACTGGCGAAAGAAACAAACATCGGCCAATTTTTCGGGGCGCAGCGCCCGTCGGCTCATCTATGTATGGCGTTATGTCGTTGCCTGATTGTGATGCGTGACGCTGATGCGACGATTGCGATGCGATGCCGCGCGCGTCGGGCGGCGGCGAACATCAATTTAGCCCAGCGCGGCAAATTGCGCAAAAATTTTGACATTTCGACGCCCATCGTCTAAGCGCGCGCAACAGCAACAGCAACAGCAACAGCAACAGCANCACGCATGTCACACTCGACGCGCGTGGCACTCGCCATCGGTTAAGCTCCCGTCTCAAAGTTTGACGATTCCATCGAGATGATTCAGCCATCAGGAAGCGATCCGGAATAGCGCCCGGCCGGCGGCGACCCATCGCACGAGTCGAATCCGGCGAATGCGCTGACCGCCCGACGCCGGCCGCAGTCGCGCTTCGTGGCGATCTCCTGGCGTGATCTGGCGCTGACCTTCGGCCCGATACTGCTCGTCTGCATCGCCGTGCTCTATCTCGCCGTGCGCCTGATCCAGCCCGCGCCGCCGAGCACACTCACCATCACCGCCGGCCCGAAAGGCAGCTGAAAGGCAGCTTCTTCTGGAACAGCGCGCAGAAGTACAAGGCGATCCTCGAACGCAATCGCGTGACGCTCAACGTGCTGGAAACGCAAGGCTCGCTCGACAACCTCACGCGCCTCGAGAATCCCGCTTCGAACGTCGATGTCGGCTTCGTCCAGGGCGGCCTGAGCAAGCCCGGCGCGACGCACGAGCATCTCGAATCGCTCGGCAGCGTGTCGTATGTGCCGCTCACCGTGTTCTACCGCGGACCGGTCGTGACGAGGCTGTCCGAACTCAAGGGCAAGCGGCTCGCGATCGGCGCGGAAGGCAGCGGCACGCGCGTGCTGTCGCTGCAACTGCTGAAGGCGAACGGCATCGAGCCGGGCGGCGATATCGAACTGCAGCCGCTCGCGGGCGACGAAGCCGCCGCCGCGCTCCAGACCGGCAAGACCGATACCGTGTTTCTCACCGGCGACTCCGCCCAGCCGCCGACGATGGCCAAGCTGGTGCGCACGCCCGGCGTCCGCTTCATGGACTTCGCTCAGGCCGACGTCTACTCGCGCCGTTTTCCGTTTCTCACGATGATCGAGTTCCCGATGGGCGCGTTCGACTTCGCGCGCAATTTGCCGCCGCATCCGGTGCGCACGATCGCGCCGACGGCCGAACTCGTCGCGCGCGACAGTCTGCATCCGGCGCTGTCGGACCTGTTGATCGAAGCCGCGCGCGAGGTCCACAGCCGCGCCAGCCTGCTGCAGAAGGCGAACGAGTTTCCGGCGCTGCTCGTCCACGAATTCCACATCAGCGACGATGCGGAACGCTATTACAAGTCGGGCAAGAGCTTCCTGTATCGCACGCTGCCGTTCTGGGTCGCGAGTCTCGCGGATCGCGTGCTGGTCGTGCTGGTACCGCTGATCGTCGTGCTGATTCCGGGCCTGCGCCTCGTGCCGGGGCTGTATCGATGGCGCGTGAAGTCGCGCATCTACCGCTAGTATGGCGCGCTCATCGCGATCGAACACGAAGCGATCAGCGGCCCGGACACCTCGCAGCGCGACGCCCGCTCGAACGCATCGACGCCATCGAAGCGGCGGTGAACCACATGAAGATGCCGCTTGCGTTCGCCGACTAGTTCTACGTACTGCGCGAACACATCGGCTTCGTGCGGCAGCGGCTCGCGCACGCGCCCATCGCCGAAAGCGACGCGCGCGCCGCGCAGGCGGGCGAAGCGCAGGCCGACGCCGAAGCGCGCAGCATGTAATCTTTCGAACACGTAAGAACACGTAATATTGATATCCGCAGACACGGAAAAGTCGCTCGGCCAACAACATCGAGTCACTAAGCGGTCCGGCGCGCGGCGCACGGCCGATCAGGAAGGCCGATCAGGAAGTCAGGGAGAAACGAACATAAGCGCGCAGCATCCGTATTTTTTCTTCGATTTCATTTCGCCGTTCTCGTACCTGCTGCTCGAACAGCACGAGAAATGGTCCGACATGCCGTTCGAACTGGTGCCCGTCCAGTTGATGAAACTGCTCGACCGTTGGGGCCAGCCGCACGCTACGACTATTCCCTCCAAGCGCGTCTTCACTTATCGACACGCGCTCTTTCGCGCCGAACAGCTCGGCATTCCGTTCAAGATGCCGCCCTCGCATCCGTTCGATCCGTCGAAGACACTGCGCCTCGCGTGCCTCGCGGATGCCGATATCGCGTGGTGCGCGAAATATTCCGCTACATCTGGCGTGAGGGCCGCGATCCGTCGACGTCCGAAGGCTTCGCGGGATTGTGCGAACGCGTCGGCATGACGGACGCCGAAGCGCGCATCGACGACGAGGACGTCAAGGCGAAGCTGCGCGCGAACAACAATCGCGCAGTCGAGATGGGCGTGTTCGGCGTGCCGACCTTCGTCGTCAACGACCAGATCTTCTGGGGCGAAGACACGCTGCCGATGGCGCCGCGCGACGCCGATTTCACGTAAGCGGCACTTCGTTTCGCCGTATTCGAACGGATATCGCGAGGCGCGCCTATCTCAGAAATAGCGCGTCCGCTATGGCGTCAAAAAGCGGAAAGCGTTTAACCTTGGGCCAGGCTGCATGACCCTCGAATCGACCCGGCGTGTTCATCACGCGCGCGGGTGGCGTCGCGCGCCGACTCCGGTCCGACGCAAACCATGAACGACGATCCCGCCGACTCACTCGATATCTGGCTCATCCGCGTCCTGCGCACGCTGCTGCAGGAACGCAGCGTAACGCAGACCGCGCAGCGCCTGAACCAGACGCAGCCGGCCATCAGCACGGCGCTCAGGCGCCTGCGCGAAATCCTCAACGATCCGATCCTCGTGCGCAGCGAGCAGGGCATGGTGCCGACCGAATACGGCGAATCACTGCTCGCGCCCGCGCAACGCGCGCTGCGCGAAGTCGAATTCGTCGCTACGCCGCACGGCGATTTCGATGCCGCCAGTTCGCGCCGCATCTTTCCGCGTCGCCGCGCCCGATTATCTGAACGACTTCTTCATGCCGGCGCTGGTCGCGGCGTTCCGCGATGCCGCACCGAACGTGTGCCTCGAGATCGAATCGCTGAATCCGACGCGCGATCACGAGCGCATGCTCGACGAAGGCGAAATCGATCTGATGGTCGCAAACTGGACCAAAGCCGGAACCGCACTTCGAGCGGCAGGATCTCTTCTCCGACGTGTTCGTCTGCCTGATGCGCGCGGATCATCCGCTCGCGCGCGAGCCGCTTTCCATCGAACGCTATGCGCGCGTCGCGCATCTCTCGACGATGCCCTATAGCAGCGGAAGACGTCATCCGATCGACGTCGGGCTGGCGCGCGCAGGCATCGAGCGGCGCATCGTCACGACGATTCCCTACTTCGGCCTCGTGCCGCAGGTGCTGTTGCAGTCGGACCTGATTTTCACCGCGCCGCGCCGCGCCGCTTCGCGCAGCATTACGCGGCGATGCTGCCGCTCGCGGTGATGGAGTCGCCGGGCCGTTTCCGCGCATCAAGTGTTATCAACTGTCCTTGCCGCAGCCCGAACAGCCGACCGATATCGTGTGGCTGCGCGAATTGATGTCGAGCTGATGTCGAGCGTGTCGGATACGCTGACGCGCAAGAAAACCGTGGCGCCGAACCACGAGGAAGCCGCCGAGGACATCGTCGCCGAGTAGCCGCTACGCAGAAAGCACGGTGGCGCGCGCGAGCGTCTCTCCGGTAGTATCGGCAGAATCGTTCTCGTTTAGTGCTCACTCATGGACGCCCTTGATCGTCTCATTCAGCTCGCGAGTCTCACGGGCGCGCTCGATCTTCGCTGTCTGCTGAGCGGTCCCCTCGAAGTGAATCATGCGTCCGCACCCGCGAGCAAAACAGTGTATCATGTTATGCTCGACGGCGCGTGTTCATCATACGAAAAGGCCAGCCGACGCTCGCGCTGAAGGCGGGCGACATCTTTTTCCTGCCGCGCGGCGATGCCCACACGCTGAGCATCGAGCTGGCATCCGGCGGCGGCGCCGCGTCCGTCGCGCACATAGTGACGCGCAACAACGGCGCGGTCGATATCCGCAGCAATTGCGGCGACCGTCCGCCGTCGCTCGATCTGCTATGCGGGCGTTTTCACTATGCGCCGCGCGCGCTGTTGATCGACGTGCTTGCCCGACATCGTGCAGGTGTCGTTCACGAGCGACTCTGCGCCATATCTCGAACCGCTGATCCGCGCGATGCGGCGCGAGGCCAAAGACGGGCTGATCGGCGCGCCGTCGATCGTGACGGCCTTGTCGACGGCGCTCTTCACGATGGTATTGCGCACGTGGCTGGCGGAACAACCGACGCTCGCGGGCGTGCTCGGGCTCCTCGCGAACCGCAGACTCGGTGCGTCGATCATCGCGATGCTCGAACGCCCCGCCGATCCGTGGACGCTCGAAATGCTCGCAAAGGAAGCGGCGATGTCGCGCGCCACCTATAATATTATGCGCGTGTTCTCCGCGCATTCGGAAAGCTCGCCACTCGCGCTGCTGAGCCATGTGCAGATGCAGCTCGCGAGCACGATGCTCACGCGCACGAAAAAGAGCATCGCGGACGTCGCGGCAGACGTCGGATCAATCCGAGGCGGCGTTTTCGAAGCGGTTCAAGGNCGCGTCGTCAGCGNAGCCGCGCCGACATCTCCCGCACGCGCAGCAACTGCGCGGTGACCGCGAGCGCGATCGAACCCGGCGCCTTGTCGACGATGCCTTCCACGCCGATCGGGCAAGTGATCTCCGCCAGACAATCGGCCGCGACGCCGCGTTCCATCAGGCGGCGTTCGAACTTGACGCGCTTGGTCTTCGAGTCGATCAGGCCGAAGTACGCGAAGTCGTCGCGCCGCATGATGCGCTGGGTCAGCGAGAAATCGAACGCGTGATCGTGCGTCATCACGATGAAGTACGCGCCCGCGGGCGTCTCGTCGACGATGACGTCGTGCAGATCGGTCGCTTCGATCTGCACGTTGGCCGGCACTTCGTCGGGAAAGAGTTCGTCGCGCGCATCGACCCATTGCACGACGCACGGCAGCGTGCCGAGCACCTTCACGAGCGCATGGCCGACATGGCCCGCGCCGAACAGGACGACGTGCATCATGAGCGCACGCTCCTGACGGCATGCACCGCCTTCAGGATTTCTTCCGCCGTCGCGGGCGCATTGAGCGGCGGATTCACCTTGTGATCGCCGACCGCCGACACCGCATCGCGGATCGCGAAGAACACCGAGAACGGCAGCAGCAAGGGCGGCTCGCTGACGGCCTTCGAACGATGGATGCTGTCTTCCGCGTTGCGATTCTTGAAGAGCCTGACGCGGAAATCGGCGGGCATGTCGTTGGTCGTCGGAATCTTGTAGGTCGACGGCGTATGCGTCATCAGCGTGCCCTTGTCGTTCCACCAGAGTTCTTCGGTCGTGGAGCCAGCCCATGCCCTGCACGAACGCGCCTTCGACTTGACCGATATCGAGCGCCGGATTCAGCGACGCGCCCACGTCGTGCAGCGAATCGGCGCGCAGCACGCTCATTTCGCCGGTGAGCGTATCGATGACCACTTCCGACACCACCGCGCCATACGAGTAGTAGAAGAATGGGCGACCCTGCATCGTCACCTGATCCCAGTAGAGCTTGGGCGTCGCGTAAAAGCCGTCGGACCACAACTGCACGCGCGCGAGATAGGCCTTCTGCACCACTTCGCCGAACGGAATGGCATCGTCGCCGACGATCATGCGATCGTTCGCGAAGCGCACCCGGTCCGCCGTCACCGTGCCGCCGCCGAAATTTTCCGCCGCAAACGTCGCGAGCCGCTCGCGCAACTGACGCGCGGCGTCCTGCGCGGCCTTGCCGTTCAGATCGGTGCCGGTCGATGCCGCCGTCGCCGAGGTATTGGCGACCTTGCTCGTATCGGTGGCCGTCACGCGCACGCGCTCGAAGTTCACGCCGAGTTCGTGCGCGACGACCTGCGCGACCTTCGTGTTCAGGCCCTGGCCCATTTCGGTGCCGCTGTGATTCACGAGCATCGAGCCGTCGGTATAGATGTGCACCAGCACGCCCGCCTGATTGAAGTGCGTCACGTTGAACGCGATGCCGAACTTCACCGGCGTCAGCGCGAGGCCCTTCTTGGCCCTTCTTCAGGATCGCGTTGTTCGCGTTGAAGACGTCGATGTCCGCGCGACGGCGGCGATACTCGCTTGTCTCCTCGAGTTCCGCGATCAGTTCGTGAATGACGTTGTCCTCGACCGTCTGGCCGTAGGGCGTCTTGTTGTTCTCGGTCTTGCCGTAGAGATTGGCGCGGCGCACGTCGAGGGAATCGCGGCCGACCGAACGCGCGACGTTGTCCATGATGTATTCGATCTTCACGTCGGACAGCCAGTACGCGTTGTCGAAGTGGCATACCGCACGTGTCATCACCGGGCCCGACAGGTCCCGCGGAAAAACCGCAGCGCGAGGTCATGTCGACGGACACGCCGTCGTCGTAGCCGACTTCGAACTCGTAGATGAAGTCGTGGCTCCTGCCGGTGATCATCATGTCGTCGTCGCGATCCGGACGCAGCTTCACCGGGCACAGCAGCTTCCACGCGGCGAGCGCGGCGCAGCACGCGAAGATGCCCGACTGCGATTCCTTGCCGCCGAAGCCGCCGCCTATGCGCCGGCATTCGACCAGCACGTTGTGGAATGCACGTTGAGCACATGCGCGACAAGGTGCTGCATTTCCGTCGGATGCTGTGTCGAGCAGTAAGACGTGCATGCCGTCGTCGTCCTTTGGCACGGCGTAGGCGATCTGGCCTTCGAGATAGAACTGTTCCTGGCCGCCGAGCTTCATCGCGCCGCGTTCGTGATGCGCGGCCTTCGCCATGCGCCCTCCGGCGTCGCCGCGCGACAGCTTGAGCGGATTGAGCACGTACGATTCGGCCTTGCGCGCGTCGGCCGGCGTCAGCACCGGAACGAGGTCTTCGAACTCGATCGCCGCGAGCCGCGCCGTATCGTGCGAGGTCGCAACGACGATGAACATCGGCTGGCCGACGAACTGCACGATGCCCTGCGCGAGCACGGGATCGTCGTGGATGATCGGACCACAGTCGTTGACGCCGGGAATGTCGTCGGCGGTGAAGACGGCGACGACGCCGGGCGTCGCGCGCACGGCATCGAAGTTCATCGACACGATCTTCGCGTGCGCCTTCGGGCTCATGCCGAGCGCGGCGTGCAGCGGGCCGGCGACGAGCGGATCGTGCGGGCGCGTCTTCAGCCAGAAGCGATACAGCAGACTCTTGGCGGTATCGAGGCGGTAGTCGCTGCTCGCGCGCATGTCGATGAGCGGCTGATGTCCTTGCCGAGGGCGATCATCGCGGCCTGGGCGGTGGCTTCGTGCCATTGCGCGTCGGCGAGGATGGCTTCCGCGTGCGCGGCGCGCTTGGGCGTCGCGGCCATGCCGCCGAAACACAAACGCGGCTCGCGGCTCGCGTCGCCGGCCGCGATGAAGGAGAACGCCGCGTAGACCGCGGAGATATCGGAATCGAAGCGCTTGGAGAGCTTGTAGGCGCGAAACTGGAGCTTCGCGCGTTGGCCCGCACGCGTCGGCACGTGGATCGCGGCGACGAACTCATTGTCGCGCATGTCCTTCTTCTGATACGCGATGTACAGGTTTTCGAGCGCCATCTCGCGCAGGCCGTCGACGCTTTGCAGCACAACGCGCGCGTTGAGCGCGATGAGGCCGGGCATCGAATCCCCGATCGGCGAACCGTTCGCCACATTGCCGCCGAGCGTGCCCGCATTGCGGATCGGCAGCGATGCGAAGCGCTGGTGCGTCTCTTCGAATTCAGGATAAACCTTGACGAGTTCCGCATACGCGCGATCGACCGATACACCCGCGCCGATCTCAATCCAGTCGTCCGTCGTCGCGACATGCTTGAAAGACTCGATCTGCCCGACATAGACGATGTCGCTGATATCGCGCAATTGCTTGGTCACCCACAGGCCCACGTCGGTGCTGCCCGCGAGGATGCGCAGATTCGGATTGGCCTCTTTGAGCGCGGCGCGTCGAAACTGCGGCCGTCGTGCTCGTAGTGGAAAGTGTCGTCGCGTTTGAGGCTCTCGAGCGTGCGCGCGAGCGCGGGCACGTTGAGCGGAGCGAGCAGCGCGTGCTGAAACATGCGTTCCGTGGCATTGATGATCGGGCGATAGCCCGTGCAGCGGCACAGATTGCCCGTCAGCACATTGCTGATTTCCTGGCGCGACGGCGTGGTTTTGGCGCACGGGCTCGCGCAGCCGGTCGTCGCATGACCGTGCTTTTCGTAGAGCGCGAACATCGACATCGCGAAGCCGGGCGTGCAGAAGCCGCATTGCGAGCCGTAGCAATCGACGAGCGCCTGCTGCACCGGATGCAGCGTGCCGCCGGGCTGGCGCAGGTCTTCGACCGTGAAGAGCGCGCGGCCGGCGAGCGTCGGCAGGAACTGGACGCACGCGTTGACCGCCTTGAATGCGACGCCGCCCGCGCCGTCCGGTTCGCCGATGACGACCGTGCACGCGCCGCAGTCGCCTTCCGCGCAACCTTCCTTGGTGCCGGTGCAGCGCGCGTCCTCGCGGAGATATTGCAAGACCGTGCGCATCGTCGAGGTGCCGCTGACTTCCTGGATCGCGTTACGGTGATAGAAGCGGATCGGCTGCGGGGTCGGCTGGTTGGTCGGCTGATTCATGGATTTGTCTCGGGGCTTGCGGATGCTGTGTGCTGGTTGCGCGGAATGCGCAGCCGGTGGCAGTCATGCTGTGCGCGATTTTTCTCAGACCTTTCAAATTAGTCTTATCGCTTCGATGGTTCCAAAGCTATCATCGCCAAAAACCACATCCCATAGTTGGCATTGCATGTAGGACATACTCTTCGCCCGATATGTCGCGCGAGCCTTCTGCGATGGGCCTTTGCGCGAAGCCGTCCGACCGTTCGGCGGGCGAATTTGTCCCATCCGGTTATAAAACCGGCGCGACGCTGCGTCGCAACATATGTGACAATCACGCCTTCGCGCCGAAATCAAGCCCGCACTTCCCCTATGTCCACCGAGTCACGCTCTTCCGCCGAGCCGCAAGGCGATCTGGCCGTCACGCTTCGTATCGTGTCGGTCGTCATGTACACCTTCCTCTGCTATCTGACTCCTCTGCTATCTGACGATCGGCATTCCGCTGGCGGTACTGCCGGGCTTCGTGCACACCGATCTCGGCTACGGATCGATCATGGCGGGCGCGGCGATCAGCGTGCAGTACTTCGCGACGCTGCTGTCGCGGCCGCTCGAGGGCCGCCGCACCGCCGATACGCTCAGACCGAAGAAAACCGTGCTCTACGGTCTCGCGGCATGCGCGGCGCGCGATGCGCTGCTGCTTTTTTCGGCGTTGGCGGCGCAATGGCATGTCGTCAATCTGGTGCTGTTGGTCGTCGCGCGGCTGATTCTCGGATTCGGCGAGAGCTGGGTCGGGACCGGCTCGATTACGTGGGGCATCGGACGCGTGGGCGTATCGCATAACGCGAAGGTGATTTCGTGGAATGGCATCGCGACCTATGGCGCGCTTGCGATCGGCGCGCCGCTGGGCGTGGCCATTGAACACGCGCTCGGCTTCGCGACCCTCGGTCTGATCGTCATTGCGCTCGGCGCGATCGGCTACTGGCTCGCGACGCGCATGGAAAGCGGGCCGATCGTGCACGGCGAGCGAATGTCGTACCGCAGCGTGTTCTTCCGCGTGCTGCCGCACGGGATCGGGCTCGCGCTGGGATTCGCCGGCTTCGGGTCGATCGCGACGTTCATCACCCTCTTCTGCGCATCACTGGCCGAATGCGGCGTTGTCGTTGACCGTGTTCGGGACGATGTTCATTGGGGCGCGGCTCTTGTTCGCCAATACGATCAAGACGTTTGGCGGGTTTCGCGTGGCGATCGTGTCGTTCTCGTTCGAATGCCTGGGTTTGTTGATGCTCTGGCTCTCGGCGGAGCCTACCTTTGGCTGGCCGGGGCGGCGTTGACGGGATTCGGGTTCGCGCTGGTCTTTCCGGTGCTGGGCGTGGAGGCCGTAGGGCTCGTGCCGCCCGCCAGCCGCGGGGTGGCGTTGTCGGCTTATTCGGTGTTTCTGGATCTCTCGCTCGGGTTGACTGGACCGCTGGCGGGGTATATCGCGGGTGAGTTTGGATATGGATCCGTGTTTTTGTTTGCCGCGTTGGCGGCGGCGCTGGCTGTGGGGTTGAGTGTGGCGCTCTATTTGCGTGGGCGTGGGGTGGGCGGGACGGCGCGGGCTTGAACGCGCGGGTTCGGTGGTGCCTTTGCCCGCGGGCGTTGTTGGTCGGGGCTTCTGTTTTCGCGGTTTTATTGCAGTAGTC
>JAQFVI010000312.1 GCA_029439495.1 Caballeronia sp. BR6202001590007
CAATTGCAGACCGTGCATCCGCTGACGGGACAGACCTACGAACTGAATGCCATTACGGCCGTCGTGCTCGGCGGCACCGCGCTGATGGGCGGACGCGGCACCGTGTTCGGCTCGGTGGTCGGCGCGTGCGTGATCAGCATTCTCGGCGACGGCATGGCGATGTGCGGCATCAGCGACTTCTGGCAGATGGTCATCAAGGGCCTCGTCATCATCTTCGCGGTGATGATCGATCAGTTGCAGCAGCGCCTGCAGTCGCGCATGGTTTCGCTGACCGCGTGAGGAACCGGCCATGACCTTCATTCTCGCGATCGACCAGGGCACGAGCGGCACCAAGGCGCTCGTCTTTGACCAGGCAGGCAAGGTGCACGCGCGCGGCTTCGCGCCCGTCGTCTGCACGACGCCGTGCACCGGTTTCGTCGAACAGGATGCGAACGCGCTCTACGCGTCCGTGCTGATCGCGGTGCGCGAATGCATCGGCGGTTTCGATGGTGAGATCGCGGGCGTCGGAATCTCGAATCAGCGCGAAACCGTCGTGCTGTGGAACGCGCAGGGCGAGCCGCTCACGCCTGCCGTGTCGTGGCAGTGTCAGCTCGCTCGGCATCTGCGAAAGGCTCAAGCGCGACGGACTCGCGCCGCGCATCGCGCAGAAAACCGGCTTGCTGATCGACCCGTATTTCTCCGGCACCAAACTGATCTGGCTGAACGAGAACGACGAACGCGTGCGCGCCGCCATCGCACAAGGCGATGCGCATTTCGGCACCGTCGATAGCTGGCTGCTGTACCGGCTCACGAAGGGCGCGTCGTATCGCACCGATTACACGAATGCGTCACGCACCATGCTGCTCGATCTCGGCGCGCTGGAATGGGATCGCGAACTCATCGAAACCCTCGGCCTCGAGGGTCTGCGTCTGCCGGAACTGTGTCCGTCGTCGGCGCGCTTCGGCGATACCGATTTCGACGGTCTGCTGTGCAAGCCCGTTCCCGTGCTGGCGATGATCGGCGATTCGCACGCGGCGGCGGTCGGCGAAGGCTGCCTCGGACCCGGCATCGCAAAGGCGACGATGGGCACCGGCTCGTCGATCATGATGAACGTCGGTGCGACGGCGCATGTGCCGGAACATGGACTCGTGTCGACGCTGTGCTTCGCGACCGGCGATCGCGTCGATTACGCGCTCGAAGGCATCGTCATCAGCGTCGGTTCGACGCCTGCGTTCCTCAAGGAAAAGCTGAACTTGTTCGACGATTTCGCGCAGGCGGAACAGGCCTTCACCGAATACGACAACGGCGGCGTGTTCACGATTCCCGCGTTCTCGGGCATCGGCTGTCCGCACTGGAAATATCCGGGCGGGGCGCAGATCGTCGGCCTCAATTTTTCGACGTCGTGGCAGCACGTCGCGCGTGCGGCTTACGAATCGATCGTCTATCAGATCAAGGACGTCATCACGGTCATGGAAGAGGCGTCCGGCGTGTCGCTCGCGGAACTGTACGTCGACGGCGGATTCACGCAGCGCCCGTTCCTGCTGCAGTACCTGTCCGACACGCTGGACCGGCCCGTCAGCACGCTCGCGGTCAGCGAGATTTCGGCGGCCGGCGTGGTGGCATCGCTCGAAGCGTGGCATGCGAAGCGTGCGGTCGTGCGCCGCGTCGAACCGGGCAGCGGCGTGGAAGCCGCCGCGGCGAATCATGCGCAATGGCTGCGCTGGATCGAACGTCTCTAACTTTCTGGAGATACTGACGTGGCTCAAGCATTGAAGCGGTTCGAAAACAAGGTCGTCGTCGTGACGGGGCGGAAGCCGCGGCATCGGACTGGGTATATCGGACTGGGTATCGCGGAGCGCTTCGCGCAAGAGGGCGCGAAGGTCTGTGTCACCGCCAACGAAAAGAGCGTGCACGATGCGGCCGCGCAACTGCGCGAACGCGGCTTCAATGCGCTGTCGGTCGAGATGGACGTCACTGACAAGGCGCAGGTCGTCGCGTTCTACGACGAAGTCGCGGCGAAGCTCGGCGAGGTGGATGTGTCCGTGCAGAACGCGGGCGTCATTATCATCGTGAAACTGCCGGAACTGACCGAAAGCGAATGGGACAAGGTGATGGCGGTGAACACCAAGGGCATGTTCCTGTGCTGCCAGGAAGCGGCGACGCGCATGCTGCGCGCGGGCAAGGGCGGGCGTCTCATCAATACGGCATCGGGTCAGGCGCGGCAGGGCTTCGTCTATACGCCGCACTATGCGGCGAGCAAGTTCGGCGTGCTCGGCATCACCCAAAGCCTTGCGAAGGAACTCGCGCCGACGGGCATCACGGTGAACGCGTTCTGCCCGGGCATCATCACGACGGACATGTGGTCGTATAACGACGAAGCCTGGGGCAAGCTGCTCGGCGACTACCAGCCGGGCGAACTGATGGCCGAATGGGTCGCCAACATTCCGATGAAGCGCGCGGGCAACGGCGGCGATGTCGCGGGGCTGGTGGCGTTCCTCGCCTCGGACGATGCCGCGTATATCACCGGCCAGATGATCAACGTCGACGGTGGCATGTTCATGTCGTGAGCGTTGTACGGCGGGCAGCGCGCCTGCCATGCGATGACATGCTCAGACCGGCAGCGCGCTCAGCTTCGCGATGGTCTCCGCGCATGCATGCGCCGCTTCCGCGCTCTTCACGAGGAAGTATTCCTTGAAGAAGCCGACATGCTCGGCTCCGCCATGGAAGTGATGTGGCGTGAGCACGGCGGAAAACACTAGCGTGCCGGTTTCGAGCTGCACCTGCATCAGGCCGTCGACGACGAGCTCCGCCGCGACGATGCCCGCATAGCGTCCGCTTTGCGCGAGGCGCTTGGCGTGCAGCGGAATTTCGAATGCGCCCGGCACTTCGAAGAGATCGATCTCGTCGCGCGCATAGCCTTTGGTCAGCATCGCTTCGACGAACGCCGTCCTGCATTGATCGACGATGTCGCGGCCAGCAAGCCTGCACGAACGCGACGTGCGGACGCTGTGAGCCAGTGGCGGAGACTGCCTGAGTTTCGTTGGGATGTGCAATGTTCATGGACTTCAGCCTGTTTGTGTGAACAGGGCGAAGGACAGCCGCTCGCCTTCGCACGCGAAGCGCTCATGACGCTCGAATGAAGCGTGAGCACGACGCGTGAAGCGAAGTTCGGCGCGAGCCGTCCTGTTCTCTTTCATCCGGACTATACCGTCGGCCCCGGAATTCAACCGGGTCTGCTGACCTCGACGATCGCGCCGCATGGAAACTAAGTCCATGTACATGCGTGACCGGGGAGCGCTCGCGGGCTACGCCGTTCGAATCGAACGGCGATTACCGCCGGTGGGGAATCGCACCCCGCCCCGAGAACATGTTCTTCAAGGAGTTGAAGAACGGACTGTACGGTAACACGAAAAAGCGCAATGCGCGCATTCCGCCTTTAGATGCCATCTATGGACGTCTTACTGGCCCGACATGTAGAAGCCTTGATCGCGCTGCGTCGTCACGCCGAACACCGTCAGCTGGTTGTTGACGACGGTCGCTTCGACGACCATCGACATCGTATTCAGCGAGCACGATGCGCCCGAGAACGTGCACGCGCCCTGCGAGCCGCTCGCGGTGCCGTCGGCGTTGAAGGTGATGGTCGAGATCGGCGTCACGCCGACTGCATTGCTCCAGGTGCGCGACGATGCGCCGGCCACGTCGCTGACGCGATGGGCGTGTCGTAGATCGGGTTGTGATGCCGTTGAAGCTGGTCGCGCCCGTGTCCGGCGACACATAGAGCGTCGTCGTGCCGGTCAGCGATGCCTTGGTCGTGAGGTTGCCCGACAGCGAGCCGCCGCAGATCGCGCCCGCTTCGTGGAAGCCGTTGGTCGTCGAGTCCGAGAATGCGCCGCTGGTCGCCGTCATCACGCCTTCGATCTGCCACACGTAGGAGCCGCCCTGCGTGAAGATCGTGAAGTACTGGCCGTTTTCGAGCACGACGGTCTGCGTCGCCATCGACTGGCCGTTGTTGGCCGAGCCGAACCAGAAGCCTTCCGGCAGGTCGTGCGTGGGCGTGGTGGACAGATCTTCGGCAGGGTGTAGAGGTTGCTCGAACAGGTCTTGTCGTCGCTGCCGCCGCCGCAGGCCGCGAGGACGAAAGCCGGCAGGGCGAGCAGTGTGAGCTTGGAGAGCAGTTTCATGGGTTCGTATTGTTCGTCTTTCCGATTGAGCACAGGCTGCTGCCTATCGTAATCGAATAACGGAGCGCCGCCCGAAAACTTTAGCGCCGCAACAAAGGTCGATTCGAACAGGCAAACGTTTGCGCAACGAACGTCGTGCGGTGGGATTACCCCGACACCGGCCGCTCCGTCGCGAGCGCCGATCCACCGAGGATCGAAGTGGCATTGGCGCGCGCGTTGTCGAGCTGCACGATGCTTGCCTGCCGTGCCGCTAGTGCATCGCGATGCGCGATCGCCGTATAGATCGCCTTGTGACGCGGCAGCGACAGCGCGTGCGTGTTCGGATGCCGGCTCGTCAGCTTGATCGATTCCGACAAGGCGAGCGACAGCATGTTGCCGATGTACGCAAGCATGTTGTTATGCGTGGCCGACATGATCGCGCGATGAAACGCCAGGTCGGGTTCGAGCAGGGCTTCGGCGGTCTGCGCCTGCTCCATGCGCACGAAGGCCGCGCCGATGCGCGCGATGTCGTCGNTCATCAGCGACTGGAAGAACGCGCCTTCGGGCAAATTGCCGACCGNGGTCCTTCGCGACCAGCACGCGAGTGGCTTTGCGCAGCACGGGGCGGCTCACGCTATAGGTTTCGCAGAGCGCGGGTTCGGCGGGCAGACGCTGTCCCGGCGCGAACACGCCGCCGCCGATCTGTTTGCCGAGTTCCTGCACGATGCGTCCGTGCATGCTCTTGCGCTGTTTCGGGTTGCGGTAATTCATGTCGGTTGAGCCGGCTTACCGCGACCGGCGGTTGTCGCTCAATGTGCGGTCGTCGCGCGCATGGCGCGATACTCGCGCCTCACGATGTCCATCAGTTCCGCGACCGAGGTTTGGGCGCTGTGTTGTTCGTAGGTGACGCGGCCGCGCTGCATCAGCATGATGCGGTCTGCGATATCCAGCGTCTGCGCGTAATTGTGCATGATCATGATGATCGACAGGCCGCCTTTTTCCTTCAACTGCATGACCAGGTCGATGATGAGCGCCGCCTCGCGCGCGCCCATCGCGGCAAGCGGTTCTTCGAGCAGCAGGATGCGCGCGTTCGAATTCACCGCGCGCGCGACCGCGATGGCCTGGCGCTGACCGCCCGACAGACGCTCCACCGGCAGGTCCACCGAGGGCACGTGCACGCCGATATCCTCGAGGCACTGCGCCGCGCGTTCGCGCATTTGTTTGTGATCGACGAGCCGGAACGGCCCGCGCCGCACGATCTCCCGGTTCAGAAACATGTTGTGGTAGATCGACAGCGAATTGGCGAGCGCGAAATCCTGATACACGCATTCGATGCCGAGCGAGCGCGCATGATCGACCGAGCGCAACAGCGTTTCTTCGCCGTGAACGTGCAGCGTGCCGCTCGTTTGCTGATGAAAGCCCGTGAGTATCTTGACGAGCGTGGACTTGCCCGCGCCGTTGTCGCCGAGGATGCCGAGAATCTCGCCTTGGCCGAGCGTCAGCGATACGCCGTCGCCCTTCAGCGCGAGGCCGCCGGCGGGCGACGGCGTGTCGTGCAGGGTTGCGGTTATCACTTGCCTCCCTTGCGGCGGATGCGGCCGATATGGATGTTGAAGATCATCGCGGCGAGAATGGCCGCGGCGAGAATGATGTTGAAGGTGAACGCGTTGATGCCGATCAGCGTGAAGCCGTCGCTCAGAATGCCGAGTACCGTCGCGCCGAGCAATCCGCTGACGATGGTGCCCGAGCCGCCCGTGAGCGGCGTGCCGCCGATGACCGCTGCTGCGACCGCGAGGAACATGATCTGATTGCCGCCCGCCTGCGGATCGATCGAGGTGATGCGAAAGCCTTCGAGTATGCCGTTGAGGCCCGCCAGCACGGCGGCGAGCACGAAGTTGCCGGAGCCTCAGGCGGTTCGCGGATGCCCGCCTCGTTCGCGCCGGCCGCCTGCGTATGCAGGCCCCAGCGCGTATGCCGCAGCAGCACATGCATGACGATGGCGAGCACGAAGGTCCAGACGATCTCGCTGTAGCCCCACGCGCCCATGACCGCGGCGAAGTCGGGCGTGCCGGGCGTCGCGACCGGTGTGCCGCGCGAGATCGTCAGCGTGATGCCGTTGATGAGAAACAGCGTGCCGAGCGTGGTCACGAACGAAGGCAGCCGCAGATACACCGTCACCGCGCCGTTGACGAAGCCGATGACCGCCGCGCAAATCAGACCCGCGACGACCGCCAGCCACATCGGCGCGCCGGCGTCGTTGGCGAAGACCATCATGAACGGCGCGAACGCGAACACCATGCCCGCCGACAGATCGATGTCGCCGCCGATCATCAGCATGATTTTCCCGAACGCGATGATCTCCACCGGCGCGATGAACTGCGTCAGGTTGACAAGGCTCGCATTCGACAGCAGGAAATCGTGATTGACGATCTGAAGTACGCGGCGAGCAGCACCGCGACGAGCAGGATGCGCAACTCCGCCGCCCAGTGCGAGAGCAGCACGCCGCGCGGCCTCGCGACCGGCGCGCGCATCGGCGTTGCCTGGCTGATTGAGCGTATTCGTCACGATTTGATCGCGGTGCTCATCGGGACGATTTGCGGCTTGGTGGTCTTGCCTTCGTAACGCGTCGACGTGTTCAGATACGGATCGACCGTCGCCTTGGTCACGAACTTGAGACCGGTGTTGATGTTCGCCGGCCCGACGAGGCCGCCCGAGGCGAGGAAGGTGAACGCTTCCATCACCGTATAGAAGCCCTGCACGTAAGGCTGCTGATCGATGGTGAAATCGAGGAAGCCTTCCTTGATGAGCTGAATGGTCTGCGGCAGCAGGTCGAAGCCGCCGCCGTGCACGCCCTTCGCCGACAGGTTCGATTCCTTCATCACCTGCGCGACGCCTTGCGTGCTGCCGGCATCGACGGCGAACATGCCTTTCAGGTCCTGATGGCCGAGATAGAATGCCTTGATCTTCGACAGTTCCTCGTTGACCGTCGTGCCGGTGGCCACCGTCTGAACGTCGATCTTCTTGCCGGACTTCTTGATCGCATCGCTCGTACCGTCGAAGCGCGGCTGGATGTTCAACTGTCCCGGCGTTGCGATGAAGAGCGCGCCGAGCCCGCTGTCGATCATGCTCGCGATGCGCTCGCCCATCTGATAGCCCGACAGATACAGGTCCTGCCCGATATACGCGAGACGCGGATTGTTCTTGCCGCGCGGTGCATCGGCGTTGTACGCGAAGACGGGAATCCCGCATCGAGCGCGGCCTGGATGGGCTTGTCGAACGCGTTCGGATCGACGATCGGCTTTCGCGGCGATCGCGCTGTTCACCGTGCGCACCATCTCGCCCGCGTCGGAGGTCGCGGAGCCGGTCTATTGATAACCCATGCCGAGCATCGCGCACGCATCCTGGATGCCGTATTGCGTCAGCACGAAGAACGGATTGGTCGTGACGTGATTGACGAAGACGATCTTCCACTTCTTGTGCTGCGGAAAGGGCGCTTCGGCCGCCTGCGCCGACGAGATCAGGCCGCCGCCCCCCCGCGAGGCTGCTGATCCCGCCGAGCAGCGACAACGCCGCGTCCAATCCCGCATCCTGCATCAGGCCGCGCCGTGCGCCGCTCGCCGGCACGCCCTGATCCTTTGCATCGTTATCCCGGTTCTGCGCCATGTCTTCCTCCTTGCTTTTCTTCGTGGGTCGAGGTGTCGACTCGTGGTCGATCGTGTTCAGATAATGGGTGCTGCCTGCGATTCGGATTGCAGCGGCTTGCAATACGTGGTCCGAACTCACGCCGTGCAATTCGCACTTTCGCAAGATCGCGGAACACGTCAAACGCGGCGTCTACGAAGCCGGTGGATTCCCCGTCGAGTTTCCGGTGTTTTCGAACGGCGAATCGAACCTGCGTCCCACGGCGATGTTCACGCGCAATCTCGCGAGCATGGACGTCGAGGAAGCGATACGCAGCAATCCCGTCGACGCGGTCGTGCGCCCGCTGAATACGCTGCTCGTCGCGGATGGCGGCCTGTGCATGCTGCGCGGCAATCTCGCGCCGAACGGCGCCGTGCTCAAGCCGTCGGCCGCGACGGCGTCGCTGCTGAGGCATCGCGGACGCGCGGTCGTGTTCGAGGACTTCGACGGCTACAAGAAGCGCATCATCGATCCCGATCTCGACGTAACGAAGGACTCCGTGCTCGTCATGAAGAACTGCGGGCCGAAGGGTTATCCGGGCATGGCAGAAGTCGGCAACATGGGCCTGCCGCCGAAGCTGCTCGAACAGGGCGTGACAGACATGGTGCGCGTCTCCGATGCGCGCATGAGTGGCACCGCCTACGGCACGGTGGTGCTGCATGTCGCGCCCGAGGCGCGCGGGCGGACCGCTTGCCATCGTGCGCGACGGCGACTGGATCGAACTCGATGCCTATGAAGGCGTGTTGCGCATCGACATCGGCGACGACGAGATCCGCACGCGGCTCGCCGCATGGCAAGCCGCGCAGCAGGAGATTTCGGAAGATCGCAGCGGCTATCGCAAGCTCTATGTCGAGCATGTTCTTCAGGCCGACGAGGGATGCGACTTCGACTTCCTCGTCGGATGCCGGGGCGCGGACGTGCCGAGGCATTCGCACTAGCGTCGCGCCGGCGCGACGCACGGACGTTCGTCAGATGGGGAACTGCGTGGTCGACATGATTTCGCGCAGCACGACGAAGGTCCGTATCTGTCACACGCCGGGCAGATAGAGCAGCTTCTCCGCATGCAGGCGATTGAAGCTGTCGCTGTCACGCGTGCGGATCAGCGAAGAAATCGA
Organism: Caballeronia sp. BR6202001590007; assembly: GCA_029439495.1. Taxonomy (GTDB): domain Bacteria; phylum Pseudomonadota; class Gammaproteobacteria; order Burkholderiales; family Burkholderiaceae; genus Caballeronia. The sequence continues at coordinate 8,936 of JAQFVI010000312.1, forward strand.
ATTCGCCGGTCACGACGTGACACTCCATGCAGCCGGGCACCTTCTGCGCGGCCTTCTCGAATGCGGTGAACGACTCGGGCGTCGAGCGCTTTCGGATCGAGCAGGGCGACGGTCGCGCGAATCAGGCCCGCTTCGCGCAGCCGTTCGACGCGCCGCAGGCACGCGGGCGCGGACAGGTTCACCTTGGCCGCGAGCGCGACATTGGAGATGGAGGCGTCGCGCTGCAACTGGCGAAGGATCGCGCGGTCGGTGCGGTCGATGTTGACGGCGCTGGCTTTGGTGGCGGGTTTTTTCATTGCGTCGAAGGCGTGTCTGGCGAAATAAAGATAAGCGAGACCGATGTTCCAGCACGATTCGTTAGGTTACGGCTAATCTTTACGATTGTCCTCATGCGTTGGCGGCGCATCGCCCTGTATGTCGCCACGCCGTTCAACTTCCAATGAGGACGCCGACCATGAACCTGCAACGTTTCCCCCGCTATCCGCTGGCGTTTGGCCCGTCGCCGATTGTGCCGCTCAAGCGGCTGTCCGCGCACCTCGGCGGCAAAGTCGATCTCTATGCGAAGCGCGAGGACTGCAACAGCGGACTTGCGTTCGGCGGCAACAAGACGCGCATGCTCGAATACCTGATTCCCGAAGCGCTGGAGCAAGGCTGCGACACGCTCGTGTCAATTGGCGGCATTCAGTCGAATCAGACGCGTCAGGTGGCGGCCGTGGCTGCGCACCTCGGCATGAAGCGCGTGCTGGTGCAGGAAAACTGGGTCAATTATTCGGATGCGGTCTACGATCGCGTCGGCAACATCCAGCTATCGCGGATGATGGGCGCGGACGTGCGCTTCGTTTCGGACGGCTTTGACATCGGTATCCGCAAGAGCTGGCAGGAAGCGATGGACAGCGTGCGCGATGCGGGCGGCAAGCCGTTCCCGATTCCGGCGGGATGTTCGGAGCATCCGCTGGGCGGCCTCGGCTTCGTCGGCTTCGCGGAGGAAGTGCGCCAGCAGGAAGCGGAACTCGGCTTCAAGTTCGATTACATCGTTGTGTGTTCGGTGACGGGCAGCACGCAGGCGGGCATGGTCGTCGGCTTCGCAGCCGATGGACGCGCATGCCGCGTGATCGGCATCGACGCTTCGGCGAAGCCCGAGCAGACGCACGAGCAGATCACGCGTATCGCGAAGCATACGGCGGGGCTCGTCGATCTCGGCCAGGACATCACGCGCGAGGACGTGATTCTCGATACGCGCTTCGGCGGACCCGAATACGGCCTGCCGAACGAAGGCACGCTCGAAGCGATTCGTCTGTGCGCGCGCCTCGAAGGTGTGCTGACCGACCCCGTCTACGAAGGCGAGTCGATGGACGGCATGATCCAGATGGTGCGCAACGGCGAGTTCCCGGAAGGCTCGAAGGTGCTGTATGCGCATCTGGGCGGCGTGCCCGCGCTGAGCGCGTACAGCTCCATCTTCCGCAACGGCTGAAGCCGCGCCCCTTCCATGTCGCGATGGCGACGCCTAGCACGGCGATGCCCAGCACCAGATACGACATCAGCGCCGCGCCCGGCGGCACGAAGAAAAACAGCGACGCCACTTGCGAGACCTTGCCCGCGCGCGTGAGCGCGAGCAGCAGCGTGATGGCGATCAGCAAATTGCCGAGCACGAGATAGGTGAGCGCGCCGATCAGATGCGGCGTCCACTCGACATGCGTGTTCTCGAAAAGGAAGGCCATCGGCGCGCAGCCAGATCAGGCCGACGCTGTACTGGATGAGGTTCGACGTCAGCGGATCCTGTTGCGAGCCGAAGCGCTTTTCATAGAGCATCGCGCCGGTGATGCCGACCAGCGCGCCGTTCGGCATTACCGTGCTGCTCATCGCGGTGCCTTTTGCCTACGATGCGTTGCGTTTCGGCGGCGCGCTCTATCTGCTGTATCTCGCCTGGCAGGCGATCAAACCGGGCAGACGTTCGCCGTTCCAGGTGCGCGACCTGCCGGCCGACAGCCCGCGCAAGCTCTTCACGATGGGCTTCGTGACCAATCTGCTGAATCCGAAGATCGCCGTGCTGTATTTGTCGCTGTTGCCGCAGTTCATCGATCCGCAGCACGGCAGCGTGCTCGCGCAGTCGCTCGTGCTCGGCTCGGTGCAGATCGCGCTGTCGATCTCCGTCAACGCCTGGTCGCGATGACCGCGGGTTCCATCGCCCTGTTCCTCGCGAAGAAGCCTGCGTGGCTGCTCGTGCAGCGCTGGCTGATGGGCACCGTGCTCGCCGGTCTCGCCTTCAGAATGGCGACGGAAGCGCGCCGCTGATCACGCGGACACCTGTTCGCGCCACTTGTACGCCTGCTTCCAGCCGAGCAGGCGCTTGAGCTTGTCGTTGGACAGCAGGGTTTCGAACTCACCGAGTGGCTTGTTGACCGACACGTTTGGATAGAAGCGCCTGAGCAGTTCGGCGGTCGGCACGTCCGACGAGACATCGTCTGCCGCGACGTTCATCACCTGAAACCCCAATCCGTCTTTCTCGATGCCGAGACGCGCGTCCGTCGCGAGATCGCGTCCGTCGATATAGCTCCACGCGATGCGTTTTCTGAGCGAGGGGTCCCGGTTCCACGTCTCGAACTTCCGATAGTCGACGGGATCGAGCACGTTGCCGATGCGAAACGCGTAGATGTCCATGCCCGTGCGCGCATGGAACGCTTTGGCCGTGATTTCGTTGATGACTTTCGAAGT
>JAQFVI010000313.1 GCA_029439495.1 Caballeronia sp. BR6202001590007
GATATCGAATCTCGACGCGATCGCCGATGTCCACACGAGTCATCGTGCTTCCCGCAAAGGTCACGCGTTGACCGTCGCGTGTGGTGAACGCGATTTGAGAATGGAAGCCCCCGTAATTCAACTTCACCACTTCCCCCGCACTCCGAATCGAATAGAGCCGGAACTCGAGTGTCGACGATAGGAACGGAAGCTGAAGCACGAAGATCGCAGATCCGACGAGCCTCGAATCCCAGTTGATCTTCTTTTTGTCGAACGGTTTCATCGCGAAAGATGTAAAGCATATTGAACCGAAGCGATTCCACCGGACACACCCTCGGCGCCCGGCACGCGATACTCGCGCCTGAACTCGCTGAAAGACACCGTGACGTTTTCGAAATGCCCATAAGCCGAGCCGAACGGCTCGATGCGATTGACCATGACATTGGTCAGGTGGATCTTCATCTGATCGTGAGGCGGCAGTAGCTTTCCCGCCAGTCCGGAGTCGCGCGATTGGGCATCGGGGCGGCGCACGCTCAACACGCTCGTGACGCCACCTTGTTGTTCAGAAGCATGTGCATCAGTCCATTCGATGCGAGATCGACTGCGTGCGCGAACGTGATGTGTTCGACCGTCGCCTTTCTAGCCGGGCCGATATCGCGCGACGGCTGCTGCATGCTTCATTGCCAACTGATTACATCGATTTCGCCCTCGTGACCGAAAGCCGTCGCCTCGCCGGTCACGCCTTCGATCTTCATGAATATGTTGCTGTCGCCGCCGGTCATCTCGTCTCCTTGTCGTCGCCTGTCGCTGCATCGCCGTCGCATCAACACCGGCCGAACAGCATAAGCATCGGCAAACCGCTCGATCCATACGAGATTTCTCAAACAAGAAGCGCAGCAACGCCACATAAAAAAACCGGACCTGACATCGGCCAGATCCGGCTTCGCAGCACATCAACTCGACCTTACTGAATCACCCGCGACACGCCACGTCCGCGCGGATCCGACATCGGCTCCGGCTTGTCGCCGTCGATGCGAATGGCCTGGATGTCGCCGTTGAAGCCCTGCACCGTGAACTTGTAGCCCTTCGCTTCGAGTTCCTTGATCACGTTCGCATCGAGCTGGTGATACGGCTCCTGGAAGATCGTGTTCGGCGGCAGCAGCTGATGATGGAAACGCGTCGCGCCGACTGCATCCGCGAGCGGCATCTTGAAGTCGTACACGTTCGACAGCACCTGGAAGATCGACGTGAAAATGCGCGATCCGCCCGGCGTGCCGATCACCATCGCCACCTTGTCTTCCTTCGTGAGGATGGTCGGCGTCATCGACGACAGCGGCCGCTTCTTCGGCGCAATCGCGTTGGCATCGCTGCCGACGACACCGAACATATTCGGAACGCCCGGCTTCGAAGCGAAGTCGTCCATCTCGTCGTTCAGCACGACGCCCGTGCCTTCCGCGATCACGCCCGAGCCGAAGTAGCCGTTGATCGTGTACGTGTTGGACACCGCATTGCCCCACTTGTCGACGACCGAATAGTGCGTCGTTTCCGCCTTCTCCGGCATCGACGTGCCGAGACCCGGCTGCACGCTCTTGGTATCCGACGGCTCGTTCGGATTCACTTCCTGCGCGCGTTTGAGGATGTAGTCGTCGTTGATGAGTTGCGCGACCGGCACCTTGTAGAAGTCCGGATCGCCGAGATATTGCGCGCGATCCGCGAACACGCGCTTCTCGATTTCCGCCACGAGATGGATGTAATGCGCGGAATCAAGCGGCACGCCTTCGAACTTGTCCTTCAGGTCCGCCTTCATCTTCAGCAACTGCACGAGACCGACGCCGTCCGAACTCGGCGGCGGCGCGGTGATCACGCGATAGCCGTTCCAGCTCGCCGTCACCGGCTGGCGCCACACGGCCTTGTAATCCTTCAGATCGCGCTGCGTGATGAGGCCGTGGCCTTCCATCGACCTGGCGATGAGTTCGGCGATATCGCCCTGATAGAAGCCTTTAGCGCCCTTGTCGGAAATGCGCTGCAGCGTCTTCGCGAGGTCCGGCTGCTTGAAGACTTCGCCGGACTTCATGCCGCCAAAATACAGATCGAAGTTGGTCTTGCCCGCGAACTCCTTGGACGCGGCATCGCGGCGCACGACGAGCTGATCGTCGACCTCGAAGCCGTCCTGCGCGTACTTGATCGCCGGCGCGAGCACCTGCTTCCACTTCAGCTTGCCGAAGCGCTTCTGCGCTTCCCACATCCCCGACACGGTGCCCGGCACGCCGACCGCGCGATGTCCATACAGGCTCATGCCCTTGATGACTTCGCCCTTGTCGTCGAGATACATGTTGCGCGTGGCCGAAAGCGGCGCGCGTTCGCGATAGTCGAGAAAGTACGGACGATGATCGACGTACAGCGTCATGAAGCCGCCGCCGCCGATATTGCCCGCTTCCGGATACGTGACGGCCAGCGTGAAGGCGATCGCGACTGCCGCATCGACTGCATTGCCGCCCTGTTTGAAGATCTGCTCGGCGGTATCGGCGGCGTACTTGTCGGCGACGGCGACGGCCGATGCCGTCAGCACCTGCGGCTGGGCTTCCGTTGCCTTGGCCTGCGCGGCGGAGAGTTCGACGAAGCCCGCGGACATCAGCGCCGAGGCAAGCACGGCGTTTAGCGCGAGGAATCGAAAGCGCGGTTCTTTTTTGATCGACATCTTGAGCGTCCTCCTTCGTTTCGACTTCAAAGCAAGTTGAGGCTTATACTATGTATGCGGCGCTGCGCCGCATCAATGGGCCGCGCGGTCGCCGGATGTTCGCCAGCTTACGTCAAACGAAATGAAGCAGCGCGTCCGGTGCACATGGGCCGATGCGACGCGTGCTTCGAGCGCCGTCGTGCAGATGCCATGCGGGCGGCGCATCATGGAGGTCGGCGCGGCGACGAGCGGGCACGACAGGCGATCCCGCGCTCATCGTCAAGCAGGGGCAGACATGAACGCGAAAGTCGAGCCCATTCCCGAGGACCGCAAGGGCGTCGTTCCGTATATGGTCGTCGCGGGCTGCGCCAGCGCGATCGAGTTCTATACGAAGGTGTTCGGCGCGAAGGTGTTCGGCGCGACCGAGACGTTCCGGCTCGAACAGCCGGACGGGCGCATCGGACACGCGGAACTGTCGATCGGCGGCAGCGTGGTCTATCTGTGTCTGTGCGACGAGTTTCCGGATTACGGCACGGTCGGTCCGTTATCGGTCGCCGTCACGCCGGTGAGCTGCATGTGTACGTCGAGGACGTCGCACAGCGCGCGCTCGACGAAGGCGCGACCATGCTGCGTCCGGTCGAGGACCAGTTCTACGGCGATCGCGTCGCGCATCGAGATCGTCTCGCCGGAAGAGATGCGCATCCGCGCGGAAAAGCTCTTCGGCGGCTGATCAGCCGGCGGCGAGCGCGGGCAGCGGCGGGGCGTCGTCGACGCTGTCGGGGCATCGAGCGAGTAGGTCTCGACGACGCGCAGCACCGACGCCCGGAACGACGCGACCAGATCGGAGCGGATGTCGCTCGACGGATACGACGCGCGTACTCGTACTCGATCTCGGTATCGAATGGCCGCACGACGACGCCGTGCGCGCGCTACACCTTCGCGGCGAACGGCTCGACGATCGACACGCCAAGGCCGCCCGCGACCATCGCGTAGCGCGTGTGCGCGGTATCGGTGAGCACGGTGTAGCGCGGCCGTTCCTCGGTCGCGGCGACGAGCTTTCAGCGACGACGCGGTCCGTTTTGTCGATCACGCTCACCACGCTGTTGTTCGAATGCAGATCAATGCGGCTGACCTCCTTCCGGTTGAAGCGGTTTTGGCGAACTCACTTTAACTCCGTCGCCCATAAGGGCGGCGGTGGAAGGCCCGCTAGATGATTTTCAGTCTTTATGTCGATTCTAAAATGATCGACATGCCAGCGAGCACATCATGTCCGAACCCACTTCGAGTGCCGTACCGAGTCCCGCAGCCGGCGCAGCCAATTCCGAGTCGATCGCCGAGCGCATTTGCGCCGCGATCCTCGAGCACTGCATTGCGCCAGGCGCGAAGCTGACCGAAGCGCAATTGTGCGAAGTGTTCGCGGTGAAGCGCGGCACGGTCCGTCAGGCGCTCGCGCAACTCGCGAACGACCGTCTCGTCGATCTGGAGCCGAATCGCGGCGCGTTCGTCGCGAGCCCGTCGCTGCAGGAAGTGTTCGAGATGCGTCGCATCATCGAACTCGCGGTGGTGGAACGCATCGCGCATGGTCACGGCGCGCGGCGGCTGAAGTCGATCAGCGCGACCATCGGGCGTGAGCGCAGGGCGTTCGAGAATCACGATTTTTCGGCGTGGATCCGCTTGTCGGGCGAGTTCCATACGGAGCTTGGCATTGCTGACCGGCAACACGGTGCTGTGCGATTGCCTGTCGGGACTCGTCGCACGCTCGACGCTGATTTCCGCGCTGTATGAATCGCTCGGACGCAGCTCGTGTTCGTTCGAGGACCACGAAGCGATTCTCACCGCGCTCGATGCTGGCGACGCCGCCCGGGCCGCCGATCTGATGGCGCAGCGCAGCATCTGCGAGACGTCGAACTGAAGATGCTGGAGCGGCCGGCGTGCGGCGCGGTCGATCTGAAGGAAGTATCCGCAAAACCGGCCGGACGCGCGAAAGCGTCCGGCACGCAGGACAAAGGGCAGGCCGAAAGCACTGCCATCGATGAATAAGGAAGGACCGAATAAAGGAGACCGTGCCCGCGCGACATGCCGGGCGCGAGGACGCTTGCATGCGCAGGAAGTACGCAACGCGCACGACGAAACCAGGCTGTTCAAGCTCATACGATCGAATCGAACCAGACGCTCCAACGAGCGTGCAATGAAAACCGCCAGGCGGCGGGCGCGGCAAGCAAGGCTTCCGCGCTCTTCGCATCACGCCGCCGGCGAGCCGCAAATACTAAAAAATACCGCGCGCGGTCCAGTACACCGGAACCGACGACGCAGGTATCGATTGACGCTTGTCGCTCAAGCATTTGCAGTTCTTTCATCAGGCAAGCCGCCTATCAAAGGAGACGTCATGGCACAAATCAGCGCACCGGGTAGTTTAGCCCGCCGCAATACGACGGGCATTCGCTGCACGAGCCCGATCTTCCCGCCGGTTACAGCGACCGGCTCTATAACGAAGACCTCACCCCGCTGAAGAATCAGACCTGGGGCGCGTACAACATCTTCGCGTTTTGGATGTCGGACGTGCATAGCGTCGGCGGTTACGTGTTCGCGGGTAGTCTGTTCGCGCTCGGACTGACGAGCTGGCAGGTGCTGGTGTCGTTGCTGATCGGCATCGGCCTCGTCAATCTGCTGTGCAATCTGATCGCGAAGCCCAGCTAGGTCGCGGGCGTGCCGTATCCGGTCGCGTGCCGCGCGACCTTCGGCGTGTTCGGTGCGAATATTCCGGCGGTCATTCGCGGGCTGATCGCGGTCGCGTGGTACGGCATTCAGGCCTACCTGGCATCGAGCGCGCTGGTCATCGTGGTACTCAAGTTCGTGCCCTCGCTGATGCCTTATGCCGACGTTCACGAGTTCGGTTTCGTCGGTCTCTCGGCGTTCGGCTGGGCGGGCTTCATGCTTCTGTGGGTGCTGCAGGCCATCGTGTTCTGGCGCGGCATGGAGATGATCAAGAAGTTCATCGACTTCGCCGGTCCGGCCGTGTACGTGGTCATGTTCATCCTCGCGGGCTATAGGTGTGACGCGCGGGCATCCAGAACATCGGCCTGAATCTCGGCGGCGTGAAGTATCACGGCGCGGAAGTGATTCCGGTGATGATCACCGCCATCTCGCTCGTCGTGTCGTACTTCTCCGGCCCGATGCTGAACTTCGGCGACTTCTCGCGCTACTGCAAAAGCTTTCGCAGCGTGAAGCGCGGCAACTTCTGGGGCCTGCCGGTCAACTTCCTGGCGTTCTCGCTGGTGACAGTGATCACAACGGCCGCGACGCTGCCGGTGTTCGGCCAGTTGATCACCGATCCGGTGGAAACGGTCGGCCGCATTGATCACCCGACGGCCGTGATTCTTAGCGCACTGACGTTCACCATCGCGACCATCGGCATCAACATCGTCGCGAACTTCGTGTCGCCCGCTTTCGACTTCTCCAACGTCGCGCCGAAGCTCATCAGCTGGCGCGCGGGCGGGATGATGGCCGCGGTCGCGTCGATCTTCATCACGCCGTGGAACCTGTACAATCTGGCCGTGATCCACACACGCTGGACATTCTCGGCAGCTTCATCGGGCCGCTGTACGGCGTGCTGATCCTCGACTTTTATCTGGCAAGCCAAGCGCGGCAAGCTCGTCGTCGACGATCTCTACACGACGTCCGAGGAAGGCAAGTACTGGTACACGAAGGGCGTGAACCGCCGCGCCGTGATGGCGCTGCTGCGGCCGCCGTCATCGCGATCATCTGCGTGATGCTGCCGTCGCTGGAAGGCGCCGCGAACTTCTCGTGGTTCATCGGCGCGGGCCTCGGCGCAGCCTTCTATTACTTCCTCGCCGATCGCAAGCGCGACGTGTAAGCACCACAAGAGCAGGAACCTGAGAGCATCGAACACACAGTCTGGAGAAAGGCAATGCGCATCAAACTGATCAATCCGAACACGACGCAACGCATGACCGAGTCGATGGCGCGCTGCGCCCGCGAGGTCGCGGCACCCGGCACCGAGATCATCGCCGTGAGCCCGACGATGGGGCCGCCGTCCATCGAAGGCTATTACGACGAGGCGCTCACGTCGCTCGGACTGCTCGCCGAAATCGAGGCGGGCGAGAAGCAGGGCGTGGACGGCTACGTGATCGCCTGTTTCGGCGATCCGGCGCTGTACGCGGCGTGCGAACTGGCGCGCGGCCCGGTGATCGGCATCGCGGAAGCGGCGATGCATGCGGCGAACGTCGTCGCGCCGGGCTTTTCCGTCGTCACGACCTTGCAGCGCACGGTCGGCATGACCTGGCATCTCGCGAAGCGCTACGGCATGTCCCGCTTTTGCAAGAACATGCGGGCGACCGACGTGCCCGTGCTCGAACTCGACGTGCCGGGTTCGCCCGCGCGGCAGACGATCGTCGACGAATGCTGCCGCGAGGTCGAGGACGCGATCGGCGCGCCGGTCGTCGAAGGAGTGACGACCGCGGTGAAGTGGACCGAAGCGCTGGTCGCGCTCGGCCTGCATACAGCGAAACGCGGCGACTATGCGCGTTCGCTCGCGAAACGCTACGACGGCGTGCTGGCCAATTTCAGCCCGCGCTGATTGTGGATTCCGGGACTTATACCGACGACGTGACCCGGATTATCTGCCCTGATCCCTGATGTATGGGCGCACCGGGGTCTTTTGGCTACACTGAATCGTCAACAATCCCGTTCTTTTCACGCCTAGCTTTCACACGCCAAGCCATGTCACTCGATTCGAACTACCCCCGCGACCTGATCGGCTACGGTCGCCACCCGGTGCAGGCCAACTGGCCGGGACGCGCGCGCATCGCCGTGCAATTCGTGCTCAATTACGAAGAAGACGGCGAGAACTGCGTGCTGCACGGCGATCCCGGCTCGGAGCAGTTTCTGTCGGAAATCGTCGGCGCGGCAGCGTATCCGTTGCGTCACATGAGCATGGAATCGATCTACGAATACGGCGCGGGCGTGTGGCGGCTGCTGCGCGAGTTCGAGAAGCGTGGCATGCCGCTGCTCATCATCTTCGGCGTCGGCATGGCGATCGAGCGTCATCCGGAAGTCGCGAAGGCGTTCGTCGAGCTGGGGCATGAAATCGCCTGTCACGGCTATCGCTGGATTCACTATCAGGACATGTTGCCCGAGCGCGAGGCGGAGCAAATGCGCCTCGACATGGAGGCCATCGAGCGCGTGACGGGTCAGCGTCCGCTCGGCTGGTAACGGGGACGCGACACCAATACGCATCGGCTGGTCGCGGAATACGGCGGCTTCCTGTACGACTCGGACTACTACGGCGACGACCTGCCGTTCTGGACCGAAGTGGAAGTGAAGGGTGGCGCGAAACAACGTGCCGTACACGCTTGACACCAACGACATGCGTTTCGCGACGCCGCAGGGTTTCAACACTGGCGATCACTTCTTCACGTATCTGAGAGACGTGTTCGACGTGCTCTACGAAGAAGGCGACGAAGCGACGAAGATGTTCTCGATCAGCATGCACTGCCGCCTGCTCGGACGTCCCGGGCGCTTCCGCGGTTTGCAGAAATAGAAATTCCTCGATCACATCGAGAAGCACGATCGCGTATGGGTGACGCGGCGCGTCGATATCGCGCGTCACTGGCGGGAGCAGCATCCTTTCCAACCTTCCATCAACGGGACGACGGCGGCATGAAGGCGATGCACTACACACTCGACCAACTCAACAGCATGCCCGCCGACACGTTCGTAACGGTACTCGCGGGCATCTTCGAACATTCTCCGTGGGTGCCGGAAGCGGCGGGGCAACAGCGGCCGTTCGCGAACGTCGATGCACTGCATACCGCGATGTCGCAGATCGTCGAACGCGCCGGCGCCGAGCGGCAACTCGCGCTCATCAACGCTCACCCGGAACTGGCCGGCAAGGCTACGGTGCGCGGCGAACTGACGGCCGAATCGACGCGCGAGCAGAGCGGCGCGGGCCTCGATCTCTGCACGCAGGACGAGTTCGACCCGCTTCAGGCGCTCAACGCGCAGTATCGCGAGAAGTTCGGCTTTCCCTTCATTCTCGCCGTGCGCGGTTACGACCGTCACGGCACCATCGCGAACTTCGAGGCGCGCGTGAATCACGATCGCGCCGAAGAACTCCGCACGAGTCTCGATCAGATTTACCGGATCGCGGGCTTCAGGTTGAACGACCTGATCCAGGCCGCGTGATCCGCATCAACCGCAACTGATAAGGACGAAGACAATAGCAATTCCGACACTCGATCCCAACGCGCCCGAATTCACGCGCCGCTATGTGAATCTCGCGGACCCGCGTCTGGGCGCGCAGGCGCTCGAGGCGAGCGATGATTTCTTCGCGCCGAAGGAGCGCATGCTCAATCCGGAGCCGGCGGTGTTCATCCCCGGCAAGTTCGACGATCACGGCAATTGGATGGACGGCTGGGAAACGCACCGCAAGCACTCACGGGCTACGACTGGTGCATCGTCAAACTCGCGCGTCCGGGCGTGATCAAGGGCATCGATGTCGATACGAGCCACTTCACTGACAACTTCCCGCCGGCAGCATCGATCGAAGGCGCGCATGTCGCCAACGGCGAGCCGCCGAACGGCTCGACGCAATGGACCGAAATCGTCCCGTCGATGACGCTGCAGGGCAACACGCATCACTATCTCGACGTCGGCGCGGAGCAACCCTTTACCGCACCTGCGCGTGAACATCTATCCAGATGGCGGCATCATTACAGGGATTACAGGGATTACAGGGATTACANGGGATNGAAAACGGCCCCCGAAGGACCCGTTTGGTACTGCAGTTCTGCTGGAGACGGAGGGATTCGAACCCTCGATCCAGTTTTTAGCCAGATGCTCCCTTAGCAGGGGAGTGCCTTCGACCACTCGGCCACGTCTCCCAAACTCTACGTCGCACCGGGAGTGCAGTGCAACTATATCAAGATTATAGCGTGTCCGACGCTGTCGGTCAAATTCGCATGACGATTTTTCTCGCCACGACGCGCTTTTTCCATCGGAGATCAGCCGCGATCCAGTTCGAAGGCCTTATGCAGCGCGCGCACCGCGAGTTCCGTGTACTTCTCGTCGATCAGCACCGAGATCTTGATCTCCGACGTCGAGATCATCTGGATGTTGATGCCCTCTTCCGACATCGTGCGGAACATCGTGCTCGCGATGCCCACATGCGAGCGCATGCCCACGCCGACGACCGACACCTTCGACACCTTCGGATCGCCCAGCACGGTCTCGGCCTGCACATGGCCCTTCACCGTGTTGTTCAGGATCTCGAGCGCACGCTGGTAGTCGCCGCGGCCGACCGTGAACGTGAAGTCGGTCTTGCCGTTCACGCTCTGGTTCTGAATGATCATGTCGATGTCGATGTTCGCATCGGCGACCGGACCGAGAATCTGATACGCGACGCCCGGCTTGTCCGGCACGCCCATCACCGCGATGCGTGCTTCGTCGCGCTGGAACGCGATGCCAGAGATGACTGCTTTTTCCATGTTGTCGTCTTCTTCAAAAGTAATCAGGGTGCCGGAGTACATCTCGGTGTCGAGCGGCATCATCGGATCGGTCAGGCTGGAAAGCACGCGCGTCTTCACCTGATACTTGCCCGCGAATTCGACCGAACGGATCTGCAGCACCTTCGAGCCGAGGCTCGCCATTTCCAGCATTTCCTCGAAGGTCACGCGATCGAGCCGGTGCGCTTCTTCGACCACGCGCGGGTCCGTCGTGTAGACACCGTCGACGTCAGTATAGATCAGGCATTCGTCCGCCTTCAGCGCCGCCGCGATGGCGACCGCCGAGGTGTCCGAGCCGCCGCGTCCGAGCGTCGCGATATGGCCGTCGGGATCGACGCCCTGAAAGCCCGTGATGACAACGACCTTGCCCGCATTGAGATCCTTCAGCACGCGCTCGCCGTCGATCTCGCTGATGCGCGCCTTGGTGAATGCGCTGTCGGTCTTGATCGGCACTTGCCAGCCGGCGTAGCTCACGGCATCGAGGCCTTCGGCGTGCAGCGCGATGGCCAGCAGGCCGCCGCTGACCTGTTCGCCGGTGGAGGCAATCATGTCGAGTTCACGCGGGTCCGGATCGGCCTTGATGTCTTTCGCGAGACCGAGCAGGCGATTGGTTTCGCCGGACATCGCCGAGGGCACGACGACCATCTTGTGGCCGGCCTTGTGCCACTTGGCGACGCGCCTGGCGACGTTCTTGATGCGCTCGACCGAGCCCATCGAAGTGCCGCCGTATTTATGTACGATGAGTGCCATTGTCGTTCTTGAACTGGAGGGAAAACCGCGCCACACGCGAGGATGCGTGGAACTTTAGCTTAGCGCCGTGCCGATCGGCTTCAGGGATGGAAGCCGGCAACGGATCGCGAAGGACGTCACACGCTCGGTACTTGCGCACGAAAGCGAAAAATGCGGGCCAAAATCGCGTCTTTTTAACAGAGATGCCGAGCAAATACGCCTGCGCGAAAATGTACACTTGCGTGTACGCTTGCGCGAAAATGAGTTAGGATACACGATTGACGCCGAAATTACAAGACAGCGCGGTCATGCGGGCGTTATTTACCGATGCCGCGATCGACGGTTGCGACGCCCTCTCGGCTCACGCCAACAGCAGGTCCGGCCGCCACGCGATACGCCTGAGCGGACCGTGCGCCACGCTCGGCCCGGCCTCACGGTTCACGCCGAGATGCGGCACAAAGAGCAGCGCCTCACCGATGAAAAGCAGCGGCACGTCGCGCTTCCACGCGGGCACGCCGCGCTCCTGAAAGAGATTCTTCAACGTGCGGCTCGGCGCCTCGGCCACCACACGCATGCGCTCCCCGCCCGCGCGTGAACGCGCGACCAGCGGCGCCGCGCGCAGCACGCCGATGCCGACGACATCGGCGTCGGCATCGGTATCCGCGTGCGACCCTGCATCGACCGGCTCGAACACGAACGAGCCGCGCCACATCGGCAGACACCAGACTTCCTCGCCCTGCCACAGCAATTCGACCACGGGTTTCGCCGCGCCCGCGCCGACGCTGACGCCGATGTCGTCGGCATCGGCGCTGTCGCCCGGCTCCCAGAAGAGCGCACGTCGATAGATGCGCAACGCGTGCCCCGCATGATCGACACGCAACGCGTGACCGTCGCGCGAGACGGCGGCATCGCGCACCTGACGCAGCATGTCGGCGATGCGCGCCGTCGAAGCCGCCGGCAACCCGCGCGCGCGGATCCAGAAACGCAGCAGGTTGATCGCGCGTTCGTCGTCGAGCGCGAGCAGCGCGTCGAGTCGCAGCGCGTCCGCTTCATCGGGATGCGCGACGCTTTGCATGTCGATGCGCGCGAGATCGTCGAGCAGCTTCTGCGCCGATGCCGCATGCG
>JAQFVI010000314.1 GCA_029439495.1 Caballeronia sp. BR6202001590007
CAAGATCAAGGAGTTGATGGTGCGGCGGGCGGTTTAAGCTTGCACGCCTGAGCTTGCAGATCATGGACCTCGCGTGTCACCGCGCGGGGTCCAGTTCGTTCCACTCGAATTCTTCCCCCGTCCTTCTTATCCTGCCCGCCGACGCATGCGGAAAATGCGCGGTGAATACGGCAGCGTCCTTCTCGGCTGCATGATTCAGCAGCCATGCTGCGCGAGGCGCGTGCTTCCTCCCTGTTCAAGCAGAACTTCGAATTCCACTGCGGCGTGCGAACCTGCATCGCGCTATGCCATGATGTCGCCTGAAAACAGCGCGATCTCGCCGTTCGATTCCATCTCGATGGCCATGTGTCCCTCGCTATGCCCGAAGGCCGGCACGAAGCGGATGCCGTCGAGCAACGCCGCGCCTTCGTCGGGAATTGTGCGAGCGGGGCCCGCATCGATCAGCGGCCGCACGCTGTCCTCGAACACCATGCGCCGCGCTTCGCCTGCGGGCGTATCGAAAAAGTCGTGTTCGCGTGCGCCGAACACATGCATCGCGTTCGGAAACACCGGCTGCCAGCGGCCGTCGACCCAGTGCGTGTTCCATCCGACATGATCCACATGCAAATGTGTGAGCAGGACATAGTCAACGCGGGCGCGATCGAAACCCGCGGCGGCGAAACGTTCGAGCACGGGATGATCCAGTCAATCGAACAGCGCGCTGAAGGTTCGCGACTTGCCGTTGCCGATGCCCGTATCGACGACGAACAGGCGGCCATCGCGTTCGACGACCCACAGATGCGTTTGCAAGGTCACAGGCTCGGACGGCAGATGCGGCGGCCAATCCGGAAAGAGCACATCGGACGGCAGATCGAAGTGCGTTTCGTCGATGTGCGTGATCGTCATCGCGCCGATGCGGGTGGTGAACGTCATCATCGATCCTCTCATCGCACCGGGGTCACGCGGCGCGTCGCCACAGCATAGAGCAGGGCGCTTGCAAGCGCCGATACACCGCCGACCACCGCAAGCGGTCCGATGCCGCCACTGATCGCATTGGTCATGAACACGAGCAGCGCGATGGAGCGTCCGCGCATGCGGTTCGGCACAGCGATCTGCAAGGGCACCGGTGCGAGCACCATCGCGATCGATGCGGGCACCAGCGCGGCTACGGCACACGCGAACAAGGCGAGCACCTTCTGCAAGGTGCGTTCATCGGTGACGCGTGCGGCGAGCATGCCTGCCGCGCCGACGCTGAGCATGCCGCCGATCATGTAGGCGGGCGCCGCCATCTTGCCGACATCCGAAGGCACGAGATGGAAGTCGCGCATCAGCAAGGTCGGAAACCATGCGGCATGCGAATAGAACAGCGTGATGAGCGCCACGTAAGCCACGAAATAAGGCGCGCAAAAGCGGTTGCGCACGAAGAGTTCGGCGAGCACGTCGCGCAGCGGAGGAAAAGGCTTCGTCGACATGGACGCTGTCCGCTTCGTGTCTCGCGGGTTCTTTCACGGTGAGCGCGACGAGCGCCGCAAGCACGAATCCCGGTAATCCGACGAGCACGAACACCGCCTGCCACGGCGCGAAGCCGTGCGCGGCAAGCCATGCGCTCGCGTCGCCGCCGGCCGCCGAGAGCAGCATTCCGCCGCCGAACAACGCGAGACCGCCGCCGATATACGGCCCGAGCATGAACACGCTGCTCGCGCGCGCCACACTTTGCGCAGCGCGAAGATATCGCTGAAGATCGACAACGCGGCAGGGCTCAGCGCCGCTTCGGCGATCGCCGTGCCCGCACGCGCGGCGAGCAGTTGCGGGAAGCTCGTCGCGAAGCCGCACAGCGCGGTGGAAATCGCCCAGATGGCGACGCATGCGGCGATCAGCATTACACGGTTTGCGCGATCGACCAGACGCGCGACGAACACGCCAGCGGTCGCATAGCACATCGTGAATGAGAAGCCCTGCAACAGGCTGATTGCGTATCGGTGATGCCGAAGCGTCGTCCTGATCGGCTGCACCAGGATGCTGACGATCTGACGGTCCAGATACGAAAACGCGAAGCAGACGAAGAACAACATCACGACATACGCGGGATGCCGCACGTCGAAACTCGTATCCGCGCGCGCGGACAATGGAGTGGCGCTCATGTTCGATCCTTTGCGTAGTCAGACGAGGGACGTTTCGGCAGCGCGCAGCGCGATGCAATCGCCCGCTTCGACGCGCGCGAACGTGCGGGCGCACATCACGCGGCCATTGCCGCTGAACGCGATGTCACGCGGTGCCTGCCAGGGCGCTTGCGGATCGAAGAGCCGTCCAGCAAGCTGGCCGGCGCGCACGTCGTCGTTCAAAGCGAAGGCAGGTTCGAAGACGCCTGCATGCGGGGCATAGACGTAGTGCTGCGCGCCTTGCACGGATCAGTAGCGCGTCGCGGGCGCCTTGTTCGAAGGCATGGCTTCGATCACGCCGAGACGATGCAGCACGCGCTCCAGGCCGCTTTCGACGATGGCGAGGTTCGCCTTGTCGCATCCCGCATGTCCGCCGAATTCGCCGCACAGAAAGAGCGTGTCGTGACGCTCGGCGGCGGCCGCGAACGTGCGGTCTTCGCCGAGCAGATCCATGACCATCGTGTTCGGTGCGCCGAAGGCACGCACCAGATCGAGGTAATGCGCGCGACGTCCGGCATTGTCCGAAGCGGGAGGCGAGGTGAGCAGCGTCGGCGCATGATCGAACGACGCGCCGCCCGCGTGAAAGTCGAACACCACATCCGCGCGCGGCAGCAGTTCGGTCTCGACGTAATGCGCGATCATCTCCATCGGCTTGCCGTGACGCGCGCCGGGAAAAAGCCGGTTGAGATTGCCGCCGTCGATCGGCGACGTGCGCAAACCGTTCGCGAACGCGGGGAAGTTCAGCGCGGGAATCACGATCAGCCGTCCGCGTATGGCGAGCGTCGGCATGCGTTGCATCAGCTTCATCAGCGCGATGGGGCCTTCGTATTCGTCGCCGTGATTGCCGTCCGTGAGCAGCACGGTCGGGCCGTCGTCGCCCGCATTGAGCACGGCGAGCGGAATCGGAATGTGGCCGTAAGCGGAGCGGTCGTGCGACCACGGCAAACGCAGCATGCCGGTCTGAAAGCCCTTGCGTTCGAAGTCGACGTCGGTGGAGATGAGCGAAGCGGTAGCGGTCATGGCGGTTCCCGAATGAGTGAGGTCGAATCTACTATCGGTGACGAAAATCCGCCTGACCAATGTCGTTTTCTGCGGCGAGCGATACCTTTGAAGTTATCGGCGCGATGCTTCGGCCGAAGCAGACGCCTGCGATTCGATCAGATCGATGAAGCGCTGCAGGGCCGCATTGCCGTACCGTGCGAGGTAACAGAATTCGAGCGGCAGGCGCACGTCGAGGTCCGTCACGTCGACGAAGAGCACGCGCGCCGGCGGCCGGTCGCGATTGGCCGCATTGNTTCGGCGCATGCGGAAATCAGGCGGTCGTAATGCGCCGCATACACATGACGCGGAAACGCGATGAACGGCATGCCGGAAAGCGCAGCCGCTTTGACCGGGCCATGACTGCCGACATCGCAACGCTCGGGCACGGCAAGCACCACGGTCTGCTCGAAGAGCGGCAGGCTCGCGAAGCCATCGGGCAACGGCCCGAAACGATAACAGAAGCCGCCGTCGAGCTTGCCGGAAGCGATGGCGTCGAGTTGTTCGGGCGTGTTCATCGGCTGCAATTCGAGCGCGATATCCGCGGCCGTCTGCTGGTATGCATTGAACGCGGACAGCACGCGCTCGCTCCACGACGCATTCTCGACGAAGCCCACACGCACGCGTCCCTGCATGCCTGTGGCGATGCGATGGGCGAGCCGGTTCGCGGCTTCGACGCGCGCCAGGATGTCGCGCGCTTCATGCAGATACGCATCGCCGTCGCCTGCGCGCTGCGCTTCACGCGCGAGGCGCATGCATCGATGTTCGATCTGGCGCGCTGGCCCGCGCTCGACGCCCACGCCGCGCGTTGCGAGGCGCTGCCGGTGTTCCGGTCGATCGCGCAGGTTTTCGCCCCGCCGAAATGAGGCGGGGCGCGTTCAGGCGCGCGCGAGCGAACTCAGGTCCCAGCGCGGCTTCACGGTGAACGCATAATCGCGTTCGGCCTGATC
Organism: Caballeronia sp. BR6202001590007; assembly: GCA_029439495.1. Lineage (GTDB taxonomy): Bacteria > Pseudomonadota > Gammaproteobacteria > Burkholderiales > Burkholderiaceae > Caballeronia. The sequence continues at coordinate 4,127 of JAQFVI010000314.1, forward strand.
CGGCCAGCGCGCAAGACGTAGTGCGCCGGCGAGCGCGATCATCGCGCCGTTGTCCGTGCACAGCAACAGATCGGGATAATGGACGTCGAAGCGGCGCTTTTTAGCCGCCGCCGACAGCGCCTCGCGCAACTGCCGGTTCGCGCCGACGCCGCCTGCGACGACGAGCCGTTTCAAACCGGTTTGCTTCAGCGCCGCGAGCGATTTCGCGACCAGCACGTCGACGGCGGCATCGACGCAACCGCGTGCAAGATCCGCTTTCGCCTGCTCGCAGACGTTGGCTCCGAGCTTGCGGCTATGCGTCAGCACGGCGGTTTTCAGGCCGCTGAAGCTGAAATCGAGGTCGCCGGAATGCAGCATCGGGCGCGGCAGCGACACCGCGCCCGGTGTGCCGAATTCCGCGAGGTACGAGACTTCCGGGCCGCCCGGATAGCCGAGGCCGAGCAATTTCGCGGTCTTGTCGAAGGCTTCGCCGGCGGCGTCGTCGAGCGTCTCGCCGAGGGTTTCGTAGACGCCGACATCGGTGACGCGCATCAGTTGCGTATGGCCGCCCGAGACGAGCAGCGCGACGAAGGGAAACGGCGGCGGGGCATCGACGAGAAGCGGCGACAGCAGATGTCCTTCGAGATGATGGATGCCGACGGTCGGCTTGTCCCACGCCATCGCGAGCGCATTGGCGATGCTCGCGCCGACCAGCAGCGCGCCCGCGAGCCCCGGACCCTGCGTGAACGCGATGGCGTCGATGTCGCCGCGCTCGGCTTTCGCTTCGGCCATCACCTGTTCGAGCAGCGGCAGTGCGCGGCGGATGTGATCGCGCGAAGCCAGTTCCGGCACGACGCCGCCGTATTCGCGATGCACCGCGATTTGCGAATGAAGCGCGTGCGCGAGCAGACCGCGTCCGCTGTCGTAGAGCGCGAGGCCGGTTTCATCGCAGGAGCTTTCGATGCCGAGAACTAACATGGGCGTGCAGCGAAGGAGGGAACAAAAAGCGAAGGAGGGAACAAAAAGTATACCAGCGCGGGTAGAATGCGACGCCATGGAATCCTTCAATATCGCTGTCATCGGCGCGGGCGCGGCCGGAATGATGTGCGCGTCCATCGCCGCGCAATCCGGGCACCGCGTTGTGCTGATCGACCACGCCGAGCGTCTCGCCGAAAAAATTCGCATCTCGGGCGGCGGGCGCTGCAACTTCACCAACCTCAATGCGCAGCCGGCCAACTTTCTGTCGGCGAATCCGCATTTCTACCGCTCGGCGCTCGCGCGCTATACGCCGCGCGATTTTCTCGCGCTGCTCAAGACTTACCGCGTGAAGTGGTACGAGAAGCACAAGGGCCAGCTTTTCTGCGACGACTCCAGCGAGTCGATCATCGACGTGCTAAAGAGCGAGTGCGATGCGGGCCGCGTGTCGTGGCAGCGGCCCGTGAGCGTCGCGGCGATCCGTCACGACGGCGCGCGCTTTGCGCTCGACACGAGCGCGGGCGAAATCGGCGCGGCGGCGCTCGTCATCGCGACCGGCGGCCTGTCGATTCCAAAGATCGGCGCGACGGATTTCGGCTATCGCGTCGCGAAGCAGTTCGGCTACAAGCTGATCGATACGCGCCCGGCGCTCGTGCCGCTGACCTTCACGTTGGCCGACTGGGCGCCGTTCGCCGCGCTGTCGGGGCTGTCGCTGCCGGTGCGCATCGCGACGGGCAAGGGCAAGACCGCGCGGCGAATTCGACGAAGACTTGCTGCTGACGCATCGCGGCGTGTCGGGGCCGGGCGTGCTGCAGATTTCGAGCTACTGGAACACTTCCGAGCCGATCCGCGTCGATCTGCCCGACGCCGATGCGACCGGGCTGCTGCTCGACGCCAAATCGGGCTCGAAGAAGCAGATCGGCAATTTTCTCGCGGAGCATGTGCCGGCGCGGCTCGCGCACGCGTGGCTGGAAGCGCGCCAGGCCTCGCCCGACGCGCGTTTCGCCGATCTGCCGGATCGCGCGCTCAAGACGCTTGGCGAGTCGCTGTCGAACTGGACGCTGACGCCGAGCGGCACCGAGGGCTATCGCAAGGCGGAAGTCACGCGCGGCGGCGTCGATACGCGCGAACTGTCCTCTGCGACCCTGATGAGCGAGCGCGTTCCGGGACTCTTTTCGTCGGCGAGGCGGTCGACGTGACGGGCTGGCTCGGCAGCTATAATTTCCAGTGGGCGTGGGCGTCGGGAGTCGCGGCGGGCAAGGCGGCGGAGTTCGCGCGGGGCTGAAACCCGCCCGGTAACACGCTCCCGAGCGCCTTCTACAAAGGCGTTTCACTCATTCGAAAAACAAACCCGTTTGCTATACTCGGACGGTCATCGGAGGATTGCTCCGATCCGGCTGACGCAACGGCGGCAGGCATCGCCGCTCTCACGACGCGGCCCGATTGAAGTCCCGCTTGCGGAAGCGTTCCCAAGCGGGTTTTTGCTTTCGAGGCGCCGTCGCGAGCGTCAGCCGGACTTCAACTTTCGAAATTGCACCGGGTGAACGATGAGCCTCAAAGACCAGATCAACGACGACATGAAATCGGCCATGCGCGCAAAGGAAACCGAGCGCCTCGGCACGATTCGCCTGCTGCTCGCGGCCATCAAGCAGCGTGAAGTCGACGATCGCGTCACGCTCGACGATGCGGGCATCACCGCCGTCATCGACAAGATGATCAAGCAGCACAAGGATTCCATCAGCCAGTTCGAAGGCGCAGGCCACACGGATCTCGCCGACAAGGAGAAAGCCGAACTCGCCGTGCTCGCGGCCTATATGTCCGAACAGCTTTCCGCCGATGCGATCGCCGCCGAAGTGCAGGCCGCGGTCGCCGCGACCGGCGCGGCCGGCCCGCAGGACATGGGCAAGGTGATGGGCGTGCTCAAGCCGAAGCTCGCGGGCAAGGCCGACATGACCGCGGTCTCGGCGCTGGTGAAGGCCGCGCTGACCAAGTAACGCCTGCCGCGCACGTCATCCGGTGATTCCGCACGCTTTCCTGCAGGATTTGCTCAACCGCGTCGACATCGTCGACGTGGTGGGCCGCTACGTCCAGTTGAAAAAGGGTGGCGCGAACTTCATGGGCCTCTGTCCGTTCCACAACGAGAAGAGCCCGTCGTTCACCGTGAGTCCGACCAAGCAGTTCTATCACTGCTTCGGCTGCGGTGCGCACGGGACGGCGATCGGCTTCTTGATGGAGCACACGGGCCTGACGTTTCCCGAGGCCGTCAAGGACCTCGCGCAGAACGTCGGCCTTACGGTGCCGCAGGAGCCGTCGTTTCGCGGCGGCACGGGCAGCGGCATCGACGGCGGGCCGGGCAAGGCGGTCAGCGCCGCGCTCACCGAGGTCATGCAGACGGCGTGCGACTTCTATCGCAAGCAATTGCGCGCTGCGCCGAACGCCATCGCGTACCTGAAAAAGCGCGGCCTGACGGGCGAAGTCGCCGCGCGCTTCGGCCTTGGTTATGCGCCGGACGGCTGGCAGAACCTCGAAGCCGCGTTTCCCGACTATCGCCAGGACAATCTGGTCGAGGCGGGACTCGTGATCGTCAGCGAGAAGACCGACGGACAGGGCCAGGCGCGCCGCTACGACCGGTTCCGCGAACGCGTGATGTTCCCCATCCGCAATGTGAAGGGCAACGTGATCGGTTTCGGCGGACGCGTGCTCGACGGCGGCGAGCCGAAATATCTGAACTCGCCGGAAATGCCGCTCTTCAGCAAGGGCAGCGAGCTATACGGGCTGTTTGAGGCGCGGCTCGCGATCCGCGAACTGGGCTATGCGCTGGCCGTCGAAGGCTACATGGACGTGGTCGCGCTCGCGCAGCTCGGCTTCGCCAATGCGGTCGCCACGCTCGGCACCACCTGCACGCCGTTCCACGTCCAGAAGCTCTTTCGTCAGACCGATACTGTCGTGTTCAGCTTCGACGGCGATTCGGCCGGACGGCGCGCCGCGCGCCGTGCGCTCGAAGCGGCGTTGCCGCATGCGGCGGACAATCGGACCATCAAGTTTCTGTTTCTGCCGAAAGAGCACGATCCGGACACATACATCCGCGAATTCGGCGCGGACGGCTTCGGCGAGCAGGTCGATCGCGCGATGCCGCTGTCGCAGTTCCTGCTCAACGAAGTGCTGAGCGACAAGGAACTGGAGCAGCTCGAAGGCCGCGCGAAAGCGCTGTTCGACGCCAAGCCGCTCTTGCAGGCGCTGCCCGCGAACGCGCTGCGCGTGCAGATCCTGCACATGCTGGCCGAGCGCCTGAGCACGCCGTTCACGGAAATCGCGGCCTTGTGCGACATCGATTCGCGCGCGGCCGCCGTCGCCCGCGCGAACGTGCCGAAGAGCGAGCGCCGCCGCGTCACCGGCCAGGAGCAGCGCGCGCTGCGCAATCTGGTGATGTATCCGGGCATCGCGGGAACGCTGGATCAGGACGCCGAACGCACGCTCGTGACCATGACCAAGCATGGCGAACTGTTCAGCGAGGTGATCGGTCATGCGCGCGCGCTCAGTGCGGCGGTGGAGTTCCAGATGCTGTCGGATGTCTTGAGAAACGCAGCAAATGCGCCTACATACGAAGATATCTTCCAGGAAATTCTCGCCTATGATGAAAACGTTCGCGATTTGCTGATGCGCGACCCGTCCGACGAGGGCGCGGCGGATCGCGTCGCGGAGCAGAAGCGTTTGCTTGCCGAGGAATTGCAGGCGACCGTCGTCAAGTTGCGTCACGACAGTTATCGCGCGCGGCTGGACCAGTTGGCGCGGCAGGCAAGCTTGTCGCCGGAAGAAGTTGCCGAGTTTTCCGATCTGTCGGCGAAGGTTGCGCAGATCAAGGCGGGACGGGCGGCGGCCCGGACGTTTGAACGCTGAATGCTATAATTACTAGTTCGAATCTGATTGCTTTTTGTCAACTGTTTGCGCTCTGGAGCGTCGTTTTTTGAGAAAGCGCAGGCATTGACGAGTCGAGCCAGTTTCATCGTGCTGTATGCGCGGCGGACCGGAATCCCGCGAGGGATGGAAGGATAGGTGCCGACTGCTTCGGCTGTCCGCTTCGGATCGTGAACCGGTCTCGAAGCGGACAGAAAACAGACGGATAAGCACGCCGACGAACAGACGGGCGCATGTTAAGCGGTTGGCTATCGAGGGCATGGGCGAACACGCTTCGGCCGCGTCGCGATAGTCCTCGGGGCAGGGCACGCAGGACGAAACAGCGTGCGCATTTGGTTTGGTAAGGTTCCATCGGCTGTTGTCCAGCAGCCGCGAGTCGAGACTAAAGCCTGTATGGCGAACTCCATGACGAAAAAGCGGAACGATGTACCCGTCGAAGACGACGCAACGCAAAACGGTGAGCCTGCTGCAGCGCTTGCGGCGAAGGTCGAGAAGGCTCGGGCTCGTGATCGGCGCGCGAAGGAAAAAGCGCTTCTGAAGGATGCGTTCTCGTCGAGCGCGCCCGGCACCGTCGAGGAAATCGAGGAGCGGCGCGGCAAACTGCGCGCGCTCATCAAGCTCGGCAAGGAGCGCGGCTTCCTGACCTACGGCGAGATCAACGATCACCTTCCGGACAACTTCACGGAAACCGAGGCGATCGAAGGGATCATCAGCACGTTCAACGACATGGGCGTGGCGGTGTACGAGCAGGCGCCCGATGCCGAAACGTTGCTTCTGAACGACAACGCGCCGAACGCGTCCTCCGACGACGAGGTCGAGGAAGAAGCCGAAGTCGCGCTGTCCACCGTCGATTCCGAATTCGGCCGCACGACCGATCCCGTGCGCATGTATATGCGCGAAATGGGCACAGTCGAACTGCTGACGCGCGAAGGCGAAATCGAGATCGCCAAGCGCATCGAGGATGGCCTCAAGCACATGGTCATGGCGATTTCCGCCTGCCCGACGACCATCGCTGACATTCTCGCGATGGCCGAGCGCGTGCAGAACGAAGAAACGCGCGTCGACGAACTCGTCGACGGCCTGATCGATCCGAACGCGGCGGACACCGACGGTTTCTCCGAGCAGGAAGCCGAGGCGATCGAATCGGAAGACGAGGAATCGGAAGAAGAGAACGACGACGAAGAGGAAGAAGAGGACGACGGCAGCGCGCAGGCAAGCGCGAACGCCGCGCAACTCGAAGCTCTGAAGCAGCAGTCGCTCGAGAAGTTCGCGCTCGTCAGCGAGGGGTTCGACAAGATGCGCCGCGCCTACGAGAAGGAAGGCTACAAGTCGAAGGCGTATCTGAAAGCGCAGGAAGCCATCCAGACCGAACTGATGAATATCCGCTTCACGGCGCGCACCGTCGAGCGCCTGTGCGACACGCTACGCGCGCAGGTGGACGAAGTGCGTCAGGTCGAGCGTCAGATCCTGCATACGGTCGTCGACAAGTGCGGTATGCCGCGCGCCGAGTTCATCACGCGTTTCCCGGGCAGTGAGACCGATCTCGAGTGGTCGGAGAAGGTGGTCGCCGAAGGTCACGAATACAGCGCGGTGCTCGAGCGCAATATTCCGGCGATTCGCGAGCAGCAGCAGCGTTTGCTCGATCTGCAGGCGCGCGTGGTGCTGCCACTCAAGGATCTGAAGGAAACCAACCGCCAGATGGCCGCCGGCGAACTGAAGGCGCGTCAGGCCAAGCGCGAGATGACCGAGGCGAATTTGCGTCTCGTCATTTCGATCGCGAAGAAGTACACCAATCGCGGGCTGCAGTTCCTGGATCTGATTCAGGAAGGCAATATCGGCCTGATGAAGGCGGTGGACAAGTTCGAATACCGTCGCGGCTACAAGTTTTCGACGTATGCGACATGGTGGATCCGTCAGGCCATCACGCGCTCGATCGCCGACCAGGCGCGCACCATCCGGATTCCGGTTCACATGATCGAGACGATCAACAAGATGAACCGTATTTCGCGGCAGATTTTGCAGGAGACCGGTCTGGAACCGGATCCTGCGACGCTCGCCGAAAAGATGGAAATGCCGGAGGACAAGATCCGCAAGATCATGAAGATCGCGAAGGAGCCGATCTCCATGGAAACGCCGATCGGCGACGACGACGATTCGCATTTGGGCGACTTCATCGAAGACACGAATACGGTGGCGCCGTCCGACGCCGCGCTGCACGCGTCCATGCGCAACGTCGTGAAGGACGTGCTGGATTCGCTGACGCCGCGCGAGGCGAAGGTGCTGCGCATGCGTTTCGGCATCGAGATGAGCACGGATCACACGCTCGAGGAAGTCGGCAAGCAGTTCGACGTGACGCGCGAGCGGATTCGCCAGATCGAGGCCAAGGCGCTGCGCAAGCTGCGTCATCCGAGCCGTTCGGACAAACTGAAGTCGTTTCTCGAAGGGAACTGAGCGAGTCTGTCGGCGGGCTTGTATTGAGACGCCGAGTCAGGCACACTCGCTACCCTTCGTTGTTGCCTTGTGCAGGTTCGGAAGTAAAAGAAAGCGCCCGAGCGGCGCTTTCTTTTTGTCCTTTTCCACGCCAGATCGTGCTCAAGGGCCGGAAGCTTAACTGGTATAAGCTGTCGACTCATAATCGACCGATAGAGGGTTCGAGTCCCTCCCGGCCCACCAGTGGTTCTGTTTCAAATCAAACGGTTAGTGTTGTACTGTCCCTGGCATGGGCTTTCGGGGACACTCCGGCGACAGTTTCAGGGACGATTTCGTCAATGAGGGTGATGTGACTCACCCGGGCTCACCCGGGCTCATCACGCTTTGCCCTTTATCTGGGTAGTTGAGCGGTCTGTCCCGATGTCCACGGTTTCACTTCCTTTCTCTCGTCCGGACGCCGACGCATCTCCTGCGCCATGCGACGACTGCCATAGTTGGTGCACCTGCGCATGGATCGTTTGTATCCGCGCGTTGTCGCGCCTTCCACGCGTAGTAGCTGCTGTGCGCCACGCCAATCATGCGACATACCGTCGATGTCGCGTCGGCTTTCTCTGCCTCGTGGATCACT
>JAQFVI010000315.1 GCA_029439495.1 Caballeronia sp. BR6202001590007
GGCGTTTGCGCACGCGTATTCAGCGTGGTGGTTGCCTTGAGCGGAATGAACGATACGGAGAAACCCGCAAACCAGTGCTGATTGAAGTTGTAGACCGCACCGAGATTAAACACGGGTGCCCACGAACTATCCGTGTCGACATTGGTCGGATCATGCAGCACGGAGCTTTCGAAACTGCCATTCGTGATCTTCGCGTCGTTGAACCAGACGTGCGTCATACCGATGTCGACGAACGGACGAAACTTCGCTTCGGGTTGGTTGAAGAAGTATTTGAACAGCAGCGTCGGACTCCACTGCTTGGCGCTGCCGATCTTGCCGTATTGGGAAAGCGTGCCGGTGCCTTCGAGATCGAAGGACGGCGGAATGCCCATTTCGAGTTCCGCCGCGATATGGTCGGTGACGAAGTAACCGAGCGTGAAGCCCGTCGTATTCGAACTCGAGATTCCTGCGCCGGTGCCCGGCACGCTGATATCGACCGGACTTCCGCCTTTACACTTTGAGCGGACCGCTGCTATCCAAAGGGCTAAAGTGAAACCAGCCAGCGGTTGCGTAGATGGATCCGGCCGATTGCGCATGTGCCGCCGTCGACACGCACGCAAGTGCTCCGATCCCCACCATGACTTGTTTTATTTTCAATTTGTGCTCCTCCAAAAAAGTATGCTCATTATGAACACAACCTTTCTCTTAAACTTCTCTTAAACCATAGCGGGCCGTAGAGCATTTTCCCTAGGGTAGAACGGCATATGGGGCACCATTGCACGGCAATTGCATGTGTTTTGTCCGAGTGGTTTTTTCTGCGCCGCCGCGCTCCAGCAGGCCCCCAGCAGATTGCCAATGGGGTAACACAAATGCGACCAACGGAATATCCAGAATGGCACGGCTTGCACGACTCTACGTTCCCGAACAGCCGCAGCATGTCATCCTGTGTGGTCTCGACCAGCAGCCGGCCTTCGTCGACGACCGGGACTACGAGCTTTTCATAAACTGCTTGCGGACGGCTTCACGCGATCATCATCTGTCCATCCATGCGTATGCGCTGATGCCGCAGGCCGTGCATCTGCTCGTCACGCCGCGCGACGAGGCGAGCCTGCCGAAGGCGATGCAGGCGGTCGGACGTCATTACGTAGCGCACTTCAACCGGCGTTACATACGGCGCGGCACGCTCTGGGAAGGCCGCTATCGCGCGACGGTGATCGAAGGCGAACGCTACTTCCTGCTCGCGACGCGCGTCGTCGAAGCCGCACCGGTGCGCGTGCAGCTCGCCGCCACGCCGCAGGACTGGAAGTGGTCGAGTTTCCGGCATCACATTGGGCTGACACTCGACGGACTCATCACCGACCATCCGCTCTTCTGGTCGCTCGGCAATACGCCGTTCGAACGTCAGCACGCGTACAAGGAACTGTGCGAACAGCCGCTCGACGAGCGCGAAGCCAACCGTCTGCTGCAAGCGACACTCAAGGGCTGGGTGCTCGGCAGCGATGCTTATCGCGAATGGGCGGCGCGGGCGGCGAACCGGCGCGTGTCGCCGCTACCGCGTGGACGTCCGCGCAAGGTGCGTGAAACGCCGCAAACGCAATGACATCAGCGACATAGCGCAATCGCAGCACCGCCGACGGCGGCCCGGAACACCCGGGCGCGCCGTTTCTTTTTGGCCCGTTTTATGTGTCCCCAATTAAATGGGGGCACGTTTGTGCCATATCGATAATTGGTGTCGTATCATCAAATTTTATTTGCCATCTTTTTGATTCATCGCGTATATTTTCGATTTCCGGCGATTGCCATGGTACAGCGTGCCGCGCACGACTGTGCTTTGCGACCGGGCGGATCGAAAGAAAGTGGTCACGAAGCGACAAGAAAATGGTTCAATGGCCGAGTCGGCCCCTCACAGTAGAGGCGGTGTCCCCATGAACGATCATCAGCAACCGGCAGCCGGTTCGCTTCCCGCCGCGCAGGGCATGTACGACCCTGCGAACGAACACGACGCGTGCGGCGTCGGCTTCGTCGCTCACATCAAGGGTAAGAAGAACCACGAGATCATTCAGCAGGGTCTCAAGATTCTCGAAAATCTGGACCACCGCGGCGCGGTCGGCGCCGATCCGCTGATGGGCGACGGCGCCGGCATCCTGATCCAGGTGCCGGACGGCTTCTATCGCGAGGAAATGGCCAAGCAGGGCGTGACGCTGCCGCCCGCCGGCGAATACGGCGTTGGCATGATCTTCCTGCCGAAGGAACACGCATCGCGCCTCGCGTGCGAACAGGAGCTGGAGCGCACGGTCAAGGCCGAAGGCCAGATCGTGCTCGGCTGGCGCGACGTCCCCATCGACGCGAACATGCCCATTTCGCCGACCGTGAAGGCGAGCGAGCCGCTCATCCGTATGATCTTCATCGGGCGCGGCAAGGACATCGTCGTGACGGACGCGCTCGAGCGCAAGCTGTACATCATCCGCAAGACGGCGAGCCATCGCATCCAGGCGCTCAAGCTCAAGCACGGCAAGGAATACTTCGTGCCGTCGATGTCCTCGCGCACGGTCGTCTACAAGGGCCTGCTGCTGGCCAGCCAGGTCGGCGTGTATTACCGCGATCTGCAGGACGAGCGCGTCGTGTCGGCGCTCGCGCTCGTGCATCAGCGCTTCTCGACCAACACCTTCCCGGCGTGGGAACTCGCGCACCCGTATCGCATGATTGCCCACAACGGCGAAATCAACACGGTGAAGGGCAACGTCAACTGGCTGAACGCGCGTACCGGCGCGATCGCGTCCTACGTGCTCGGCGACGACCTACCCAAGCTCTGGCCGCTGATCTATCCGGGCCAGTCGGACACTGCCTCGTTCGACAACTGTCTCGAACTGCTGGTGATGGCGGGCTACCCGCTCGTCCACGCGATGATGATGATGATCCCGGAAGCCTGGGAACAGCACACGCTAATGGACGACAACCGCCGCGCGTTCTACGAATACCACGCCGCGATGATGGAGCCGTGGGACGGCCCCGCGGCCATCGCGTTCACGGACGGCCGCCAGATCGGCGCGACGCTCGACCGTAACGGCCTGCGTCCGGCGCGCTATCTCGTCACCGACGACGACCTCGTGATCCTCGCGTCCGAATCCGGCGTGTTGCCCATCCCCGAGTCGAAGATCGTCCAGAAGTGGCGTCTGCAGCCGGGCAAGATGTTCCTGATCGACATGGAGCAGGGCTGCATCATCCAGGACAAGGAACTGAAAGACAACCTGTCCAACGCCAAGCCGTACAAGAGCTGGATCGAAGCCGTGCGCATCAAGCTCGACGAGATCGAGCCGAAGGCCGAAGACGTCGAAACGCAGCGCCGCGAAGCCGCCGCGCTGCTCGATCGCCAGCAGGCGTTCGGCTACACGCAGGAAGACCTCAAGTTCCTGATGGCGCCGATGGCGCAGTCGGGCGAAGAGGCCGTCGGCTCGATGGGCAACGACTCGCCGCTCGCGGTCATGTCCAACAAGAACAAGACGCTCTACAACTACTTCAAGCAGTTGTTCGCGCAAGTGACGAACCCGCCGATCGACCCGATCCGCGAAAACATGGTGATGTCGCTCGTCTCGTTCATCGGCCCGAAGCCGAACCTGCTCGACACGACCAACATCAACCCGACGATGCGCCTCGAAGTGTCGCAGCCGGTGCTCGACTTCAAGGACATCGCGAAGATTCGCGCGATCGATCAGTACACGGGCGGCAAGTTCAGCTCCTACGAGCTGAACATCTGCTATCCGGTGGCGTGGGGCAAGGAAGGCATCGAAGCGCGCATTGCGTCGCTGTGCGCGGAAGCCGTCGACGCCGTAAAGTCCGGCTACAACATCCTGATCGTGTCCGACCGCCGCGCCGACCGCGACAACGTCGCGATTCCCGCGCTGCTCGCTACGTCCGCGATCCACTCGCATCTCGTGCAGCACGGCCTGCGCACGAGCACGGGCCTCGTCGTGGAAACCGGCTCGGCGCGCGAGACGCACCACTTAGCGCTGCTCGCGGGCTACGGCGCGGAAGCCGTTCACCCGTACCTCGCGCTCGAAACGCTCGCCAACATGGCCGAAGGCCTGAAGGGCGACCTGTCGGCCGACAAGGTCATCTACAATTTCACCAAGGCGGTAGGCAAGGGCCTGCTCAAGGTGATGTCGAAGATGGGCATTTCGACGTACATGTCCTACACAGGCGCGCAGATTTTCGAAGGCATCGGCCTGTCGGCGGAACTCGTCGAGAAGTACTTCAAGGGCACGGCATCGAAGGTCGGCGGCATCGGCATCTTCGAAGTGGCGGAAGAAGCGATCCGCCTGCATCGCGATGCATTCGGCGACAACCCGATCCTCGCGAACATGCTCGACGCGGGCGGCGAATACGCGTATCGTGTGCGCGGCGAAGAACACATGTGGACGCCGGACGCCATCGCCAAGCTGCAACACTCGGCGCGCAGCAACTCGTACCAGACGTACAAGGAATACGCGCACATCATCAACAACCAGACGAAGCGTCACATGACCTTCCGCGGCCTGTTCGAGTTCAAGGTCGAGCCGACCAGGGCGATCCCGCTCGACGAAGTCGAACCGGCGAAGGAAATCGTCCGTCGCTTCGCGACCGGCGCGATGTCGCTCGGCTCGATCAGCACCGAGGCGCACGCCACGCTAGCGGTCGCGATGAACCGCATCGGCGGCAAGTCGAACACCGGCGAAGGCGGTGAGGATCACGCACGCTATCGCAACGAACTGCGCGGCATTCCGATCAAGAACGGCGACACGCTGCAATCGATCATCGGCGACGAAGTCATCACTGACATTCCGCTCAAGGAAGGCGATTCGCTGCGCTCGAAGATCAAGCAGGTCGCGTCCGGCCGCTTCGGGGTGACGGCGGAATACCTGTCGTCGGCCGATCAGATCCAGATCAAGATGGCGCAGGGCGCGAAGCCGGGCGAAGGCGGTCAGTTGCCGGGCCACAAGGTGTCCGACTACATCGGCAAGCTGCGTTGCTCGGTGCCGGGCGTCGGTCTCATTTCGCCGCCGCCGCACCACGACATCTATTCGATCGAAGACCTCGCGCAACTGATTCACGACCTCAAGAACGTGAACTCGTCGTCGAGCATTTCGGTGAAGCTCGTGTCGGAAGTGGGCGTCGGCACGGTCGCGGCCGGCGTCGCAAAGGCGAAGGCCGATCATGTCGTGATCGCCGGTCATGACGGCGGCACGGGCGCGTCGCCGCTGTCGTCGCTCAAGCATGCGGGCACGCCGTGGGAACTCGGTCTCGCCGAAACGCAGCAGACGCTGGTGCTCAACCGTCTGCGCGGCCGTATCCGCGTGCAGGCCGATGGCCAGATGAAAACCGGCCGCGACGTCGTGATCGGCGCGCTGCTCGGCGCGGACGAATTCGGCTTCGCGACGGCGCCGCTCGTCGTCGAAGGCTGCGTCATGATGCGCAAGTGCCATCTGAACACCTGCCCGGTCGGCGTCGCGACGCAGGACCCGGTGCTGCGCGCGAAGTTCTCCGGCCAGCCGGAGCATGTGGTCAACTACCTCTTCTTCGTCGCGGAAGAAGTGCGCGAAATCATGGCGCAGTTGGGCATTCGCAAGTTCGACGACCTAATCGGCCGCGCCGATCTGCTCGACACGAAGAAGGGCGTCGAGCACTGGAAGGCGAAGGGTCTCGACTTCTCGCGCATCTTCTATCAGATGCCGGATGCGGAAGACGTCGCGCGCAAGCATATCGACGTGCAGGACCACAGTCTCGACAAGGCGCTCGATCATATGCTGATCGAAAAGTCGAAGGCGGCGATCGAAAAGGGCGAGCATGTCTCGTTCATTCAGCCGGTGCGCAACGTGAACCGCACGGTCGGCGCGATGCTGTCGGGCCTGATCGCGAAGAAGCACGGTCACGACGGCCTCGCCGACGATGCCATCCACATCCAGTTGAAGGGCACGGTGGGTCAGAGCTTCGGCGCGTTCCTCGCGAAGGGCGTGACGCTCGATCTCGTCGGCGACGGCAACGACTACGTCGGCAAGGGTCTGTCGGGCGGGCGCATCATCATTCGTCCGACCAACGATTTCCGCGGCAAGTCCGAAGAGAACATCATCTGCGGCAACACGGTGATGTATGGCGCGATCGAAGGCGAATCATACTTCCGCGGCGTCGCGGGCGAGCGCTTCTGCGTGCGCAACTCGGGTGCAACGGCGGTCGTCGAGGGCACGGGCGATCACGGCTGCGAATACATGACGGGCGGCACGGTCGTCGTGCTCGGCGAAACCGGACGCAACTTCGCGGCGGGCATGTCGGGCGGCATCGCGTTTGTGTACGACCCGGACGGTTCGTTCGCGGGCAAGTGCAACAAGTCGATGGTCGCGCTCGATCCGATTCTGCAGCAGGCGGAACAGGAGCGCACGGTGGATCGCATGTTCTGGCATGCGTGCAAGACCGACGAAGCGCTGCTCAAGGGTTTGATCGAGCGTCACTTCCAGTTCACCGGCTCGCCGCGCGCGAAGTCGTTGCTCGAAAACTGGGATACGGCGCGCCGTCAGTTCGTGAAGGTGTTCCCGACGGAGTACAAGCGTGCGCTCGGCGAGCTTGGCGCGAAGAAGTCGAAGGAAGCTGTCGCGGCGTAACGTCCGGTCTCCGATTCATAGAAAGGCTCTCCGGTGCGCGTGCACCGGAGAGCGCGATCCTCACCAAATACAGAGAAACAAGAGAACCACTATGGGCAAAGCAACCGGTTTTCTCGAGTTCGAACGCTGCCACCAGGCGTACGAAGTACCGCTGACCCGCGTCAAGCACTACAAGGAATTCGTCGTCGTGCTGACGGACGAGGATGCAAAGATTCAGGGCGCGCGCTGCATGGATTGCGGCATTCCGTTCTGCAACAACGGCTGTCCAGTTAACAACATCATTCCGGACTTCAACGATCTCGTGTTCCGCCAGGACTGGAAAAACGCGATCGAGGTGCTGCATTCGACCAACAACTTCCCGGAGTTCACGGGCCGCATCTGCCCGGCGCCGTGCGAGGCCGCGTGCACGCTCGGCATCAACGACGATCCGGTGGGCATCAAGTCGATCGAGCACGCCATCATCGACAAGGCCTTCGCCGAAGGCTGGGTGACGCCGCAGGTACCGAAGCACAAGACGGGCAAGAAGGTCGCGGTCGTCGGTTCGGGCCCGGCGGGTCTGGCCGCCGCGCAGCAACTGGCGCGCGCCGGCCATGATGTCGTCGTGTTCGAGAAGAACGACCGCATCGGTGGCCTGCTGCGTTACGGCATCCCCGACTTCAAGCTGGAAAAGCGGCTGATCGATCGCCGCATGCGCCAGATGGAAGCGGAAGGCGTCACGTTCCGCAGCAACGTGTTCATCGGCCGCGACCCGCTGCCGGAGTTCATCGCGAATACGGCGAAGGAAACCATCACGCCGGACGAACTGAAGGAACAGTTCGACGCGGTCGTGGTCGCGGGCGGTTCGGAAACGCCGCGCGATCTGCCGGTACCGGGGCGCGGGCTGGAAGGCATCTATTACGCGATGGAATTCCTGCCGCAGCAAAACAAGGTCAACGTCGGCGACAAGCTGCCGAATCAGTTGCTGGCCAAGGGCAAGCATGTTGTCGTGATCGGCGGCGGTGATACGGGTTCGGNCGCCCGAAGTCGAGAACAAGCCGCTCGTGTGGCCGTACTGGCCGATCAAGCTGCGCACGTCGTCGTCGCACGAGGAAGGCTGCGATCGCGACTGGTCGGTGGCGACCAAGCGTTTCGAGGGCAAGAACGGCAAGGTCGAGAAGCTGATCGCGGTTCGCGTCGAGTGGAAGGGCGGCAAGATGCAGGAAGTGCCGAATTCCGAATTCGAACTGAAGGCCGATCTCGTGCTGCTCGCGATGGGCTTCACGCAGCCGGTGTCGCCGGTGCTGGACGCGTTCGGCGTCGAGAAAGACGCGCGAGGCAACGTGCGTGCATCGACCGAAGGCTGCAAAGCGTATTACACGTCGGTGGACAAGGTGTTCACGGCGGGTGACATGCGTCGCGGCCAGTCGCTCGTGGTGTGGGCGATTCGCGAAGGCCGTCAGTGCGCGCGGTCGGTCGATGCGTTCTTGATGGGATCGAGCGAACTGCCGCGATGAGCGGTGGGGTGGGTAGAAAAAAAGCCACGCATGAGTGTGGCTTTTTTCATGCTGCGTTCATCCTGTGACGAATCTTTTTTGTGAGCGCGGTGGTTGCGTTGAGCGAGTCGACCATATCGTTCGCGGCGTTCATGAGCCGGCACAGATCGATGCTCGGGATAACGCCGGCGTCCTGAAACACGACGATCGAATCGAAGCGTTCGATATGCTGCTCGATGTGCTGCAGCACGATGGTCGCCACCTTCGCGCGTTCCTGATTCGTCACGCCGAAAACAAAGAACGGTACGCGAGCGCCTGTGAGAAAAAAGTCGATAGGGTAGTCGACGGCATTCGGCAGATCGGGTGACTGATAGGTCCACACGACATTCGCGGCGCCAACGATGTCGGTCAGCCGCGTGTGCAGATCATCCATGAAGGTCGATGCAGTGCGGGTTCGGGCCGACCGCTTCAGCTCGTTCGCGCGGAGCAATGCTTGTCCAAAGCGGAGCAGGTTAAGGCCAAGCGTCGATTCCTCGGATTCGGAGACGACTTGGCCATCGTCCGCGAGTCGCGCGTCATATTCCGCGAGCATCCTGTCGAGCAGGATGCGCCGTGGACCGCGAAGCAGCGCGGCGGAATCGGAGTCGTAGGAGATGCGCATGAGCGTCGATCCGGCATCTTCGATCCGCCAGCTTCCGACGATGTGGCGAAGCCAGACGGTGACGTAGTCTCCATCGGGTGCCAGCAGAGGCATGGAAAGCCGAAAGGCCTCTCCGTCGCGGGCGACGTCGAATTCGGCGCACCATGATTCACAGAGCAGTTGTTTGAGTGCGTCGGGCGTGTCGTGCGACATATCAGACCTCGAATGCGGATGGAAGACAGCTCGGTCGAACGATGAGACGCTGCAGTCCTTGCTCAGGCATTCGAACGCGCTTTCGACCGAGTGGTATCCGGTCACCGGCTCGGCGTATCCGTCGGCGTCGAGGCCGGCCGCAATATAGCGACGCGTTGCGAGATGACGATGGCAGCAGGCCGATACCTTCGTGCGTTCGATGATATTTCGGTGTGCGTGATAGGGCCCGTTGTAACGCACCAGGACGAGGGTCGGTAGGCCAGACACGCGCCAGACCTGCCAAAAAGACGCATGGGTTCGTCGTCGACACGCGGAGAAAGAGCTGATATTCCTGTGTTGCATCACGCTCATCGAAAGCCTGAAAGTTGCGTTCGCGATGCGCACCTTTCTCTTTCCATTTGACGCGTGGATTGACGATGACCTTGGGCGCGCGCCGCATGGCTTCGAGGTCGTCGTCAGTCAGTAGAAGCAGATCCATATGCTGCGTTGAGCGTGGTAGACGCGCAAGTCTAAGGCGCTTTGCGCCGACGTCATCGACTGCCGCTGCAAATACCGGCGATGGCTCGCGGGTGCGGTTTTTCTTCCAGCTCACGCCAGGTTGGAAGACCTCAAGCCTTCACCACCATCCTCTCGATCTCGATCTTGTAGTCATGGAACATCGCGACCGACTCGCGATGCGCGACGCTCAAAATCGCCGCCTTCGGCAGGCGTTCGGTGATCGCGTTGTAGATATGCAGTTCGTTGTCCGCATCCAGCGCGCTCGTTGCTTCGTCGAGGAACACGAAGTCGGGCTTGTGCAGCAGCACGCGCGCGGCGGCAAGGCGCTGCTGTTCGCCCGGCGACAGGCTGTGCGCCCAGTGCGCGCTTTCATCGAGCCGGTCCGCGTAAGCGGAGAGATTGCACGCCTTCAGCACCTCGCGCGATTCGTCGTCGCTGAAGGTGCCGCCCGGCGACGGATACGACAGCGCCGCGCGCAAGGTTCCGATCAGCAGATAGCTGACCTGCGGGATGAACATCAGCTTCGCGTCGACGGGCGCGTCGATGGTGCCGTCACCGAACGGCCACAGACCCGCGAGCGCGCGCATCAAGGTGCTCTTGCCCGAACCAGACGGCCCCACGACCAGCCAGCGCGAACCCGCTTCGATCGACACGTCCGAGACGCGCGAGAGCGGCGTGCCGTTCGGTAGCGCGAGTACGAGGCCCCTGGTGGAAAGCGTCTTCGTGCTCGTGTAATGCAGGTTGATGCCGCCGCGCTCGGTCGCGGGCGAAGTTTCCTCGCGGATATGCGTCGAGCGCATCACGCGCTTGAATTCGCGCAGACGATTGACCGTCGCGCGCCATTCGACAAGTGTCGAGTAACTGTTGATGAACCACGAGAAGGAATCGCTGATAGTACCGAACGCCTGCGAAATCTGCATCAGCACGCCGAAGGTGAACGCGCCCGCAAAGTAGCGCGGCGCCGCGACCATGATCGGGAAGATGATCGCGATCTGGCCGTAGAAGCTCAGCACGAAGGTCATGCGCTTTGTGTACTTCATGATCATCCACCAGTTGTCGCAGATGCGCTGGAAGATGCCCTTGGCGTTCGCGGTTTCGGTGGCGATGCCGTCGTAAAACGCGATCTGCTCGGCATTTTCGCGCACGCGGATCAGGCCGAAGCGGAAGTCCGCTTCCACTTTCTGCTGCTGATAGTTGATCGACACCAGCGGATGCCCGACCTTCTGGATGATCAGCGAACCGGCGATCGCATACAGCGCTGCCGCCCACACCATGTAGCCCGGAATCACGATCGGCGTGCCGCCGAGGGTGAGCGTGAGCGCGTCCGCGATGCTCCACAGGATCATGATGAAGGTGACGAGCGTGACGAGCGTCGACAGCAGATCGAGCGATAGCGTGAGCGTGGTCGTCGCGAACGATTGCAAGTCGTCGGAAATACGCTGGTCGGGGTTGTCGGCGAGCCGGTCGCGCTCGATCCGGTAGAACGCCTTGTCGCCGAGCCACTGTTCGAGGTACTTGTTGGTCAGCCACTGTCGCCAGCGAAAACCGAGCATCTGCCGCAGATACCGGCCATACACCGCGAGCAGGATGTAGGCGAAAGCGAGCAGGGTGAAGGTCAGGAGCAGGTGCGGAAACTCCTGCACGTTCTTGGCCTGCAGCGCGTTGTAGAAGGTCGCGTTCCAGCTGTTCAGGCGGACGTTGATCCACACGACGGTCATGTTGATCGCGATGATCGCGATCAGCAGTCCCCACGCGAAGCCGCGCTCTTCAGATACCCAGTACGGCTTGATGAGGCTCCAGGCCGAGACGTCGTCCGCTTTCTGCTGCGTATTGTCGGTTGGTGAATTGGCCATGATTGTTTTATTGATGCTGATGCGCCGACGTGGCGGCGGGTCGATACGTGGCGGGGCGGTCGTCGGCGCGCCGCGGCGGGCTGCGCGGGAGGCTGACAAGCTCCGCCGATTGTTCCGGGGTTCGCTTAACTGTCACTTAATCCGGCGGGATCGTTCTGGAACCATGTTCGGGGCATTGTGCCAGAGTGCCGCGACGCGCGACCGAAGGGCCGATCCTTCCCGTCCTTTCCCATCCTTCGCCGGTTTTGCCACGTTCCCCGCCCGGGGATTTCCGGTTTGCAGCGGCTTTCCCTTTCATGGTCTAATGGGTGACGACGAAACAGGGGTGCTTCGAAACAGGGGTGCTTCGCGCATCGCTTCGATCCGGATCGGATCGAAGTCCGCGTGAGGCTGAGAGAGACCCTTTGCACCCGATCCGGGTAATACCGGCGAGGGAAGTTTCCGGAGAACGCGCGGCATCCGTGCCATTCCTCCAGTCTCTTCCATTCAGTCTTCCTTGGCACACGGCTTCGTCCATCCGCCGCACGCACCGATCTCTTGCCTCCGAATTCGTCCGCTTTGCAGCCATCGGCCCGCGTGGTTTCGCACGCGCATGGGGCCGGGCATGGGACTGGAGACATCGGAACGTGAATAGCATCGAACAGGCCACGCATCGGCCGGCCGCGCCGGGCGGATCGCGCGCGCCGGACTTCGCGGTGATCGGCGGCGGGCTCGTCGGACGGCTCGTCGCCTGGCAACTCGCGGGCGCGGGGCACGAGGTTGCGCTCTACGAACGCGGCGACGCCGCCGG
>JAQFVI010000316.1 GCA_029439495.1 Caballeronia sp. BR6202001590007
TTTGGGCAACCCGGCGAGCATCGCGGCTTCGGCAAGCGAAACGTCCTTCAGATCCTTGCCGAAGTATACACGCGCCGCGCTCGCGAAGCCGTAGGCGCGCTGGCCGAGATAGATCTGATTCATATAGACCTCGAGAATCTGATCTTTCGTCAGCGCGCGCTCGATCTGGTAGGCGAGCAGCATCTCGTAGATCTTGCGCGTGTAGGTCTTTTCGCTCGACAGGAAGAAGTTGCGCGCGACCTGCATGGTGATCGTGCTCGCGCCTTGCGACGCGTGGCCGTTCGACAGCGCCACCGTTCCCGCGCGCAGGATACCGGTGAGATCGATGCCGCCATGATCGTAGAAGCGTGCGTCCTCGATCGCGAGCACCGCTTTTTTCAGATGATCCGGCACGTCGCGGATGCGCACGACGCTGCGGCGTTCCTCGCCGAATTCGCCGATCAGCACATGATCCGCCGTGTAGATACGCAGCGGCACTTTCGGCTTGTAGTCGGTGAGCGCTTCGAGCGAAGGCAGGTTGGGCATCGCGACGACCAGCGCATAGGCGAGCACGAGGCCCGCGCAGACGATCATCGCGAAAATGCTGATGGAAAAGCCGAATAGCAGACGCTGCCACCACGGACGGCGGCGCTTGGGCGAGTTCCCTTCGGGCGGTTGGGACGGCGTGGTATTCGGGGAAGAGGATTGCATAGCACCACCAAAAACAGTCACGCGATTATAGCCGTCCGGGTATGGGAGATTTCTTAAGGCTTACATCCATTCCCGCGCGATACGGGGTGCGGCGCACGCAACCGACACAGGCCTGAGATGCCATTCGTCTGCACCTTCGGGCTTTCGCAAGAGAGGCCGCATCGCGCGCGCAGGTTTCAAGATACCCGCGAAGCCTCTGCCGAGCATCTTCTTCTCGCGTGCATGTCGCTCGCGACTAGGCCGTTTGGCCGAATGTTCACGTCGATCCGTCCTCACGACAATTTCTTCACTACGGCAGGCGCCCGAACGGTTCGGTGCGTGCCGATGCGAAGAGGTGGTTCATGGAAAGCGAAAAGAAGATGTGCGGATCGATGCTGACGGTGACGCGGCGCTTCGCGGCCGGCATCGACGTCAGCGACGACGCCGTGCGCGTCGCGGTCGTCAGCCGCCGGCTGCGGCCGGATTCGGCGGTGTGCGTCGAACATCTGGATGCCGTGCCGCTTGCGGCGGGTGCGGTCGTCGCCGGCGATTTTCTCGATCGCGATGCCGTCGCGGCGGCGCTGCGCACGGTGGTGTCGCGGCTGCCGCACAGTCAGCGTGCCGCTGTTGCGGCTAATCGAACCGGGCGACGCGCGCCTGACGATTCCCGGCAGCGATCCGTTCAGCACGCTCGAACCGAGCGTGCTCGCCGAGGCGGAACGCGCGACCGGCATCGAGCGCGGCGCGCTGGCGATCGACTGGTCGATCCAGGCGGGCGACAACGGCTGCGTGCGCGTGTCGATCGCGGCCACCGAGCGCCGTCATGTCGAGGCGCGCGTCGAAACGGCGGCGAGCGCGGGCATCGCGCTGTCGGCCATCGACGGGGATCCGGCGTGCGCTCTGCGCGCGATGCGCCATGCCGCCGACTCGGAACTCGACGAAGACGCGCGCTATCTCGTTTGCTGGCTGGAGCCCGCGGGGCTGCATGCGTGGCTCGTGCAGGCGGGCGACGTGAAGCGCGACGTGCGTTATCCGGATCTGGCGTACCGGGGCATGACCGACGCGCTGCGCGATCTCGTCGGCGACGGCGCAACCCGCGCGCGGATGCGTTCGTCATCGATCCGTTCGGACAGGCGGATGTGGACGGTTTCGCGCGCGGCGCGGACTTGCTGCTGGCCGGGACCTTCGTCGGGCGGCATCGGACGATGGCGCTCGTGCAGAGCGGACCGGGCGTCGACGGTTTCATGCCGGGGCAGCGCATCGGCGACGAAAGCCTGCACCGCGCCGAACTCGTGCGCGGCGACGGCGCGTTTCGTCTGCTCACGCTCGCGGAAGATCGCCGATGATCACGCGCAAGCCGACTTCGTGGCCCCGCACGGTGGCAGCGGCAGCGGTGCTGATGACGCTGTGCGTGTCGTCGCATGCCGCGCCCACGCCTCCTTTACCGCCGCTTCCTGCGGTATTCGATGCCGAAGCACCGTCGACCGATGCCGTTGCCATCGCCGCTCCGAAGGTCGAAGCGCCCGCCGTCGCAACGGCAGCCGCAGCAGAACCGAAGCCGAACCGCTCGAAGGCCCGCCTGTGCCGCTCGCGCTGCCCACGCGCCTGAGCGGACCAGCCGCGGCGGCGCCGCACGCCGACGACGGCAAGCTCATCACGCTCGATCTGAAGAACGCCGATCTGTCCGCCGCCTTGCAGGCGTTCGCGCGATTCGCGGGCATCAACGTCATCGCGAGCGAGAAGGTGCGCGGCTCGGTGTCGATGAATCTCGCCACCGTGCCGTGGCGGCGCGCCTTCGATACGCTGCTCGACGTGAACGGCCTCGCGATGGAGCAGCATGGCAACGTGATCTGGGTCGCGCCGCTCGCGGAACTGGCCGCGCGCGAGAAACTGCGCTTCGAGACTCACGCGCGCAGCGCCGACCTCGAGCCGTTCGCGAGCCGCACGTTCGTGTTGCGTTATCCGCGCGGAAGACGTCCGCAAGCTGCTGAGCGGCTCGGGCAACCAGCGCGTGCTGTCCAAACGCGGCTCCGCGATGGCCGACGTGCGCACCAATCTGCTGTTCGTCACCGATCTCGAGGCGCGCGTGCAGCAGATCGCCGCACTCATCGCGATGATCGACTGGCCGACGCCGCAGGTGATGATCGAGGCGAAGATCGTCGAGGGCGAGACCGGGTTGTCGAGCAATCTCGGCGTGAAGCTCGGGCTCGCGGCGACCGGTGATGCCTCGCGTGGTCTGACGTCCGGTGCGGAGGGTGTGGTATACGATTTGTCGGCGGCGCCGATCAACGGATTCGACGCGGCGACGGCGGGCATCACGCTGTTCGTCGCGCAGGTGACGCGGCTGCTCGATATCCAGTTGAGCGCGCTCGAGGCCGAAGGACGCGGTCAGATCGTGTCGCGGCCGCGCGTCGTGACCGCGGATCGCGTGAAATCGATCGTCGAACAAGGCATGGAAGTGCCGTATCAGGCGAAGGTCGGCAACGGCATGTCGGGCATGCAGTTTCGGCGCGCAACGCTCAAACTGGAGGTCGAGCCGCAAATCACGCCGCACGGGCGTGTCATTCTGGATCTCGACGTCACGAAGGACAGCGTCGGGGAGCAGCGGCGAACGGGCCGGCCATCCACACCAAGCATGTGCAGACGCGCGTGGAAGCGGAAAACGGCGGCACGGTGGCGATCGGCGGTATCTACTCCGATGAAGATCGCAACGACATCACCGGCGTGCCGATGTTTTCGAGGCTGCCGCTGATCAGTTGGCTGTTTTACAACGAGGCGCGGCACAGCGTGAAAAACGAACTGGTCATCCTGATCGCGCCGGGTGCGTGAGCCGTTTATCCGGCGATGCCCCGCAAAAGCTGCGTGTAACCGCGCCGAATTGCATGGAATACACGCCAATGCGCGGCGGGCGTGACTCGACAAAGCAGGCGGTTTGCAATTAAGCTGCCGCACGAACGATTTCGATGAACGGGAAGGAAACCGAGTTGCAGGAAGGGCACGCGAACGCGAACATTTTTTTCGTCGGACTCATGGGGGCGGGTAAAACCACCGTGGGCCGCGCGGTCGCGCGCCGTTTGCAGCGCTCCTTCATCGACTCCGATCACGAGATCGAAACGCGCACCGGCGCACGCATCCCGGTGATCTGGGAACTCGAAGGCGAAGACAGGTTCCGGCAGCGAGAGGCGAACGTCATCGACGAGCTGTCGCAACGCGACGGCATCGTGCTCGCGACCGGCGGCGGCGCCGTGCTGCGCGAGGAAAACCGCGAACATCTGAAGAATCGCGGCATCGTCATTTATCTGCGCGCCAATCCGCACGATCTCTGGCAGCGCACGCGGCGCGACAAGAATCGCCCGCTTCTGCAGACCGAAGATCCGCGCGGCAAGCTCAAGGCGCTGTTCCAGACGCGCGATCCGCTGTATCACGAAACCGCGCATTTCGTCGTGGAAACGGGCCGGCCGACCGTCAACGCGCTCGTCAACATGGTGCTGATGCAACTGGAGGTGGCCGGCGTCATCAAGCCGGCCTAAGTCAAATGTCCGCGATGATTTCCGTGAACGTCGAACTGGGCGAGCGCGCCTATCCCATCCATATCGGTGCGGGCCTGATCGGCCGGACCGAGCTATTCGCGCCGCACATCAAGGGCGCGTCGGTTACCATCGTCACCAACTCGACCGTCGATCCGCTTTACGGCGACACACTGCGCGCCGCGCTCGAACCGCTCAGCAGGAAGGTGACGGCGGTCGTGCTGCCCGACGGCGAAGCGCACAAGAACTGGGAAACCCTCAATCTGATCTTCGATTCGCTGCTGACCGAACCCGCGGATCGCAAGACGACGCTGATCGCGCTCGGCGGCGGCGGCGTCGGCGACATGACGGGTTTCGCGGCCGCGTGCTACATGCGCGGCGTGCCGTTCATCCAGGTGCCGACCACGCTGCTGTCGCAGGTCGATTCGTCGGTCGGCGGCAAGACCGGCATCAATCATCCGCTCGGCAAGAATATGATCGGCGCGTTCTATCAACCGCAGGCCGTGATCGCCGACATCGCCGCGCTGCACTCGCTGCCGGAACGCGAACTCGCGGCGGGCATCGCGGAAGTCATCAAGACGGCGGCGATCAAGGACGTCGAATTCTTCGAGTGGATCGAGGCGAACATCGGCGCGCTCAACGCGCGGGACGAGACGGCGCTCGCGCATGCGGTCAAGCGCTCGTGCAAGATCAAGGCGTCGGTCGTCGCATCGGACGAACGCGAAGGCGGCCAGCGCGCGATCCTGAACTTCGGCCACACCTTCGGACATGCGATCGAAGCCGGTCTCGGCTATGGCGAATGGCTGCACGGCGAAGCCGTCGGCTGCGGCATGGTGATGGCGGCCGACCTGTCTGTGCGTCTGGGCAAACTCGACGAGGCGTTGCGCCGGCGCCTCGTGCGCGTGATCGAAGCGGCGAAGCTGCCGGTGGTCGCGCCCAAACTTGGCGACGACCGCTACGTCGATCTGATGAAGGTCGACAAGAAGGCCGAAGCCGGCGAGATCAAATTCATTCTGCTGACCCGCTTCGGCGCGACCGAAATCGCGGGCGCGCCCGATCAGGCCGTGCGCGCGACGCTGGCCGCGAGCGTTTGAACCCGCCGCGGCGGCCCTGAACCACTACGATGCGGAGCAGCCGTTGAGCGAAACAGAACGTGAAGTAATCGCGAGCGCGCTGTCCTCGCTCGACCTGGAAGCGCATCTCGCGCCTTACGCGGTGCACTCGTCGCATTCGCGCGGACGGCGCTTTCAGGAAACGCCGCCTGCCGCGCGCACGGAGTTTCAGCGCGACCGCGACCGCATCGTGCATTCGAAGGCGTTTCGGCGGCTCGAATACAAGACGCAGGTGTTCGTCAATCACGAGGGCGATCTCTTTCGCACGCGTCTCACGCACAGCCTCGAAGTCGCACAGATCGCGCGGTCCGTCGCGCGCAATCTGCGGCTCAACGAAGACCTCGTCGAAGCCATTTCGCTTGCGCACGATCTCGGCCACACGCCGTTCGGGCATGCGGGACAGGATGCGCTCAACGAATGCATGCGCGATCACGTCGGCTTCGAACACAATCTGCAAAGCCTATACGTGGTCGATCAGCTTGAAGAACACTACGGCGCGTTCGACGGCCTCAATCTGTGCTTTGAGACGCGCGAAGGCATCCTCAAGCATTGTTCGCCCGAGAACGCGTGCCGGCTCGGCGATCTCGGCGAGCGCTTCCTGAAAGGACAGCAGCCGTCGCTCGAAGCGCAGATCGCCAACGTCGCGGATGAAATCGCTTACAACAATCACGATGTCGACGATGGCCTGCGCTCCGGTCTCATCACGCTCGAGCAGCTTTCGGAGGTGAGCCTCTGGTATGTGCATTTCGAGGCGGCGCGCGCGGAATATCCGGACATCGAAGGCCGCCGGCTGATTCACGAGACCATCCGCCGCATCATCAATACGCTGATCGTCGATCTGATCGAGCAGACGAGCCGCAATCTCGCGCGCGTGCAGCCGCGCTCGCTCGACGACGTGCGCCACGCGCCGACGCTTGTCGCGCACAGCGAGGAAATCGCCGCGCAGGCGGCGACGCTCAAGCGCTTCCTGTTCAGAAACCTCTATCGCCATTACCGCGTGATGCGCATGGCCAACAAGGCGCGGCGCGTCGTGACCGGCTTGTTCCACGCCTTCAGCGACGATCCCCGTCTTTTGCCGCCCGCCTATCAGGCGCGCCAGCCGGCGGCGGAGGAAGCCGCTAACGACGCGCCCGGCACTGCGCGAGGCACGTCGCAGGCGCGGCTGATCGCGCATTACATCGCGGGCATGACGGACCGATACGCACTGAAAGAATACCGACGCCTTTTTGTCATCGACGATAACTAAGATCGCGCGATCCACAACGCGAACCTTCATACGGAGACTTATCAATGAGTTGCAAGCCCTTGTTCCGCTCAATCTCGGCCACTGCCGTTCTTGCCTTCGGCGCCAGCACGGCCGCGCACGCCGCAACGGAAATCCAGTTCTGGCACGCGATGGAAGCCGCGCTCGGCGAGCGCGTGAACGACATCGCCAGCGACTTCAACAAGTCGCAGAGCGATTACAAGATCGTCCCGGTGTTCAAGGGCACCTATGACCAGACGCTCGCGGTGGGCATCGCGGCATATCGCAGCGGCAATGCGCCGGCGATTCTGCAGGTCTACGAAGTCGGCACCACGACAATGATGCAGGCGAAGAAGGCCGTCGTCCCGGTCTACGACGTCTTCAAGCAGGCGGGCGTGCCGCTCGACGAAAAGGTCTTCGTGCCGACCATCTCCGGCTACTACAGCGACGCCAAGACCGGCCATCTGATCTCGATGCCGTTCAACAGTTCAACGCCGGTGCTCTACTACAACAAGGACGCCTTCAGAAGGCCGGGCTCGATCTGAACCAGCCGCCGAAGACCTGGGCCGACGTCGAAGCCGATGCGAAGAAGATCAAGGCCGCCGGTTATTCGTGCGGCTATTCGTCGGGCTGGCAGAGTTGGATCCAGCTCGAAAACTACAGTGCGTGGCATGCCGCGCCGTTCGCGACGAAGAACAACGGCTTTAACGGCCTCGACGCCAAGCTCGAATTCAACAAGCCGCTGCAGGTCGCGCACATCCAGTTCCTGCAGAACATGGCCAAGGAAGGCACCTTCACCTATGTCGGCCGCAAGGACGAACCGGTGTCGAAGTTCTATAGCGGCGACTGCGGCATCATCACGAACTCGTCGGGTTCGCGCGCGACCATTGGCAAATACGCGAAGTTCGAGTACAGCGTCGGCACGATGCCTTACGACGCCAACGTGAAGGGCGCGCCGCAGAACGCGATCATCGGCGGCGCGATCTGTGGGTGCTGTCGGGCAAGGATCAGGCCGTGTACAAGGGCGTCGTGAAGTTCCTCGCCTATCTGTCGACGCCGGAAGTCGCGGCGAAGTGGCATCAGGACACCGGCTATCTGCCGGTCACGCAGGCCGCCTACGAACTGACGCAGAAGCAGGGCTTCTACGACAAGAACCCGGGCTGGACATCGCCATCAAGCAGATGCTGAACAAGCCGCCGCTCGCTTTCACCAAGGGCCTGCGTCCGGGCAACATGCCGCAGATCCGCACCATCGTCGACAAGGAACTGGAACAGGTCTGGGCGGAGAAGAAGACGCCGCAACAGGCGCTCGACGCATCGGTCGAGCGCGGCGACGAATTGCTGCGCCGCTTCGAAAAGAGCGGCGGCAACTAAGGCATAGCCAGCAAAGCCAGGTAAAAGGCAACCAGGGCGCCCGCGAGCACGCCGCTCGCGCGCCCGATCCAGGACACGTCGATGGAAAAACGGTCTCGTTTCGATACGAGCGTCTTGCCGTATCTGCTCGTCGCGCTGCAACTCGCGATCACCGCACTGTTCTTTCTGTGGCCCGCGGGCGAGGCGCTGTGGCAGGCCACGCAAAGCCAGGACGCGTTCGGCACGTCGAGCGAGTTCGTCGGCCTGCGGAACTTCAGGCAGTTGTTCGCCGATCCGCTCTATCTGTCGTCGTTCGGCACGATGATGGTCTTCTGCGCGCTCGTCACCGTGTCCGGTCTCGTGATCTCGCTGCTGCTCGCCGCCTGCGCCGATCGCGTGACGCGTGGCGCAAAGGCGTACTAGACGCTTCTGATCTGGCCGTATGCCGTCGCGCCCGCCATCGCGGCATTGTTGTGGTCGTTCCTGTTCAATTCGAGCATCGGGCTCGTGACCTATGCGCTCGGCAAGGAAGGCATCGTCTGGAATCACGCGCTCAACGGCACGCAGACGATGTTTCTGGTCGTGCTCGCCTCCGTATGGAAGCAGGTCAGCTACAACTTCCTGTTCTTCTACGCGGGCTTGCAGGCGATTCCGCAATCGCTGATCGAAGCGGCCGCCATCGACGGCGCCGGACCCGTGCGGCGTTTCTTCGGCATCGCGCTGCCGCTGTTGTTGCCGACGAGCTTCTTCCTGCTGGTCGTCAATCTGGTCTACGCGTTCTTCGACATGTTCCCCGTCATCGATGCCGCGACCGGCGGCGGTTCCGCGCAATCGACCAAGAGCTGATTTACAAGATCTTCGCGGAAGGCTTTCAGGGCCTCGACATCGGCAGTTCGGGCGCGCAATCCGTCGTGCTGACCGTCGTGCAGTTCCGTTTTGTCGAACGCAGGGCCCAATATTCACGATCGAGAACCGTCGCGGCTTCGATATCTTTTGTCACGCGGTGCTGATACTCGGCGTCGCGCTGATCGTGTTTCCGGTCTACGTCGCGTTCTGCGCGGCGTCGACGAGTTCGAAGGAAGTCTTCACGGTGCCGCTCTCGCTGATTCCGAGCACGCATCTGTTCGAGAACATCGCGCGCATCTGGAACTACGGCAGCAGCAATGCGGCGACACCCTTCGGCCACATGCTCGTCAACAGTCTCGTGATGGCGCTCGTCATTTCCATCGGCAAGATCGCAGTGTCGATCGTGTCCGCGTATGCGATCGTGTTCTTCCGCTTTCCGCTCAAGAACCTCGCGTTCTGGCTGATCTTCATCACGCTGATGCTGCCGGTCGAAGTGCGCATTTTCCCGACGGTGCAGGTCGTGTCGTCGATGCATCTCGCCAACACCTACGCGGGCCTGACGCTGCCGCTGATTGCATCGGCAACGGCGACCTTCCTGTTCCGCCAGTTCTTCATGACGCTGCCCGACGAACTGATGGAAGCTTCACGCATCGACGGCGCGGGGCCGCTGCGCTTTTTCTGGGACGTCGTGCTGCCGCTGTCGAAGACGAACATCGCGGCGCTCTTCGTCATCACCTTCATCTACGGATGGAATCAGTATCTCTGGCCGATTCTCATCACCAACGAAGTCGCGTTGCAGACGGCGGTGGTCGGCATCAAGAGCATGATCGCGTCCGGCGNTCGTCGTCGTGCTGACGATGCAGCGCTGGTTCGTGCGCGGTCTCGTGGACTCTGAAAAATAAGGTTGATCGATGGCCGCATTGAATCTCAAAGGTGTCAAGAAGACTTACGACGGTTCGAACTACGTGCTGCACGGCATCGACGTGGCGATCGACGACGGCGAGTTCGTCGTGATGGTCGGGTTGTCCGGATGCGGCAAGTCGACCTTGCTGCGCATGGTCGCGGGTCTGGAAAGCGTGTCCGAAGGCGCGATCGAAATCGCCGGCAAGGTCGTCAGCAAGCTGGAGCCGAAGGATCGCGACATCGCGATGGTGTTCCAGAACTACGCGCTGTATCCGCACATCAGCGTCGCGCAGAACGGCGTATGCGCTAAAGATCGCGGGCACCGATCGCGCGACGATCGACCAGCGCGTCGCCAATGCCGTGCGCATCCTCGAACTCGATCATCTGCTCGCGCGCAAGCCGCGCGAACTGTCGGGCGGGCAGCGGCAACGCGTCGCGATGGGCCGCGCGATCGTGCGCGAACCGGTGGTGTTCCTGTTCGACGAACCCTTGTCGAATCTCGACGCCAAGCTGCGCGTGCAGATGCGGCTGGAAATCTAGCGGCTGCATGCGCGTCGTAGGCGACGAGTCTCTACGTCACGCACGATCAGATCGAGGCGATGACGCTCGCGCAGCGCGTGATCGTCATGAACAAGGGCCATGCGGAGCAGATCGGCGCGCCGACCGATGTCTACGAGCGGCCGGCGACCGTGTTCGTCGCGAGCTTCATCGGCTCGCCGGCGATGAATCTGCTCAAAGGACACTTGTCTAACGACGGCTCGACCTTCGCCGTCGCAGGCTATGGGCCGTCGCTGCCGGTGGCCGGCGCGAACGGCGTGACGAGCGCGAGGCACAGGCGCGAGTGGATCGTCGGCATTCGGCCCGAGCACATGACGCCGCCCGACGACGGCGTGCCGGGCGCGACGCTCGATGTCGATTCGGCGGAACTGCTCGGCGCGGACAATCTCGCGCATGGCAAATGGGGCAAGCACGATGTCGCGGCGCGCCTGCCGCACGAACATCGGCCGACGCGCGGCGAGCGGCTTCGGGTGTCGCTGCCGGCGCGGCATCTGCATTTCTTCGATCCCGCATCCGGGCGGCGCGCGAACTGAATCAGACGTGAACTGCAAAGCGAATTCTGACGGAGCCGATGCGATGACACCCTGGCCTTATCCTTCGATCGTCGCGCATCGCGGCGGCGGCAAGCTCGCGCCGGAGAACACGCTCGAAGCGATCGACGTTGGCGCGCGGCTCGGTCTGCGCATGATCGAGTTCGACGCGAAACTGTCGGCGAACGACGTCGTGTTCCTCCTGCACGACGACGATGTCGATCGCACCTCGAACGGCCACGGCGCGGCAAAGTCGATGACTTACGCGCAGTTGCACGCGCGTTGCGTCGCGCTCGGCCTGATGGCGAACGTCGAGATCAAGCCCTGCGAAGGGCGGGACGTGGAAACCGACAAGGCTCGTCGCCCGCGAGGCGGCGGGATTGTGGGCTGGCGCGGCGGTCGCGCCGTTGTTGTCGTCGTTTTCGTTCGAAGCACTGCAGGCCGCACGCGACGCCGCGCCGGACCTGCCGCGCGGCATGCTCTATGAAGCGATTCCCGACGACTGGCGCGTGCAGACCGAGGCGTTTTCATGCGTATCGCTGCATGTCGACCATCGCTCGCTCGACGAGAGGATCGTCGGCGAGATCAAGGACGCAGGCTTGCGCATCCTCGCCTATACCGTGAACGATCCGCAACGCGCGCGCTTGCTCGCCGCGTGGGGCGTCGACGCGATCTGCACGGATTGCATCGACGTCATCGGGGCAGATTTTCTGCGCAGCGAGGCGCGGTAACGCGTCGGATCAGTGCGCGCGTGCGAGCAGCACGCCCGCGACGAGCGCGAGGTCGCCGACCAGCGCGATGGTTTACCAAGGCTTTTCGTGCAAGTACGCGTCGGCATCGTCAAACGCGGCGCTGGCGCGCTGGCGCGCTGGCGGAAGGCCGCGTGGGTGTCGTTCAGGCGCGAGCGCGCGCTGTCGAGACAATCGCTGATCTGCGCGCGCAGCGCGGCGGCATCGGCGGCTGTGCCGGTAGACAGCGTGTCTTCCAGTTCGCTCAGCAGCGAACGCAGTTCGGAACCGATATCCTCGGCCGCGTCCCGGCTGTGGGCTGTGGTACGCCATGCGGCGAGCGCGGCGCGTGGTGCTGTTCCAGGAATCTCCGATGGCGTCTCACGTATTGGGCAATGCGTTCATTGTTCGCTCCGTCGATGGATGAGTCGTGGATGACCCGCGAAATCAGCGGGGAAACACTCGAAGCAGCAAGTTCGATGCCGATCGCATCGGGCATGAAGGCAACGAACCAAAAGCGGACGCGGACGGCATCGCGCGAGTAAGAACTGCAAACGATTCACCAGGCGGAAGGTCACATTTACAAGTCGAGTACGAAAAAAGAAAACGCCGTCATACCAATGGAGGCGATGACGGCGCCC